>NZ_JBVJLZ010000005.1:0-489124 GCF_055584465.1 Dyella sp. NPDC103356
CCCGATCCCATCCCGAACTCGGAAGTGAAACGCAGCTGCGCCGATGGTAGTGTGGCATTGCCCATGCAAGAGTAGGTCACCGCCAGGGGCTTTATACTGAGAAACCCGCATCAATCGATGCGGGTTTTTCTTTTGGTGCTGTGCGAGTCGAAGACTCGTGCTGCAACAGGTCACCGCCAGGGGCTTTATTTAAAGAGAAACCCTCACCGGAAACGGTGGGGGTTTTTTCTTTGTTCCTGTGCAAGTCCAAGGCACATCACAACATCGACCCTCCCTACTCGTCATCCCGGCCTGCGCCGGGATGACGAGTAGGGGAGGCTGAGGTTATTTGAGGTTCCCCTCTCGGCCAGGCGCTCCGGTCGCGACTGAAGTCGCTCCTACAAGCTAGCCGGGCCTGCCTGAGTTGTAGGAGCGACTTCAGTCGCGACCGCCACCTCCCAACATCACCGCGCACCCGGGCATCGACGAATGCCCAAGGCGACCGTCAACAAAACCCCTCTACCCGCGTTCCCGGAGACAGTCGGTCATCAGGCGATACACATGGCACGCACCACCCTCTTCTCCCTCTTCATAGTCACGCTACTGCTGATCAATGACGCCCACGCGGACACGCACCCAACCGACCTGGTTTGGCACGAGTGCGCGAATGGAACGTGGATCAACTTGAAGATGAAACTCGACGGAAATCCCCTCTACAGCGAACAAATACAGCTTTGCCATCAGCCTTTGGCGAGCTTCAAGCAGGCCTCCCCACCAAGCGAACCGGCCATCCATTTCTACGATCCGACCCGAAGCGCTTTCGGTGAACCGCGGGGCACGCTGATGCGAGGGGATATCTGGGAAGCGGAAAATCAACGCGACTCCATGCTGCTGCGAATCACGTTCACCGGTCCGGACAATCGCCTATGGTTCAGCGGGACGCATAAGATCGACCCCTTTAAAGTCAGCGAAACCCGCCTCGGCAACCGCCTGACCATCAAGACCTATCCCACGCCGACAGCACACCTCAATGGCACGCATGTGGAACTGGACCCAGACCCGGAGCAATAAGCCCTTTCCACCCCCGCCCACACGACGGTTTCCCCTATGATGCGACTGCCCTGTCCATCCTGCGGAGTACCTCCCCGTGTTCGTCCATGTCGAAACTCGCCGGCGCGTCCGGCCGCAATGGGCGACGGTCTTGCTGGTCATCGTATGCGTGGTGAGCTTCGTCATGTTCGCGTTGATGCCCGGGCCGCAACGGGTGTCGATGTGGCTCGAATGGGGCACCGTACCCGCTAACGTGTTCGACGCCAAAGAACCGATCCTGCAGCAGTTGCATGATCCGTCCTTGCTGCGTCTGATCACCGCATTATTTATCCACCTGGCGTGGCTGCATCTGCTCGGCAACCTGCTCTTCCTGGTGATTTTCGGTCTTCCCGCCGAAAGAGCGCTGGGTTCGATGCGTTTCCTGGCCCTGTTTCTTATCGGTGGCGCGCTCGCCAACCTGATCGGCGCCCTGTCTCTGGCGGGTGTGCGTTCGCCGATCATTGGCTGCAGCGGTGCGGTATCGGCCATCCTTGGCGCATATATCGCATTGTTTCCGCGAACCCGCCTCGGCCTCGTGCTGCCGCTGGGCCTGTATCTCGAATTCGTACGTATCCCGGCCTTCCTGCTGATTGGCATCTGGGTGCTGCTGCAGCTGCTTTTCAGCTATGCCGGCCCCAGCTACGGCCTGGTCGTGTGGTGGACGCATATCGCCGGCTTCCTGTTCGGCATCGTCTTCGCGCTGCTGTGCAAGCCCGCCATCGCACGACGGCTGCGCGGTTAAAATGGCTACCATGCGCACAAAGAAACTCTACAAGGTTACCTTCCTGCACCTGGGCAAATGCTACGAGCTCTACGCTCGTCACGTAGCATCAAGCGGGCTATGGGGTTTTACCGAAGTCGGCGAGCTGGTGTTCGAGCCAGCGGGCGAAGGCATCGTCGTCGACCCCACGGAAGAACGACTGCGCGAGGAGTTCCAGGACACGCGCGTGCTGCATCTGCCGATGCAATCGGTCGTGCGTATCGAGGAAGTCGAGCGCAAGGGTCCGTTGGCCATTCGCGATGCCAGCGATGGTCAGAAAGTGGTTACGCCGTTTCCGATGCCGCCAAGGCGTTGACGATGGCCGCGCAACGATCAGCGCTGCGCAGCCAATCCATGATGTCGTGCAAACTGCCGCAATAACCGACGCGCGATCGGTGTCGGTGCAACCTGCCTGAAGGTATGGTGCGGATCGAAACCTTCGCGATGCATGTCGTTGCGCTTGCGATGGATATAAGCGCGCATCACATCGGCATTGAACTCCGGATGGAACTGAACACTCAACGCGTTCGGCCCGTAGCGCAGCAGATGATTCGGATCGCGGTCGCTGCGCAATAGCGACCGCGAGCCCTTCGGCGCTTCCAGCACGGACTGCTCGTGCGTGGCATGTGCGCGAAACTGCGCAGGCAGCGCGGCAGCAAGCGGATCCTGGGTCACGTCGCCAACGGCTTCAAGCGATACCGTGCCGATCTCGCGGCCACCGGGCAGGTAGTCGACGCGCCCGCCCAGCGCATGCGCCATCAACTGATGACCGTAGCAGACGCCAAACATCGGCAGCTCGACATCCATCGCATCGCGAATCCAGCCCGCGGTCTGTTCGCTCCACGGCAGACGTTCGGTCACCATGGATGCCGAACCGGTAATCAACGCGCCGGCGACATCCTTGGGCGGCGGCAACTGTTCGCCGGCCTCGACGTCGACAACGCGGACCTGTTGCGGCGCCAGTTGCGCGCCAACGCGGAACCAATGCGGGAAATCGCCAAAGCGTGCACGAATGGTGTCGGGCGCGCGGCCGGTACGGATGATCAAAACGGGCTTCATGGATGGTGTCTGTCTAGTAAGGCGTAGCGGTTACTTCGTATCGTCGATTTCCGTCTCGATCGGCGGCAGAACGGTGAGTACTTCCTGCACCGTGGTCACGCCGCGCGCGACCTGTGCCGCGGCGGAAATGCGTAAAGGTTGCATGCCGCTGCTTAACGCGGCGCCACCCAGCTTGGCCAGATCGAGTTGCGGGGTAATCAACCCGCGCAAGCGCGTGGACATGGGCATCATTTCATACACGCCGGTGCGTCCCATGAAGCCCGTATGACGGCATTCCAGGCAGCCGAGCGGTTTGAACACTTTCTCCGGCACCGGCAAATCCCAGCCGTGCGTGAGGGCGACCCATTCGTGCGGGTCCTGAGTGGTCTCCTGCTTGCAGTGCGGGCATAGCGTACGCACCAGGCGCTGCGCTACCACGCCGGTCAGGGTCGACTGGATCAGGTAATGCGGCACGCCAAGATCGAGCAGTCGCGTCACTGCGCTGGGCGCGTCGTTGGTGTGCAGCGTCGACAACACCAGGTGACCGGTCAGCGAAGCCTGCACCGCCATCTGCGCGGTTTCCAGGTCGCGAATCTCGCCGACCATGATGATGTCCGGGTCCTGGCGCAACAAGGTGCGCACACCGGCGGCGAAGTCGAGATCGATCGCCGGCTGCACCTGCATCTGGTTGAACTCGGGGCTGACCATTTCGATCGGGTCTTCCACCGTGCAGACGTTGATCGACGGTGTCGCCAGATGCTTCAGCGTGGAATACAGCGTGGTGGTCTTGCCCGAACCGGTCGGGCCGGTAACCAGCACGATGCCGTGCGGGCGTTCGACCATGCCGCGCCAGATCGCGTCCTCGGTCGGCGAAAAGCCGAGCTGGGAGAAATCCTTGGCGACGATGTCCGGGTCAAAGATACGCATCACCATCTTCTCGCCGAACGCGGTCGGCATGGACGAGATACGCAGCTCGACTTCGCGGCCTGCCGACGATCGCGTCTTGATGCGGCCGTCCTGTGGGCGGCGCTTTTCGGCTACGTCCAGGCGCGAAAGAATCTTGATGCGCGCCGTTACTGCGGTCATCACCGGCGGCGGTAACTCGAACACCTTGTGCATGATGCCGTCGATGCGGAAACGCAACTTGCCGGCATCGCGTCGCGGTTCCAGATGAATATCGGAGGCGCGCTGCTCGAACGCGTATTGCAGCAACCAGTCGACGATATGCACGACATGGCGATCGTCTGCGCCGACTTCGCCGCTCTTGCCCAGCTCCACCAGCTGCTCGAAGTTGAGAATCGCCGACGAGTCATAGCCGCCCGCCGCGTTCTTTGCGTCCTGCGCCATCTGGATCGAGCGCTGGACGCCGTAGAACTCTTGCAGGTAGCGGTTGATATCCAGCGGATTGGCGACGACGCGTGACACTTCGCGCCGGAGCATGTGCGAAAGATCGGTGGCCCAGGCTGCGTCGAACGGTTCGCAGGTGGCGAAGGTCACCTCGCCCAAGGCCGCCGCCACGGGGAGAATCTTGTGGCGTATCGCATAGGCGTGGCTTACCACCTGGGTCACGGCGGCCACGTTGATCTTCATCGGGTCGATCTTCATGTACGGCAGATCGGCCTGGGCAGCCAGCCATTCGGTCAGTGCCTCGGCGCTCAGCGGTCGGCCCGGTTCGCGCATGTTCGGCAACTTGGCATTGGCGATGATCACCAACGGGTGCAGCTCGACCGTGCTGCGGCCCGAGCGCGAGCCCATGCGGACGTTTTTCGCATCGTCGGCGGCGATATGGCCGGTGACCACCAGGGCGGCCAGCATCTCGTCCAGCGACAACCTGCCTCGGCGGCCGAGCAGGGAAGGCGATTGCGGTGCTGTGGCCATTCAAAAAACCCCTGACGCCGCCAAAGCTCAGGCGACCGTAGAAAACCCTAACGACGTGAATTTGACCTCAAGGCTATACTAACCCGCTTTATTCCAGGTCACGGAAAACCATGTCCGCACGTACTTTCCAGGATGTGATCCAGACCCTTAACCGCTACTGGGCGGCGCAGGGTTGCGTGCTGCTGCAGCCGCTCGATACCGAGGTCGGCGCAGGAACGTTCCATCCAGCCACTTTTCTGCGCGCACTCGGCCCCGAGCCGTGGGCGGCCGCCTATGTTCAGCCTTCGCGCCGCCCGACGGACGGCCGCTACGGCGAAAACCCCAACCGTCTGCAGCATTACTACCAGTATCAGGTGGTGATGAAGCCGAACCCGGAGAACATTCTCGAGCTGTACATCGGCTCGCTGAAGGAGCTGGGCCTGGATCCGCTCGTTCATGACCTGCGTTTCGTCGAGGACAACTGGGAATCGCCTACGCTCGGCGCCTGGGGCCTGGGCTGGGAGGTCTGGCTCAACGGCATGGAAGTCACCCAGTTCACCTATTTCCAGCAGGCCGGCGGCCTGGAATGCCGCCCGGTGACGGGCGAGATCACCTATGGTCTCGAGCGCCTGGCGATGTACCTGCAGAACGTGGACAACGTCTACGACCTGATCTGGACGGAAGGCCCGCACGGTACGGTGACCTACGGCGACGTGTTCCATCAGAACGAGGTCGAGCAGAGCACCTACAACTTCGAGCACGCCAATGTGCCCGAGTTGCTGCGCTGGTTCGACGTCTGCGAAGGCGAGGCGAACAAGCTGATCGCCGCTGGCCTGCCGTTGCCTGCCTATGAGCAGGTGATGAAGGCAAGCCACACGTTCAACCTGCTCGACGCGCGCCGCGCGATCAGCGTGACCGAGCGCCAGCGCTACATCCTGCGTGTACGCACATTGTCGCGTGCGGTTGCCGAAACCTACGTCGCGCAGCGCGAAAAGCTCGGTTTCCCCGGCCTCAAGAACAAGAAGGAGCAGGCTGCATGAGCGCCGCCAAGTCGTTACTGATCGAGCTGGGTACGGAAGAACTGCCGCCCAAGGCGCTCGATGAACTGGCTGCCGCTTTCCTGCGTGGCATCTGCGATGGCCTGTCCAAGCGCGGTATTGATGCGGCCCTGGACAGCGCGGTGGTGTACGCCTCCCCGCGTCGTCTGGCGGCGCATATTCCCGCGGTGGCCGAATCGGCGGCGCAACAGGTGATCGTGCGTCGCGGTCCGGCACTGACCGCGGGTCGCGATGCCGAGGGCAAGCCCACCAAGGCCCTGTTGGGGTTCGCTCAATCGTGTGGCGTCGACGTCGAGCAACTGGGCGAAGAGCGCACCGACAAGGGCGCCTGGTTTGCTTACCGCGACATGTCGCCGGTGCGACTCCTCAAGGATCTGCTTGCGGAGATTGTCGACGAGGCACTCAAGGGCCTGCCGATCCCGAAGCCGATGCGCTGGGCCGATCACGACTACAGCTTCGTGCGCCCGGCGCATTGGCTGGTAATGCTGTATGGCTCGGACATCATTGACGGCGAAGTGCTGGGCTTGAAGAGCGGCCGCCAGTCGCGCGGTCACCGCTTCATGCATCCGCAGCCGGTGCATATCGCCGACGCCGACGGTTGGCTCGACCATATGCGAGCGGCCAAGGTGCTGGCCGACCCGCGCGAGCGTCGACAGCGCATCGAGGCTGAAATCGCCCGTGCCGCGAAAGAAACCGGCGGCATACCGCGCCTGGACGCCGCGCTGCTGGACGAAATCGCCAACCTCACCGAATGGCCGGCGGCGATCGCCTGCACGTTCGAGCGGGACTTTCTCGCCGTGCCGCCCGAGGCACTGGTGACGACGATGGAAACCAATCAGAAGTTCGTGCCGGTGTTCGATGCCGACGGCAAGCTCACCGAGCATTTCATCGGTATCGCCAACATCGACAGCAAGCAGCCGAGCGAGATTCGCAAGGGCTACGAGCGCGTTATCCGTCCGCGATTCGCCGACGCGAAGTTCTTCTGGGACGAAGATCTGAAGACCCCATTGGCCGGCTATCAGGACGCGTTGAAGAACGTGACCTATCAGCAGGCGCTGGGCAGCCTGTGGGACAAGAGCATCCGCGTTGCCGAGCTTGCGCGCGTCATCGCCAACCGGGTCGGTGTCGACGCCGGTCAGGCGACTCGTGCCGCCGCGCTGAGCAAGTGCGACCTGCTCACCCGCATGGTTGGCGAGTTTCCCGAGCTGCAGGGTGTGATGGGCCGTTACTACGCCGCGCATCATGGCGAGCCGGCCGAGGTGGCCGACGCGCTCGACAGCTACTACCAGCCGCGCTTTGCCGGCGATGCCGTCGCCTCGGGCAAGGTCGGCCAGGTGTTGGCCGTGGCCGAGCGCCTGGACACGCTCACGGGCATTTTCGCCGTCGGCATGAAGCCCAGCGGCAACAAAGATCCGTTTGCCCTGCGCCGCGCGGCCCTGGGCCTGGCACGCACGCTGATCGAAGGCGGCATCGAGCTCGACCTGCCGGGCACGCTGCGTGAGGCTCTGGAACTGCTGCCCGAAGCCGCTCTGGCCGCCGGCATCAAGCCGGGCAAGGACGGCAAGGCGGCGCCACTCGATGCGGGCAAGCGCCGCGCCGAATTGGCCGGTGAGCTGTATGACTTCGTGCTTGAGCGTCTACGTGGCTATTACGCCGAACAGGGTTTTGGCGGCGAGCAGTTCGAAGCCGTGCTTGCGGTGCGGCCGGCGAGTCTGGCCGATTTCGATCGTCGCCTGCGCGCGGTAGCCGATTTCGGCCGCCGCCCGGAAGCGGCCAGCCTTGCTGCCGCCAACAAGCGCGTTGCCAACATCCTGCGCAAGCAGGCCGAGGAAGCCGGTGCACCGCCAGTCGGCAGTTCGGTCGATCCAAAGTATTTCGAGTTCGACGCCGAACGTGCGTTGGCCGATGCGCTGGTGTCTGCGACCGCCGACACCGCCGCTCCGCTGGAAGCGGGCGACTACGCTGCGGTGCTGACACGTCTGGCCCAGCTTCAGGCGCCGGTCGATGCGTTCTTCGACGACGTGCTGGTCAATGCCGAAGACCCGGCCGTACGTGCCAATCGCCTGGCCTTGCTTGGGCAGCTGAAGGCGCAGTTTGCGGCGATCGCGGATATTTCGAAGTTGTAAGTCTGGCTGCTAACGCAGCCTGTCAATGGCCAACAGTAAACAGAAAAAGCCCGCCAGGTTGCGGGCTTTTTCTTGTCTTTCTCCCTTTACAGGGAGCGTAGCGACCGACTTTACAGGCTGCTTAGCAGCTGGACTTACAGGTCGCGCTAGCGACCGGACTCACTGCTTTCAAGCTGCCGAACGATTCCGGCGAATCCGATCGCCCAGACGATGATTGAACGCCACCATCGCTGTGGCATCCACGTCGCCGTTGGGGCCGAGGATGTCGTAAAGCTCGGCCAGCATGTCGGCGTTTTCGGCCAAGGTCAGGCGGCTTTCGGCCAGGTCGAGCTCGGACTGCAGAATGCGCAGCGCGGTATTGAGGCGGGTCGGGTCCATGGCGACGCCACTGGCCTGCAGCGTGTCGGCTGCGGTCCGCAGCTTGGAACGGTGACGCTGGGACAGCGAGCTCTCCGTGCCGGACATGTCCTCGCCCTGCGCGAGCGCCTCGGTCTGGATCGTGCCTTCACCGGCTACCAGCCATACCAGCGAAATACCAAGGGTCTTGGCGAGGGTCACGCAACGGGCGCGGGACGGATCGGTGTTGCCGTCGCGCCAACTACGCACAACGCCTTCGGAGAACCCGCACATTCGTGCGATTTCCGTGACGCTGCCAACGCGCTGGATCAGCACTTTTATACGATCAGCAAAGGTGCCGGAGGGGGCTTCGACGAGGTGCGTAGTTTTTTGCGTGTTCATCGCAATTTCCAACCAACGTGGACGAGGGGAATTTCGCTCCTGCTTTCACCGCTTAACTTCCATGTGTCCAAAGCTTTAACGGATTCCAGCGAACTCAAGCCCCAGGCATCTGTGCCGAAAACTATAGGGTCGAGCGGGGCACGCTGTAGTCCAACCGGTGGTTTTAGCCGACAGGTCGCAATGAATAACGACCGAGTTTGGGTTTGGTTTACCCGTTGCATACACAGACAAATGAAATTTATTTCACGTAAGATTTTGCTCCTATCTCGTCTCAGTGGGTGTGATACGGGTAACATGAGCGCCTGCTGGGTCACGAAAACCCCAGCCAAACGCTCGTTTGGTACGGATGGCACTGGTTTTGTTGACTTTTCCACAGGGGTTCTTTGGGCTATGCTTGAAGCTTCCCCCGTGAAAATCTATGGCACGTCTAGACGTGGCGCGGGTTTTCGCGTTTTGGTTCATCGATAGATTGAGGTCCCTCAATGCGCAGGATCGTTTGGTCGCTGATGTCGGTTGCAGCCCTGGCGCTGGCCGGTTGCAATTCTTCTTCGGATACGTCGTCGTCGCAGCCGGCGGCGGAAAACGCCCCTGCAGCGGGTGACAACACAGCAGCTGCCCCCAAGGCCAATACGGTGTCCGGCACCGTGGCCATGTCCGGCGACGTGCAGCTTTCGCCGAATGCGAAGCTCGAAATCAGCCTGGTCGACGTGTCGACCGAAGGTGGCGCCACCTCGCTGGCGAGCAAGACGATCTCGCCGGTGCCGAGCATGCCGCAGTCGTTCGAGCTGACCTTCAACGCGACGGATATCGTCCCGGCCAATGGCTATAACGTGCAGGCTGTGCTGACCGATGGCGATCACAAATACGCCCCGGCTTTGCAGTCGCCCGTGTTGACCAAGGGTGCGCCCAGCCAGGTGACGATCACCCTGGCACCGGTGCAGACCGCTGGCGACAAGGAGTTTGCCGCGTTCAAGGACGTGCAGGCACACATCGGCGGCATGAAGATCACCAATGGCACCAAGCTCGACAAAGATGTGTCGCGCGGCTGGCAGGTGTTCCGCGAAGGCGGCAACGTGAAGTTCATTCGCGAGCAGGTCGACTACGGCGACAAGGGCTTCACCAGCACCGACTACGCCTATAAGGACGGCAAGCCGTGGGTGGTCGTGCAGCAGAAGAAGTCCAGCAAGGACGCCAAGCCGTCGTCCACCGACCGCGCCGCATGGGGTCAGGATGGCTCGCTGCTGCTGAAGCAGCACGAAGCCGGCAGCAAGACCGATACGCTCAGTGACGACGATGCCGCTAGCTTGCAGAAGCAGGCGCAGTCGATCCTCAATATGGCGACGGGCGGCAAGGGCAAGTAATCGTTGCCGCTAGTTGAGAAAAAAGCCCGCGAAAGCGGGCTTTTTTTGTGTTTGCGATGAGTGAGTCCGGCGGCTGCGCCGCCTGTAAAGCCGATCGCTGTGCGATCTGTAAGTCCGGTCGCTACGCGACCTGTAAATGGGAAAAGCAGAGCAGCGAGGCTTTTGCTCTTCCCATTTACCGTTTACAGGCGGCGTAGCCGCCGGACTTACAGGCCGAGCAAAGCTCGGCCGACTTTACTCAGCATCAGAAGCCGATCTTCATGCCGATGTTCAGGCTGTTGTACTTCTGGCTGCTGTCCTTGAAACGACCGCTGTAACCCACCCAGGCGCTGACGCTTTCGGAGAACTTCGCGTTCAGGCCGACATCGGCAGTGCCCCAGCTCTTGTCCGGCGTATAGCCGAGCAGCGAGAAGGTCCCCGGCATGCTGACCAGGCCGGCGGTCACTTCGCGCTGATCCGCCTTGGTGTCGTGGTTCCAGGCCAGTTCGGCGTACGGCGACCAGGCGATGCTGCCCGAGCCGAAGCTGCCCTGCAGACGCCAGCCCAGGGTCGAGATCAGCGAGTCGCGGTGCTGGCTGCCGAAGCTCATCGCGGTGCTGTCGTCGCCGCTTTCGGTATAGCCGTCGAGCTTCACCGTCTGCCAGTCGAGGTTGGCGAACGGGCCGGTGCGGATGTTGTTGAAGGTGAACCAGTAGCCGCCGGTGAAACCGCCGCCCAGGCGCGAACCATCGTCCTTGCCGGTTTCGCCACGAAGATTCGTACCCAACTGGATGCGACGGTCGATGTCGGAGAAGTTGGACTGCGCGAAGTTGACATAGCCGCCGACATAGGCGCCGCCGGCATACCAGGTGGCGTAGCCGATGCCGCTGATGTCCTGCAGCTTGTAGCCGCCGCCGCCGGTGAAATCGCTATTGTGCTGACCGATGCCCATCGCCACGCCGATCGAGAAATTCTCGTTGAGCTTGGCGTCGGCACCGAGGGTCAGGTCGACGTTGTTGGACGTGGTCTTGGGCGAGCTGTCGCTGCCGTCGAAACGCTGGTGCGAGTAATCGACGTTGGCGAAGAAGCGCGTGCCGGAGCCCGCTTCGTCCGCCTGCATCTGATTGCGGATCGCGCGGTTCTGCGCCTGGCTGGCCGCCAAGGGCGCTTCGCCCAGCAGCGAGATCTGGCCCGGTGCACGCAGCAACGAGGTTACGTACTCGCCCAGCAGTGCGTGTGCCGCGGTGGTGGGATGCACGCCGTCGGCGAACAGGTAGGTCTGGTTGGTGCCCGCGGCGTAGGTGTAAGGCAGGCCCGAACCGGCCGGACCGCACTGCACCGAGCTGGAGCCGGCGCCGCAGGCCGGCTGCGTGACGTTGGTGAAGCCGTAGGCGGACGGATTGGCGATCACTTCGTTAAGCAGCGCGAAGGTGTTCACCGGAATCACGTTGAGGCCGTTGTTGCTCAGCTGCGAGATGCCCGCATTGAGCACGCCGTTGAACGCCAGCGACAACTGCGTGCCACCGGCCTGCGCCGCCGGACCACCGGCGATGCTTTCCGGCGTCTTGCCGATATCGGGCAGGTTATAGACGACAACGTACTTGGCGCCGGCGGCCTGCAACTGGCCGAGCAGCTTCACTTCGGTCGTGGCGGCGGCCACGGTGCCGGCGGCCAGCACGTTCGGATTGGTCGAGGTGGCGGTCAGGTAGAAGATGTCGTTGGCGCCGCCCCACATCTGGTAGAGCGTGCGCGGATCGGCTTTGCCGCCGGTCGCGCCGAGGTACATCTGCAACTGCTGCGGAATGGTCGGGATGGGACCTGCCGCGGAGTTGTTGTTGAGGCCTGCGCCGCCAAAGGCGAAATCGGTGCCGCCCAGCACCGAGGGTGTGATCGGCAGACCGAGGTTCGCCGCAACGATTTCGGCGGTGGTCACACCCGGGTTGGTGGTGAAGCGCAACGGCGGCTGGATCTGCGGCGCGGTGGCCAGCGAGATATTGCCTGCATCGCTCAAGCTGTCGCCGAAGACGACCACCTTGTCGAACTGGCCCGCCGAAGCGGCGGAACTGAAAAGCAGCGCGGCGGTAATGGCGCCGGCCAGATAACGAGTACGAGGCATGTGCAACGCTCCTTGCTAGGGCTTTGTTATAGGTTTGTTACGGTAATGCATATCCGTACTGACGCGCATGCTGCGCTGCGGCGTAAGCATGGGAGTGCAAATCGTTGATTCGAGCGGATTTCCCCAAGACGGCCGGATAATTAATCTTATCCGGCCGTCAGTTTGTCGCGATTTTGCGTTTTAAAACGACCGTTTAGCGCTTCATCGCCCGCGACAGCGCGTCGGCAAAGGCGCTATTGGCCGGCGCCGGCGCTGCTGCCGGCTTGGAGCCACCACCACCACCGCCGGGACGACCGCCACCGCGCTGATCGCGTTGACCGCCGCGCGCGTTGTCGTTGCCGCCTGCCGGCTTACCACCGCGCGTCTGCTGGCCTGGCTCATCGTCAAGGCGCATCGACAGGCCGATGCGCTGGCGTGGCAGGTCGACCTCCATCACCTTGACCTTGACGATATCGCCAGCCTTCACTGCGTCGCGCGGATCCTTGACGAAGGTGTGCGACAGCGCCGATACGTGTACCAGGCCGTCCTGATGCACACCGATGTCGACGAACGCGCCGAAGGCGGCGACGTTGGTGACGCGGCCTTCGAGAATCATGCCCGGGCGCAGGTCCTTGAGATCCTCGACGCCCTCGGCAAAGCTCGGCGCGACAAACTCCGGACGCGGATCGCGGCCGGGCTTTTCCAGTTCCTTGAGGATGTCGCGCACGGTCGGTACACCGAAACGCTCATCGGTGAACTGCTCCGGCTTGAGGCCGCGCAGGAAGCTGGCATCGCCAATGATGTTGCGAACTTCACGGCCGCATTGGGCGATGATGCGCTCCACCACCGGATAGGCTTCCGGATGCACCGCGCTGGCATCGAGCGGGTTGTCGCCATGGGCCACACGCAGGAAGCCGGCGCACTGCTCGTAAGCCTTGTCGCCCAGACGCGGCACCTTGAGCAGTGCCTGGCGGTTGGCGAAGGGACCGTTCGCGTCGCGGTACTTCACCACGTTTTCCGCCACCGACGCCGACAGGCCGGCAACGCGCGACAGCAAGGCCGCCGAGGCGGTATTCGCATCGACACCGACCGCGTTCACGCAATCTTCGACGCTGGCGTCGAGGTTGCGCGCCAGCTTTACCTGGTTCACGTCGTGCTGGTACTGGCCCACGCCGATCGCCTTGGGTTCGATCTTCACCAGCTCGGCCAGCGGATCCTGCAGACGACGCGCGATCGATACCGCACCGCGCAGGCTCACATCGAGCTCGGGGAATTCCTTGGCGGCGGTTTCCGATGCCGAATACACGGAGGCGCCCGCTTCGCTGACCACGATCTTGGCCAGCTTGAGGTCGGCATGCTTTTTCATCAGCTCGCCGGCGAGCTTGTCGGTTTCGCGCGAGGCGGTGCCGTTGCCGATGGCGATCAGGTTGACCCCGTGCTGCTTGCTGAGCACCGCCAGGCGCGCGATCGACTGGTCCCACTGTCGGCGCGGTTCGTGCGGATAAATCGTGTCGGTGGCCAGCAATTTGCCGGTGGCGTCGACGATGGCGACCTTCACGCCGGTGCGGATGCCCGGGTCCAGGCCCATCACCGTCTTGGCGCCGGCCGGTGCGGCCAGCAACAGGTCTTTCAAGTTTTCGCCGAATACCCGGATGGCTTCGTCTTCGGCACCTTCGCGGACGCGGCCGAACAGGTCGAGCGTGAGATGCAGATGCAATTTGACACGCCAGGTCAGGCGCACGGTTTCACGCAGCCACGCATCGGCGGAGCGGCCGCGATCGAAGATGCCCGCATGCGCGGCGACACGGCTTTCGCCTTCGGCGTGGCCCTGCTCGGACTCGAGCGCGGGAGCGAGTTCCAGTTCGATCACGCCTTCATTGCGTGCGCGCATCAGCGCGAGCAGGCGATGCGAAGGAATCTTGCCGATCGGTTCGACGTGATCGAAATAGTCGCGGAACTTCGCGCCTTCATTCTCCTTGCCTTCGACCACCTTGGCGCGGATCTGGCCCTTGTCCCACAGCCAGTCGCGCAGCTCGCCGACCAGGTGCGCGTCCTCGGCGATCGATTCCATCAGGATGGCGCGCGCGCCATCGAGTGCCGCACGCACATCGGCAACGCCCTTGTCCGCGTCCACATAGCCTTCGGCCAGCGTCTCGGGCAATTGCGTGGGGTCTTCGCGCAGTGTGGTCGCCAGCGGCTCCAGGCCGGCCTCGCGCGCGATCTGCGCCTTGGTGCGGCGCTTGGGCTTGTAGGGCAGATACAAATCTTCCAGACGCGCCTTGGTGTCGGCGTCGAGGATGTCTTTCTTCAACGCATCGCTCAGCTTGCCCTGCTCCTCGACGCTGGTCAGGATCGCGCTGCGGCGATCTTCCAGTTCGCGCAGGTAACGCAGGCGCTCTTCGAGCAGGCGCAGCTGCGTGTCGTCCAGCCCGCCGGTGGCCTCTTTGCGATAGCGAGCGATGAAGGGCACGGTGGCGCCACCGTCGAGCAAATCCACCGCGGCCTGCACTTGTTCGGGCTTGGCGGCGATGTCCTGGGCAATGCGTTGTTCGATGCTGAGCATGAGTCTGTAAACATTCCTTGAGGGGCTGCACCGGCGTGGAAACGCGAGGTCTCCAGGTCGGGTCTGACATCATACAAGGTCGCCCGCCATGACGGCCTTGCAGTGCGGCATCAGACCGTCGATGCTTGGCGCCGTCGCATGGCGCCATGTCCGTGCGGCCAAAGCATAAACATGGCGTCAGGGGGAAAACATGATCAAGATGATCCGCGCATGGGCGGTGTTTGCGCTCGTGCTGATGCTTGGCGGCTGCCAGTCCAGTTTGATGACCAAGAGCGGCAGCAAGGCCGCGACCGTGGCTCCGGCTGTCGTGGAACAGGCCACCGTGGTGTTTATGCGGCCTTCCGTCATGGGCGGGGCGATTCAGTCCTCGGTGTATGACGTGACCGGTGGCCAGACACGGTTCGGCGGTATTGTTTCGTCCAAGACCGCCGTGCAAATGCATGTGCCGGCGGGCGATCACCTGTTTATGGTGATCGGCGAAAATGCTGATTTCATGAATGCCACGCTCGATCCGGGCAAGACGTATTACGTCTGGGTGCGCCCGCGCATGGGCGTATGGAAAGCGCGCTTTTCGCTGATCCCGCTCCACAACGATGCGAGCGCCAAATACAACCTGCAGTCGAAGGACTTTGCCGACTGGAAGCGCGACAGCGAGCTGGTCGACAAGACGCCTGCCGCCGACGCCTGGTACGAGTCGCATAAGAGCGACATCGAATCCAAGCGCGTCGACTACATGAAAAAGTGGGACAAGATGGATGCCGAAAACAAGGCCGAGCTGACCTTGCATGCGAGCGACGGCGTGTGACGCTGGACGGATGAAAAAAAAGCGCGCCGGATCAACGGCGCGCTTTTTTTCGGGATCGACGGGCGGGGTCAGGCGTTGAAAGAATCGTTGCGCGTCGTATTCGATGCGGCAGCTTTCTGGCGATTGGCGCGACCATTCAAGACCAGGGTATTGGCCATGATGTCGTGCAAGCCCTGGCTGCGGCGCGTCCAGGCCACCATCAGGAAACCGATGCACAGGATCAATGCGCTGATGAACTTGCCCAGATAGCGGCCGAGCGCTCGCGGAAAGCCGATGCGTTGCCCCTCCAGATCGGTCACCCGGATGCCCATCGCCAGCTTGCCGACCGTGGCCTGCCAGGCCGAGCTTTCGCAGAACGCGAAATAGAGCAGCGTGACCACACTGATCACCAGCATGGCCGGCGTCATGGCGGAGTAGTAGGTCATCAACGACTGGACCATCTGTTGCGGGTCGTCGCGATTGGCCATCTGCGCCTGACGCAGCGCCTCACCGGCCACATCGCCACCCATGAGCTTCTGGATCAGCATATTGGGGATGTAAAGCACGATGCTGTCGATGATGTACGCGACCAGACGTTTCCAGAACCCGGCGTAATCTTCGAGCTCGTTGATCGTCGCAGCCTGCGAAAGTGGCGGCGCGGCATACGGCGAGGATTGCATCGGCGGCGGTGCTGCCGAGGGCCGCTCTTCGGGAAACAGCACCGACAGCGGTTGCCAATCGGCCAAGCCTTCGTACCAGCCCAGATCATCGCGTGACACCTGGCCGCTACGCAGCCACTGGCGCACATCGCCTTCCTTATACGGGCCGTGGCGCTCGCCATCGCGTCCGATCCAGACTTCCATCGTGAGACTCCGCGGATTGGGGTGAAAGTGGGGATGATGCCATGGCTGGCGGGGGGCGAGGGAAGTGGAGCGGAATGGGCGTGAGTGAGAGCGTCACCGTTACGGCTTGCCCGGCTCAGGCGGCATCCCGTCTCTTCAGGTGCACCAGCAGGAGCGAGATGGCTGCGGGTGTCACGCCGCTGATCCGTGCCGCCTGCCCGATGGTGGCGGGCTGGGTCCGCTTGAGCTTCAGCAGCACCTCGGCCGAAAGCCCACGCACCTTGTCGTAATCGAAGCTGCCGGGGATGGCGGTGTGTTCGTGCCGGCGCTGACGCTCGATCTCTTCGCGCTGACGCTCCAGGTAACCGGCGTACTTGGTTTGTACTTCCACCTGCGCGGCGACATCTTCCTGGGCTACCGGGGGGCCGAGCTCCGTTACGGTCATCAGGCGAACGTAGTCGAGTTCGGGACGGCGCAGCAGGTCGAGTGCGTTGGTTTCGCGGCTGACGGCGATGCCGAGCTGGCGCTCGATCGCCGCGCCAAGCGCGTTGCTCGGCGCTGCCCAGATGCCGCCCAGGCGCTGTGTCTCGCGTTCGACCGCTTCGCGTTTCGCGCGCAAGGCATCGAAACGCTCTTGCGGCACCACGCCCAACGCATGTCCCGCCTCGGTCAGGCGCAGGTCCGCATTGTCTTCGCGCAGATGCAGGCGATATTCGGCGCGCGAGGTGAACATGCGATACGGCTCGATGGTGCCGTTGCTGGTGAGGTCGTCGATCAATACGCCGATGTAGGCCTCGTCGCGCCGCGGATACCAGGGCGCCTTGCCTTGTGTGGCCAATGCGGCGTTCAGGCCGGCGATCAGGCCCTGCGCGCCGGCCTCCTCGTAGCCGGTGGTGCCGTTGATCTGGCCGGCGAAATACAGGCCCGGAACGGCCTTGGTTTCCAGCCAGGGCTGCAGGCCGCGCGGATCGAAGTAGTCGTATTCGATGGCATAGCCGGGGCGCGTGATATGCGCGTGCTCGAAACCCTTGATCGAATGCACCAGATCGAGCTGCACGTCGTAGGGCAACGAGGTGGAAATGCCGTTCGGATAGATCTCGAACGTATCCAGGCCCTCGGGCTCGATGAAGATCTGATGCGATGACTTCTCCGCGAAACGCACGACCTTGTCTTCGATCGAGGGGCAGTAACGCGGACCGATGCCTTCGATCTGGCCGGTGTAGAGCGGCGAGCGGTCGAGGGCGCCACGGATGATCTCGTGGGTACGTTCGGTGGTATGGGTGATCCAGCAGCTGACCTGGCGCGGATGTTCGTCGCGCGAACCCAGGTACGAGAACACCGGCGCCGGATTGTCGCCAGGCTGCTCTTCCAGGCCGGTGAAGTCGATGCTGCGCAGGTCGATACGCGGCGGCGTGCCGGTCTTCAGGCGCTCGGCGGCCACCGGCAGTTCGCGCAGCTTGGTCGCGAGCGTGCTGGCGGGCGGGTCGCCGGCGCGGCCACCGGCGTACTGCGCCTGGCCGATGTGAATCTTGCCGGCGAGAAAGGTGCCGGCAGTCAGGACCACGCTGCGGGCGCGGAAGGACAGCCCCATCTGCGTGACGACACCGACGACCCGGCCGCCTTCCAGGATCAGGTCGTCGACTGCCTGCTGGAACAGCTCCAGGTTCGGCTGGGTTTCGACGATGTGGCGGATCGCTGCCTTATACAGGGCGCGGTCGGCCTGGCAGCGCGTGGCGCGCACGGCCGGCCCCTTGGAAGCATTGAGCGTGCGCCACTGGATGCCGGCGCGATCGGCCGCGCGGGCCATGGCGCCGCCCAGGGCATCGATTTCCTTGACCAGATGCCCCTTGCCGATGCCGCCAATGGCGGGGTTGCAGCTCATCTGGCCGATCGTCTCGATGTTATGGCTGAGCAGGAGCGTGCGCGCACCGCATCGCGCCGCGGCCAGCGCGGCTTCGGTACCGGCGTGACCACCGCCGATAACGATGACGTCGTAATGGGTCGGGTGCAGCATCATGGCAAACGCTCTAAAAGTGCCCTGGCAGAGCAAAAATTGACGAAACGGGACGCCATTTTACCCCGAACCCGCAAGATATCCTGCAGAGACGCTTTGGCATGGAAGCTGCTTTATCCACTTCGCACTTTTCCCGGGCAGAAGCTGCGCGGAAACGCGCGCCGAGATCGAACGGACAGGGGTTCGATTGCGTGCTGGGAGAGGAAGCAAGACGGCGTCCTTCGGGACGCCGTCGGTTTTTGTAGGGTAGAAAAGCAGAAAGGCCGCTATTTAGCGGCCTTTCTGCTTTGTTAGATCTGACGCCTGGCGGTCTCAGGAACAGGGGGAATCCAGGATGACCGTGTTGCCAGGCGTCAGAAACCGAAAAATCTGCCGGGGATCGGCGCACAAAAACCGCTCCGCGTGATGCGGATATTTACCCTCTGAGCGTGAACATGGGGTGACTAAAACGCTAATTTGTGCCGGTTGGGGGCAAGACGTGACGCATTACGTCAGTTTGCGCAGCCTCACTCAGGAAAGCGTGATTTACATCACATTCTGGCATGGGCGTTGCATTCGTCCCCGTACAAGACAAGTTCTAGGGGGACGTGCCATGGAGTACTCGCTGGATTTGCAGCCTGTTTATACGCATCACGATCTGCTGATCGAGATGGGACGTGTGGAAATGGCGATGGACCGTTTGCAGGCGCGTAGCGCGCAGGAAAACCTTTCCCTGCGCCCGCGACTGGAAACACGCATGAAGCAGCTGCGCCACGCCTTGGAAGAATTGCCGGTCTGAATGACCGGCCCCGCGTAACAGCCGAAACCTGTTTGACTTACGCCCGGGTGTAGCCGTCTTCGGACGCGCTGCACTCGGGCGATTTTTTTGCGACCAGGTACGGACTCCAAATAGCCTCAGTTTTCCCTATCGTCATCCCGGCCTGCGCCGGGATGACGACTAGGGGGCCACGATTCAATCACCCAGCATGCTGCGCACGATCTCACCAAGATTGCGCGACAGCGAACCCTCTTCAGCCAAACCAGCAATGGCCGCGCGCGCCGCATCGCGCCGCACCGGCTCCAGTCGCCGCCAGCCATTGAGCACCGTGGCCAGACGGGCAGCGACCTGCGGATTGAGCGCGTCGAGTTCGCGAAGGCGTTCGGCCAGATAGCGATAGCCGGCACCATCGGCACGATGAAAGCCACTGGGATTGCCGCGTGCCCAGCTACCGAGCAGCGCGTTGACGCGGTTGGGGTTCTTCAACGTAAAGGCGAGGTCGTTGGCCAGCGACTGGACCCGCTCGAGCACGGCATCGCCAGGCAGTTGCGCCTGTACGGCAAACCACTTGTCCATCGCGAGCGGATCGCCGGCATGATGCTGGCGGAAACGAGCCAGCGCGTCGGCAGCCTGCGGCGCCTGGCTGCGCACGAGCACCGACAGTGCGGCGAGGCGGTCAGTCATCGTGGGCGCGTGTGCGCACTGCGCGGCGGCAGCGATCAGCGCATGGTTGCTATCGATCAACGACCACAGATCGAGCACGCGTTTCTTGAGGCGGCGCTGCGCCTGACTGGCGGCGTCGAGGTTGCGGTTGGTCTGCGCGGCCAGCGTGTCGTAGCGCCGTTGCAGTTCAGCGGTGCCGAGGCGTTCGGCAAGTCGGCGCTGCAGTGCCTGGCGGGTCGCATGAATACGCGAGGGATCGATATCGTGCTCGCGCTCGGCCAGCTCGATTTCGCCCGGCGGCGTCAGCAGGTCGGCGAGCAGGGCGTCATCGAGGCCGCCACGCTCGAACAGATCGGCCAGCGCGTCGCACCATGCCTGTACCGCGACGTCGTCACCGTTGTCGCGAAGCGCGTCGTACGCGCGTGCGGCCAGTTGCTGCCCGGCCTCCCAGCGGTTGAAACCGTCGACGTCGTGGCGCAGCAACAAGGCCAGCTCGGCCGGCGAGTAATCGCATTCCAGGATCGCCGGGGCGGAGAAGCCACGCAGCAGCGATGGCACCGGTGCCGCGTCGACATGTTGGAAAACGAACGATTGCTCGGCCCGATCCAGCACGACGACGCGCTCGGTAGCGCCGTCTTCGCTATCGCCCAGGTGCAGCGCAAGCATGGCACCGTCCTGACCGAACAGGGCCAGCTTCACCGGAATCGGCAAGGCCGACTTCTGCGCCTGTCCCGGCGTCGGTGCGGTGTGCTGTTTCAAGACCAGGGTGTAGCTGCGTGCGTTTGCGTCGTAACGACCCTGGGCCTTGATGCGTGGCGTACCGGCCTGGCCGTACCAGGCCAGGTAGGGCGTGAGATCGATATGGTTGGCTTCGCCCAGCGCGCCGAGGAAGTCTTCCAGCGTCGCGGCGCGGCCATCGTTGCGCGCGAAATACAGGTCCATGCCGCGGCGGAAGCCGTCCTTGCCGAGTTTGCCGGCAAGCATGCGCACCAGTTCGGAGCCCTTCTCGTAGACCGTCGCGGTATAGAAGTTGTTGATCTCCTGATACTGCGCGGGACGCACCGGATGCGCCAGCGGACCGGCGTCTTCGGGAAATTGCGCGCGACGCAGGAGGGCGACATCCTCGATGCGTTTGAGCGCCGCCGAGTTCATGTCCGCCGAGAACTGCTGCTCGCGGAACACGGTCAGGCCCTCCTTGAGACTCAACTGGAACCAGTCGCGACAGGTGACGCGGTTACCGCTCCAGTTGTGGAAATATTCGTGCGCGACCACGGCTTCGACGGCGCGGTATTCGTCGTCGGTCGTCGAGTCGGGATCGGCCAACAGATACTTCGCGTTGAAAATATTGAGGCCCTTGTTCTCCATCGCACCCATGTTGAAGTCGTGCGTCGCCACGACATGGAAGACATCCAGATCGTAGTTGCGGCCATAGGCCTGCTCGTCCCAGCGCATCGAGCGTTCCAGCGCATCCATGGCGTAATGGCAGCGTTCGATGGCGTCCGCTTCGGCCCATATCACCAGCGTGACCGCGCGGCCGTCGGCGGTCGTGTAGTCGCGCTCGATCTTTTCGAGGCGCCCGGCGACCAGGGCGAACAGATAACTGGGCTTGGGATGCGGGTCGACAAAGCGCGCCCAATGACGACCGCCTTCCAGCTCCCCGGCACCATCGGGATTGCCGCCGGCAAGCAGCACCGGAAAGCGCGCGCGGTCGGCGCGCAGCGTGACCGTATAGCTGGCCAGTACGTCAGGCCGATCCGGGAAATACGTGATGTGGCGAAACCCTTCGGCCTCGCATTGGGTCAGCAAAAAACCGGTGTCACGCGTGCCGGAGAGGTACAGGCCTTCCAGCGCGGTATTGTTCGCCGGGTCCAGACGCACGCGCGTTTCGAGCACGCTGCCGTCCTGGGCGCCATCGACCTCGAGCATCTGGTCCGCTTGGCGATAGGCCGAGGGGTCCAGGGCCTTGCCGTCGAGTGCGATCGAAAGCAGCTCCAGGCCTTCGCCATCCAGGCGCAGCGGAGAGATGGCATCGCCGCGACTGAGCGTCAGGCGCGAAAGCACCTCGGTGCGGTCGATGGCCAGATCGAACTCCAGTTCGACGCGTTCCACCCGCCATGCGGGCGCTTGGTACTGGCTGAGCAGGATCGGCGACGTGGGGCTATCGGGGCGTGCATTCATGGGGGATTCGAAACGGGAACGAGTAGGTCAGGCTAACATGCGGTGCTTTGGTGCCAGGAACAAGGCTATGACTGCTTTCAGCATCGCGCGAGATCGTTTGGGATCCCATGAAATCGCCATCCTGGGCGACCCGGAGCGGCAACGGCAGGTACGCATCGTCAGCCGCGGCGCGGCGGTTATCGGCATCGAGATCGCGCATGAGGGCAGCACGTTCCAGCTGGCCGACGGCTATCGCGACCTGGCCGAAGTGGAGCAACGTCCGGGTTCGCGCTATGCCGTGATGGCGCCGTTCGCCAACCGCATCAAGGACGCCCTCTACCGCTTCGACGGGCAGACCTACGATCTTGCGCCCGGCGCCGAGGGCGGCAAGCGGGAGTCGCGCCACGGCTTCTTGCGCGATCAGGAATTTACGCTCGAGCGCCTGGACGCCGATGCCGCCGGCGCACACGCCGTTTTCGTCAATCGCAGCATTCGCCCTGGCGTGCATGCCGGCTATCCGTTCGCCATCGATGTCAGCGTGCACTACACCCTCCGTGCGGGTGGGCTCGACGTGGTGGCCAGCATGCGCAACGTCGGCGAACAGGCCGCGCCATGCTTCTTCGGCTGGCATCCGTACTTTCGTGTCGCCGATGGCGCAGTCGACGCCTGGGAACTGCAGGTGCCGGCCAGTCTGCTGATACGCACTGATGCGAACTTCATCCCGCTGCCGGGCGACGAAGCGTATGCCGCACTGGAAGACGAGCCGGCAATGGACTTTCGCCAGTGGCGCCGTATCGGTACGACCGAGCTCAATCACGGTTACGCCGGCCTGCACGCCGATGCCGATGGTCGCGCGCGCACCCGCGTACGCGATCCGAACACCGGGTTGACGGTGGCGATGTGGCAGACCCGCGGCATCGTACTCGCCTTCACCGCCGACACCGTGCCGCGCGATGCACGTCGCGCGATCGCGCTTGAGCCGATGGAGAGCATGTCCGACGCATTCAATCGCGAGGACTGCGCCGCGGCCATCCGCCTGGAACCCGGTGCAGAGCGCCTCTTCCATTGCGGCATCGAGATCGAGAACCAGCACGCATGAGCCAGCATCTGCCCACCTTCGCGCAGATTCGCGATGCCGCCGCACGCATTGCGCCGCATGCCACTGTGACCCCGGTCCTGCGCAGTGCGGCCCTGGACAAGCTGGCCGGGGCCGAGCTGCATTTCAAATGCGAAAACCTGCAGCGCGGCGGTGCCTTCAAGTTTCGCGGCGCATGCAACGCCGTGTGGTCGCTCGACGAAGCGAAGGCCGCGCGCGGCGTAGTGACCCATTCTTCCGGCAATCACGGCAATGCCCTGGCCATGGCAGCGGCGACGCGCGGCATTCCCGCGCATGTTGTCGTTCCCGAAGGCGCGGTGCGCGCCAAGCTGGAGGCGATCGTTCGTGCGGGCGCGATCCTGCATCGATGCGAAGCGACCCAGGCAGCGCGTGAGGCGACTGCGGCGCACATTCAAGAAGAGACCGGTGCCGAACTGGTGCATCCGTATGCCGATGCGCGTGTCATGGCCGGACAGGGAACGCTGGTGCTGGAGCTGATGCAACAGGTCGGCGGTCTCGATGCGTTGATCACGCCGGTGGGTGGTGGTGGCCTGGCTTCCGGTTGCGCGATTGCAGCGCATGGCCTTCGTCCCGGGCTGTCCCTCTATGCGGCCGAACCGGAAGGCGCCGACGATACCGCCCGTTCGCTGGCGCAGGGCCGACGCGTTGAGCCGTTCGTGCCACACACCTTGTGCGATGGATTGCGCACGCTGGTGGGCGCGCCCAACTTCGAGGCTCTGCGTTCGCATGGCGTCGAGGTGGTAACCGTCAGCGACGCCGAAACGGTGGCCGCGATGAAGCTTCTGTGGGCCGAGCTCAAGCTGATCGTCGAAGTATCCAGCGCCACCGTGCTTGCGTCGGTGCTCAAGCAGCGCGAACGTTTTGCCGGACGACGTATCGGCCTGGTGTTGACGGGCGGCAATGTCGATCTGGGCGACCTGCCCTGGTAGCAATCAAAACTTGCGCTGGGCATTCGACCCATCGCGTACACAAAGCATTCACGTCTTCAGACGCGCACGCATGCATACATGCATGCGTGGCGTGTGCTTCTTTGAGGTCAATCACACTTTTCCGACGACGAATCAATCATCGTTTCGCACTACAACTTACTGCACCAGCATCGACTACAGGGGGGCCTAATGATCGAGCTGGAGATGCAGATCCTGTCCGATCGTCGGGAGGGTCTGCTGGTCGAACTGGGTCGTCTGGTTGTATCGAACGGCTTCAGCCTCATCCGACAACGCCTTGCACAAGACAGCCGCGGCGCGTGGCTGACATTGATCGTGCGTGGCCCGGCGGAACGCCAGCTGGTGCTCGAAGAGGCATTGGCCACGCATAGTCGCGTGCTGAGCTTCGAGGCGTCGCTGGCCGGAGAAGGCACGGGTGCCGCCATCGCCCAGGCTGCACCCATGTCGGCCATCCCCGCATCGCACGTTGCGCCGGCAGCTGCGCCGCCAGTCGCGGCAGCTCCTGCTGCCTTGCCCGATGTGCGTCAGGTGGAGAACGTGCTGCCGCAGATGGCGCACGACTATCCGCGGATTTTCCCGTGGCTGGTCACGCTGGAAAACGCGGTTTCCGACGATGCGCGCGAGCCGTCCCTGCTGCTCGCGGGTCGACGTACCGGCGCCTGGGTCTACAAGCGCGACTACGCACTGGGTGCCAAGTTGCCGCTGGGCGATGCCGTCAAGCGTATTGCGCTGCCGGCGCTACGCGGGCTGGCTACGGTCGAGCAGCACGGCGATCAACTGCATATTCGCAACAGCGCGATCTGCTCGCCGCGCGGGCGGTCGGGCTGCAAGTTCTTCAGCGGTTATCTGGAAGGTCTGCTCGGCGACGCGATGACAGCGGGCACGGTATTCGTGCGCAACCTGCATTGTCGCAGCCATGGGGCCGCCGATTGCGTGCTGGAGATTTCCCACTGAAACGTTCGGATCGGCATATTCAAATCAAGGAGAGTCACCATGCATGATCATCAGAACTACAACTGGTTGCTTGTCGCGCTGTCCTACGTCGTCTCGGTACTCGGTTCGTTCACCGCGCTGCAGCTGGCGGTGATGATTCCGGTCGCGCAAACCGGCAAACAACGCACCGCAGCCGTTCTTGCCGCCGGTGCGGCGATGGGCATCGGCGCTATCTGGGCCATGCACTTTATCGCCATGCTTGCTTGCGATATGGGCATGCAGGTCACCTACGATCTGCCGCGCACCGCGCTATCGGCAGTGATCGCCTTCGCAGCCTGCTCGGCAGGTTTGTGGGTCGCGGGTACCGGCGTTTTCAGTGGTGCCAAGCTGGTGCTTGGTGGCGTGTGCATGGGGCTGGGTGTGGCCGGCATGCATTACCTGGGCATGGCCGCGATGATGATGGCCGGGGACATGTCCTATGACATGGATCTGGTGGCCGCCTCCATCGCCATCGCCGTGATCGCGTCCATTGCAGCCTTGTGGTTGGCGTTCCACATGCGTGGCCCGGCGCAGATGATCGGTAGCGCGCTGGTGATGGGTGTGGCCGTCTGCGGCATGCACTACACCGGCATGGCGGCTGTGCACATGGAAGACAACGGCGGGCAGGTGCCGGAAAACTTCGCCCGTGGACTGCAGGGTGGCAATCTGGGCATGACGATCTTCGGCGTGGTGGTCGCGCTGCTGGTGATCGTGCTGGCGGTCAATCATCTGCGCCAGCGTCGTCGCGCGGCGATTTCCATCTAGCCCGGTCTCTATCGGAGGGGCGAATAGCGAGGGCGCACGGCGGTGTGCGCGCAACAAAGGTACGGGGATCCCTGTCTACCGGTACTGGCGCAAGTCGCGAACTAAGCCTCGGCGCCCTCGCTATTCGCCCCTCCATCACGCCGGCCGTCTCTGGCGCTATGCTGCCGCCTTCTTCAGGAGGACGATATGGCGCCCATTACTCGCTGTGCCTGGGCCAGCGGCGAACTCGACATCATGCGCGACTACCACGATACCGAGTGGGGCGTGCCGCTGCATGACGACCGCCTGCTGTTCGAATTTCTTTGCCTGGAAGGCGCGCAGGCCGGCCTCTCCTGGCGCACGGTGTTGGTCAAGCGCGAGAACTACCGCCGCGCGTTCCATAACTTCGAGATCGCCAAGGTCGCGGCGATGAAGGACCGCGAGCTGGAGAAGCTGTTGCTCGATCCCGGTCTGGTACGCAATCGCCTGAAGATTTATTCCGTACGGGATAACGCGAAAGCCGCGCTGGAGGCTATCGACGAGTTCGGCAGCCTGGATGCGTATCTCTGGGCTTTCGTGGGCGGCAAGACGATCCGCAACCGCTGGAGCGGTATGGGCGATGTGCCGGCCAGCACGCCGGTATCGGATGCGATGAGCAAGGCATTGAAGAAGCGTGGTTTCCGATTCGTCGGAACTACGATTTGCTACGCATTCATGCAGGCGACCGGGATGGTCAACGATCACCAGGTAAAGTGTTTCTGTTATCGCAGATAGCGGTAATTGTCAGGCGCGTCGTGCAAGGTTTGACGCAAGAAATTACGCAAGCATTCTGCCCGGTTTGAGCTTGATGCCAGATCACAGTGGCGATAGCTTATGAGCAAGGCATAACTATTTTGGGCGACATTTTCGCCTTCCGGGTAACAGGGGCTTGCAGTGAAATACAAAATTTTCCTCCGCCTGTTGGCGGGGGCGTCGCTTTTGGTTGCACTTGGTCTGGGCGAAAGCGCCTTGCGTGGCGATGCGGCTTCTTCGGCAGGCACGCCGCCATCAGGGCCGGGTACTCCATCTTTGCCACCTATGCCCGCCCCGGCGCCTCAGTCTCCTGCTGGCCAGCAGGTCCTTGTTCCTGCCTCATCCGGCAGCACCTTGAGCCCGCCATCTGCAGGGCAGCCTGAACTTTTCAGCTACACGGCAGCCAAGCCACGGCATGACGGTCCCTCGACCTTGTTCCCCATCAAGCTGAATATGCATGACGTATTCGCTTCTGCCCTGAATGGCCATCTCGAAGTAACGGCTCCCGATGGCACCCATCTGTCGCTGGCGTTTGACAGGCACACGGAGCAAGGCGACGGCAATTGGACATGGATGGGACGAGAGGAGAGCAGCGGTACGGGCCAAGATGCAACGATCACTTTCGGCCCGGAGGCAACCTTCGGCTCCTTGCCGAGCGTGAATGGCAATCAGCTGAAGATCACCACTGTTGCCGGCCAAACCTATATTGCATCTACGCCACTGTCGGTACTGCACAACGGGGCAAGCGAACACGATGGTGTGGCCATTCCTCAGAAGGCTGCCGATGTCGGCCAGGCGAGTGGTCAACCATCGTTGATGGCGGCTAGCGCTGCCGCCAGCGCCAGCGCATCCATACCGACGGTCGATGTGCTGGTTGCCTACACCAGCGGCTATCGCGCATATCGCGGGGGCACATCATCGACCGTTACCTATATTGTGTATCTCATCTCGGTTGCCAATCACGCGCTCTCCAACTCGCAAGTAAGCGCGCAATACCGGTTGGTAGGCACGATGGAGGTGAATTATCCGGACACGGGTGATAACTCAGCCGCCTTGACTGACCTGCAATCGTCTGCAGCAACTTCGCCGCTCGCTGCCGTGCATGCTGCGCGAGATCAGTATGGTGCGGATCTGGTCAGCCTCATGCGTGTGTATGGTTCGACCCAGGGAAGTTGCGGTGTCGGCTATATCATGCAAAGCGACCACAACCCGAACTACGCATTTGCAGAATTCAGCGATGGCCAGTATGACGAGCTCAATGGCTACTACAGCTATTGCACCAACGTAACACTCGCGCATGAGATGGGACATAACCTGGGCGCCGCGCACAACCAGCAGATTGCGCCGACAGGAGGGCTCTTTTCCTACTCCTATGGCTATCGGAACGATGCTGCAAATTTCTACGACATCATGGCCTATGGATTGACGGGGCAGCAGCAGTTCGAGATTTACTCCACCCCCCTGATTGCAAACTGCAATGGCGTGCGCTGCGGTGACGCTGCAACGGCCGACGTAGCAAGAACGCTTCGCCAGACCATGCCGATCGCGGCAAACTTCAGAGCGACGGTGGTGGCATCCTCGGATACGGCAATACACGGACCGATCACGCTCGTCGGTAGCGGGCGCTGCCTGGATGTTGTCAACGGTGGTACGAGCAATGGCTCACCCTTGCAGATGTGGGACTGCAATGGCCTCAATCAGCAATATTGGTATGTCCAGGACACGGCCGGTACCTTGAACAATCCTTCGGTGACTCCCGTTCTGGACGTGGATAACCTGCAAACAACGGATGGCACACAACTGCAGATATGGAGCCCGACCCAGGCCCCGAACCAGTCCTGGTACTTCAACAACGCGGAGTTGGTTACGACCAGCGGTCGGGTGCTGGACGCCTTGAACTATGGCACCGGGAACGGAACGCGGTTGCAGGTTTGGGACGCCACCGGCGCTTTCAACCAACATTGGCGCGTCGATCCGGTAACAAACCAGATCACCAATAGTGCGGGTCGCTGCCTGGATATCTTGAATTACGGCACGGCAGATAACACTCCCGTGCAGATATATGACTGTACTGGGGCCTATAACCAGAAGTGGTATCTGCAATCGAACGGAATGATCGTCAGCGGTACGACCGGCCTCTGTCTGCAATTGACAGGTACTGCGACGGGCGACGGCACACAGGTCAGCGTAGCGACATGCAACGGCAGCCCGCAGCAGTCCTGGCGCGTGCGCGGTGAGCTTCGCAGCAAGCAGAGCGACAAGTGCCTGGACGATCCCGCGGGAGGAAGCGCAAACGGGTCTCGCGTACAGATATATACCTGCTTGGGTAACTCGCACCAACGTTGGGAATATTGAAGCCCAAGCAAGCGGTACTCTCCCGGCATCAGCCGGGAGAGCTGAGCGAAATCAATCAGCCGCCCGCGCAGAACCCATTCGGATAGCTCGACGAACGATAGGCATAAATCCATGCCGTCTTGGTCGTCGAGTTGGCCAGGTTCCAGCTGCCCAGGCTGCTGATGGCCTGCATCAACACCTGTGAGCGCTGTAGTACCGGCGTGGTGAAATAGGTGTCGCTATCGGCGTCGACGCGGTAGGAAAGCTCGACCAGCGACGGTGTGGTGCTGTTGCCGACGTACCAGATGGTCAAGGTGAAATCGGCGTCGGAGTTGCCGATGTCCGAACTCGGGCCGTCGTATTCCTGCTGCGTCATCACCAGGCCGTTGACCGGCACCAGCGCCTGGGAGCTGTACGACGACAGCACGCTGGCGCCGGAGAACTGCGAGATCAGCGCGCTGACGCTGGCCGGTGCACCGCTGCTGGCCGGGTCTTGCTCGGTCGAGTGCGAGTACACCAGCTTGTCGGGGCTGACGTCGGTTTCGAGCTTGCTGCTCTTGTTCTTGCCGGTGCCGGTGACATCGGTGTAGTACGACAGCTCTTCGTCCGGATGGCCGAACTTGAACTCGACGTCCTTGTCGTCGCCCGTGCGGTAGCGCACCGAGTAGCCGTTGTTGCGCACGACGCAGGTGCTCGCGGTGTCGTAGTAGCTGATCTGGTCGTGGTTACCGGCCGAGAAGCTGCCGCTGATGGTCTTGTCGAAGTTGAGCTGGGTCAGGCGCGTCTTCAGCGCGGACAGCAGCGAGCTGGCGGCGCTGGACGGATTACTGGCGAACAGGCTCGGATCGAGCAGAACCTTGTATTCCTTGCTGTCGACCGAGACAGGTGCGTTGGCGTGACCGGCAACGCTGACCAGCATGCCGGCAGCCATCAAGGAGCAAGCGAGCGACTTTTTCATGTGCGAGTGTGCCTTATGTGGTGGGTAACAACCGGTTGCCCACACCGGTCGAATCAAGGACGTGCGCGTTGTTGCATGCTGGGCAAAGTGAGCCGGTAAACGAGAAGCATGTTGTCGTTGTCGAACGACGAGTCGCAGTGCTGGCCTTCCATCACGCAACGACGTGCGATGAAATCGTTGTCGTTGCCGACGAACAGGAAGTAGTCCTGCGGTGCGGATGGATCGAGCACGGGCACCAGATCCATCGCTTCCCATTTCTCCGACAGCGTGAGCGGCTGGTTTTTCGGCTGCGTGTCGACATTGAGGCCGAACCGAGACAACTGTGATCGATTCAGCAGATTGACCAGCTCGTGCAAGGACGCCGGTTTGATGCCTGCTTTGAGTTCGACGCTGTCGGATGAGCGCAGTACCGACGTGACGCTGGTTTCGTAAGTACTGCCGACGAGATTGGTGGCGTCGAGCGTGTCTACAAGCAAGACGCTCTTGTAGACGATCGGCTTGTTGTTATCGGTGCCCAGTCCGTTGCCGTCGCGCGATAGCATCAGGAACTGATGTTCGTTCAGTGCACGAATTTCGCTTTGCGCGGCTGTCTTGTTGGCAGCCCTGCCATCGCCGCGGTCGTTATAGGCTGGCAACTGCATCACATAGTGCCCGATCGGATGGGTCGGCACCGGATCATGGCTGACGTCGTAGACAAGCACGCGTGTGTTGATGCGCCCGGCTGCGTCGCCATGCGCGCTGTCCTGAATCAGTGCGCTTTGCAGCGCAACAAACAAACGCGTTCCATCGGGCGAAAGCGACATACCCTCGACGCCCTGGTTGTTGCGGCGTCCCGTTTGCGGCGGATTGAGCGAACCGAAATCGATATGACCATTGGTGCGCGGTACGACAGCTGACGGTGGAACGATCACGCCCTGCAGACGGCCCTTTGCATCGAAGTAGTACACGTGCGCAGCGTATTCGTCGCCGACATAGAAATGGCCGTCGCGCGTGAACTGCAGCGATTCCGCATCGATGGACACCTTGCCCGCGCCGGTGCCGCTGCGCGGTGCCGGCAGCAGGACACCGTTCTCCGTGATCGTGCCATCGGCCGGATCGGCTCCGGTAAAACGGTGGCCGAGGAAATCCGTGAGCACCAGGCCGCCATCGGGCTTGATGCGGACCTGTTGCTGAGACCGCGTATCGGCCGGCAGCTCTTTTCCGGTGTAAGGCGTGAACTCGATACGAAAGCGATGCAGGCGCGCGGCATAGTCGTAGAACAGACCCTCGCCCGGATCGTTACGGCCACGATCGGGAAGCGTCCACAGGACGGCTGTATAGCGGTTGCCGGTTCGCTTCCAGCTTCCCGGTGCGATCGCCAGGGATGAAAACGAACCCAGGGTGTCGCCAAGAAAATCCACCGTGCCCGCGGAAAGGCGCCCCGTCCCCACCAGACCATGATTGACCGAGCTGCGGCCCTCCAGGGTTATCGATTGCGGTGCGTCACCGTCGACGACATGCGGCGTAAGAATATCCGTTGCGCCGAGCGAGACGGTCGAGCACGCCCATAGCGCGGCCAACAGACGGCGAGTCATGTGTTTCATGCGAAGCGATCCCATGAACGACGCGGTATCTTCGCCACGATAGCCTTCGCCGGCATGACGAAAAAAAAGAGGCGCCATCAAGGCGCCTCGAAAGCCCCAAGCACTAGAAACGGATATCCAGCGTGCCGAAGGTCTGGATGGGTGCCGATGCGTGGAACACGTAGATCGTGCCCTTCGGATCGGTCGGTGCGAATACGCTGTTGTCGAAGTTGGCCGCGTAGCGCTTGTTGGTCAGGTTGGTGATGTTCAGCAGAATGCGTACGTCCTTGGCAAAAGCCATCGCACCGAAGTCGTAACCGGCGGCCAGATCGAACGTGGTGAAACCGCCGAAGCCCTGATCATTGGTGTACGTGTAGTAACGCTTGCCGGTGTACTTGCCGCGCAACGTGGCGAACCAGGGGCCGTAGGTATACGTGGCCTCGCTGGCAAACAGCTTGGTCGGCGTATCGACCTGGATCTTGCCCTTGGTCGGCTCCAGCACGCCAGCCTGCACATAGTCGCTGGCGTAGGTCGAGCGGTTGTACGAGGCCGAGTTGTACCAGCTGAAGTGGCTCGAGGGCGTCCACAGGAAGGTCAGCTCGACGCCGTGGCTGTCCACGCCGCCCACGTTGTAGAACTTGTTGCCGCAGCCCGGGCCGACCGGCTGGCGCGAATCGCACGGGTTGTACTGCAGCAGGCGGTTGTCGAAGCGAACCTTGTAGATCGCCGCCGAGGCCTGGAAGTCGCTCTGCACGATGCGGTAGCCGCCTTCGAGCGTGCGCGATTCTTCCGGCTGCAAGGTCTGCTGGGCGTTCCAGGTCGCCTGGCTGACGGCCTGCGGACCGAGCTTGAAGCCGCCCTGGAACATGGCGATGTTCTCGGCGTAGCTGGCGAAGACTTCCTGACCGTCGCTGATCTTGTAGTGCGCGCCCAGGCCCGGCAGGAACGCGCGGCTGGCGGACAGATTACCGGTAGCGAACTGGGCGGTGGAGTTGGCGGCGATCGGTTTCACCGCGATGCCCGGCAGCGCGGTCGCATCGGAGGTCACGTGCGGGCTCTTCACGCCGAAGTCGATCGACAGTTTGTCGTCCATCAACTTGATGGTGTCTTGCAGGTAGGCCTGGCGTGTCTGCCACACGGTGCGCTGATCGAAGGTGCCCACGTCCGGCTGGCCGTTCTGGAATCCGCTGATATCGCGCGGACCGGTCACATCGGTGTAGTTGTAGCGCGAGGCGCTGGAAACATTGTGCTCGTACCAGACGCCGCCTTCGATATGGTTGATGCCGATATCCCAGCCGGCGTTGAAGATCGCACCGGTGCGGTTGATCGTATAGAGCGTCTCGCGAATGATCAGCGGCAACTGCTCGGGCGTACCCGGGTTGGAGAAGCTGCCACTGTTCCAGTTGTTGCCCGAGCCGGCATCTTCATGGTGATACACCTGCGCATGCAGGGTCACCGTATCGGACGGAAAGAAATCGCCGGCGAGGTAATACAGGTCGTCGTTGCGCAGGATCTGGCCACCGGTGAAGGCGCCGTCGGCATCCTGGTCCGGGCCGCTCTTGTCGCACAGCTTGGCGTTGAAGCTGCCGCTGTTGCAGTAGGCACGGCTCAGCGCCTTCTGGAAGTTTGGCGCGTAGCCGCCCCAGTTCCAGCCCAGGCCGCGAGCCAGTTCGTCCTTGGAAAGATAGAAATCGTCGGCCTGCGACGTGCGCGACGTATCGGCGAATGCCGTGATGCGACCGCCGTCGAACTGATAAACGGCCTTGCCGTTGAACTGCTTGGTGGTCGACTTATTGTAGGCGCTCTGGTTGTCCCACAGGTCGGACGTCGTGCGCGAACCGGACAGGTACATCGAGAAGCCGTGGTACTCGCCCGTGTCAAAGCGGGCGAAGGTGCGGCGGTTCATGTCGCTGCCAAAGGTCTGGTTGATCCGTCCGCCCATCTGCTTGGACGGATCGCTCGACGTATAGGCGATGGTGCCGCCCAGGTCGCTTGTCGAGGGCGTACCCAGGTTGCCGATACCTTCGGCGATTTCGGCGCCACCCATGTTCTCCGAGATCAACGCGCGGTTGATGCTCAGACCGTTGTAGTTGTTGTAGGCACTGTCGCCCAGCGGCATGCCGTCGAGCGTGTAACCCAGGCGCGTGGAGTTGAAACCGCGCAGGCTCAGCGTCATCGACTGTTCGTTGGCGCCGAGTGCATCGATCGACTGCGCGTTCACGCCGGGCAGGATGTTGAGCACCTTCTGCAGGCTGGTACCGGGTGGCAGCGTGTCCTGGTTCTTGGTCTGGATACGCTGTACCTGACGCGATTCGCCGCTACCGACGACCGAGATGGCGTCGAGATTCTTGGCTTGATCGGTAGTGGGTTGCGCACTCGTATCGGTAGCGCTCGTATCGGTATCGTTCGGATGATTGTCCGTTGCCCGGACAGCCGTCGACAGCGCCAGGCCCAAGGCCACGGCGAGAACAGTCTTCTGCAGCACGCAATTCCCCTTCCTAAAAATTGGCGATACGTCGAACCGGCCACCGGTTCCGACGCGCAGGCTTCAAGAAGCCGGGGATGCTGTCATCTGTGAATGAAATTTTTATGACTGTGATAAGACGATGACAATCTTGCGCCAGACCGTCGGCCTGTAACCCAGGCGGTATCTACGTTTAGACGTCCATGAAAAATTTTTCACGAACGCGCGTCAGCGCCGACGCGATCCACGCAGACTGTCGATCGAGAAGCTGGCGATTTCGCCGCCGCCGGGCCCGCGGCGGGATTGGCCGGGCGGTGGGCCCCAGGCGTGGGCGGTAACGACTTCCCAGGTAGCGGGAATGCGGCCGTCGCGGCGCATGGTTTCGTACGCGGCCAGCATCTGCTGGTAGTGCTTCTTGCCCATCAGGCTGCGTTCGCGCGTGGTGTCGGCATTGGTGGCACCAAGACCCTGCAGCTCCTTGAGCAGCATGCGCGGTTCGCTGTAGGTCAGCGTGAAGCGGTCTACATCCAGCACCGGATCGCGTAGCCCGGCAGCGATCATCGCGTCGCCCAGATCGTGCATATCGAGGAAGCGGCTCACATGCGGTTGCTGATCGGCCTGCGCCCAGGCGGCTCGTAATTCCTTGAGGGTATCGGGACCGAACGTGGAAAACACCAGCATGCCGCCCGGCTTGAGCACGCGCACGCACTCGCCAAACAGTGCCTGCAGATCGTCGATCCACTGGAAGCACAGGTTGGAATGCAGCACGTCGACGCTGTGGTCGGGGAAGGGGAGCGCCGTAGCCTCCGCATTCACTCGCACAAAGGGCTTGAGCCAGCTCATATGCTGTTTGGCGGCGCGCAACATCGGCAGAGCGAGATCGACCGCGATGACTTGCGACTTGGCGTAACGCTTCTTCAGCATGGCGCTGCCGCGACCAGTGCCGGCGCCGACGTCCAGAACGCGTTCGGCCTCGCCCAGATAAAAATCCAGGCGCTCGTTCAACAGCTTCTGCACTTCCTGTTGCAAGGCGTCGTGCTGTTCGTACGTCGCCGCGGCACGGCCGAAGCTGCGGCGTACCTTGGCCCGATCGACGTGGAAATCGTCACTCACCGTAAGACTCCAGCAGCGGGTTCAGTGCCGCGACCACGGCATCGGCGTGGCCGAAAAATGGCGCATGTCCGGCATGATCGATCTGCGTGAAGCGCCCGCCAGCGCGTTCGGCGGACCACTGCATGGCGACGGGCGAAGCCAGGCGATCGAGCCGGCCGCCGATCCAGGCATTGGGTTGCGATAGCGTGGCGATGTCTTCGCGCAAGTCGATGACATCGAGAATGCGGATGCCTTCCTGCAGGATGCGCAGGTCGGGCTCGCCGCGTTCGAACACCAGCGAGCGCAGGTGGCGTAACTCGCCGCGCGGATCTTTGCTGCCCATCGCTTCCAACGCGAGGAAGCGCTCGATGGTGGCGTGATAGTCGGTTTCCAGATCGGTGGCCAGTTGACGTACCAGCGCCGGCTCGCTGCCGTACGGCCAGTCGGCACCGCGCGAAAACTTCGGCGTCGAACCGATCACGCCCAATGCGCGCACGCTTTGTGGCAGATCCAGTGCGGCCTGCTGTGCAATCAGGCCGCCAAGCGACCAGCCGACCCATACCGCGGGCGGCGTGGCTTCGGCGATGGCGGCAGCACAGGCATGCGGCTCCAGCGGCAGCACGCTGTCGCGCGAATAGCCATGGCCGGGTAGATCCACCACGTAAAGCGTGCAACGTTCACGCAGCGCCGTTACCAGCGTTTCGAACACGCCGCCATGCATCGCCCAGCCATGCAGCAGCACCAGCGGAATCGGGCCGCTGCCTCGGCGATCGATATACAGATTCATGCGTCGTCGCTTTTTTTGTCGAGCGGTGCGGGCGCCAGTTGCGGATCGACCGCGCCGCGCTCGTCGAATACGAAACAGTCGCCGCGCCAGTGCGCGCCGTCGGTTTCCTCGAAATATTTCAGAATCCCGCCTTCGAGCTGGTAGACGTGATCCATGCCGATGTCCTGCATATGCAGCACCGCCTTTTCGCAACGGATACCGCCCGTGCAGTACGACACCACCGTCTTGCCGGCGTAGCGCTCGCGGTCGGCAGCGATGGCGCCAGGAAAGCCGGTGAAGCTATTCAGGCGATAGTCGATGGCCTGCTCGAACAGACCGACATCGGTTTCGTAATCGTTGCGCGTGTCCAACAGCACCACGTCGCGGCCTTCATCGTCACGGCCGCTGTCCAGCCAGCGGCGCAGCGTTTGCGGCGTCACGGAAGGCGCGCGCGCGTTTTCCGGGCGAATCGCTGGCATGCGCATCGTGATGATTTCCTTCTTCAGGCGTACGCGCATGCGGCCGAATGGGATCGCGTCGGAAACCGACTCCTTCGGGATGAGTCCGGCAAAGCGCGAATCCTCGCGCAGCCAATCCATGAAACTGTCCACCGCCTCGCGCGGGCCGGCCAGGAACAGGTTGATCCCCTCCGGCGCCAGCAGGATGGTGCCCTTGAGCGCCAACAGGTCGCAGCGTTCGAGCAGGCGCTCGCGCAGCGCCGGGAGGTCGTCCAGGCTGACGAAGCGATAGGCGGAGAGGTTGACGATCGACATGCGGGGATACGGCGTATAAGGAGCGCAATTATAAGGGCTGAGGTCCAAGAGCGCCCCCTCACCCCAACCCTCTCCCCCGGCAAAGCCAGGGGAGAGGGGCTGAATGAGGCAAGTCTTCAATCTTGCGCGCTCTTGCTCCCTCTCCCCTGGCTTTGCCGGGGGAGAGGGCTGGGGCGAGGGGGCCGCGAAGCCAAGCGAGCCAACGCCTCCAACAAACGGTCCACATGTTCATCCGCATGAGCCGCCGACAGCGTAATCCGCAAACGCGCCTTACCTTGTGGCACCGTAGGCGGCCGAATGGCGGTAACCATGAAACCCTCCGCCTCCAGGACTTGCGCGGCCTCCAATGCCGTTGCCGCCTCACCCAGTAGCAGCGGTTGAATGGCCGTCATCGAAGGCAGCAAGGGCAAGCCAAGCTGCGCCGCGCCTGCCCGAAAACGAGCGATCAGGCTCCCAAGCCGCTCCCGCCGCCAGGATTCCCGTCGCGCCACCTGCACCGCCGTCGACGTCGCCGCGGCGAGCGCGGGCGGCGTGGCGGTGGTGTAGATATAAGGTCGGGCGGTTTGCAGCAGGCCGTCGATCAAGGTCGCCGAGCCAGCGACAAAGGCGCCATAGCAGCCGAGCGCCTTGCCCAGGGTCGCCATCAATACCGGCACTTGCTGCTGACCGAGTCCGGCAGCGTCGACGCTGCCTGCCCCATCCTTGCCCAGCACGCCCAAGCCGTGGGCGTCGTCGACCATCAGTGTCGCGTTCTGCGCTTCACACAGCGCAGCCAGTTCGCCCAGCGGAGCGATGTCGCCATCCATGCTGAAGACGCCATCGGTTGCCAGCAATGCGGGAGCATCGCCGGCTGCCGCCAGTTGCCGTGCGGCGCTGGACACGTCGGCATGCACATAGCGCGCGAGCGTGGCTCCGCTCAGGCTGGCGCCATCGAGCAGGCAGGCATGATTGAGCTTGTCCTGCACGCACAGATCGCCGTCGCGCAGCAGCGCTTGCAAGGTGCCCAGGTTCGCCATGTAGCCGGAGGAAAACAACAGCGCGCGCTCGCGTCCGGTCCATTCGGCCAGAGCCTGTTCCAGCGCCGCGTGTTCCGCGTGATGCCCGCAGATCAGATGAGCCGAGCCGCTGCCGACGCTGTTGGCTCGACGCAGCTCAGCAACCACGTCCGGATGCTGCGAAAGCCCCAGGTAGTCGTTGCTGCAGAACGACAGCAATCGTTTGTCCCCGATCCAAGCCCACGGGCCGTCCACGCGATCGACCGTGCGCAGACGACGCGTGAGTTGTTCATGCTCGCGTGCGGCGGTCCGCTCGGCGAGGCGTGTCAGCAGGTCGTTGCGCATAAGTGGCTTCGGGAGCGAAATCGAGGAACCTGGAAAAACCTTCCTACCCGTCATCCCGGCGCAGGCCGGGATTCAGTGACTTTGTGATCGGTTGTCGCGAGAGCCTATATAAGTCAGCTCTATCGCAGAAACTGAAAACCGAAGCCGCTGGATCCCGGCCTACGCCGGGATGACGATCATTCAGACTGAGGCTATACAAGGTTCCCCAATCGCTCCCGTGGGCAAGTTACGCAGCGCAATGCTCAAGAATGTCCGCATGTACCGTCTCGGACGTCTCCACGATTTCCATCGGATGCAGATCCAGCCGCGCAAATAGCTGGCGATCGTGTTCGACGTCAGGATTGCCGGTGGTCAGCAACTTTTCGCCGTAGAAAATCGAGTTGGCGCCGGCGAAGAAACACAGGGCCTGCGTGGCGTCGTCCATGTCCTGACGCCCTGCCGACAGGCGCACCATCGAGGCGGGCATCATGATGCGGGCGACGGCGATCGTGCGTACGAACTCGAACGGATCGAGCGCCTGCGTACCCTCCAGCGGCGTGCCCTTGACCTGCACCAGTTGATTGATCGGCACCGATTCGGGATGCTCAGGCAGATTCGCCAGGGTCTGCAGCAGACCGGCGCGCTGGCTCGGCGTTTCGCCCATGCCGACGATGCCGCCGCAACAGGTCTTCAGGCCGGCTTCGCGTACGTGTTCAAGCGTATCGAGACGGTCCTGGTATTGGCGCGTATGGATGATCTCGCCATAGAACTCCGGCGCGGTATCCAGGTTGTGGTTGTAGTAGTCCAGTCCGGCGGCCTTGAGTGTTTCGGCCTGCGGGCCATTGAGCATGCCCAGCGTGGCGCAGGTTTCCAGGCCCAGAGCCTTCACGGCGGAGACGATTTCGGCAACTTTGACGACATCGCGGTCTTTCGGGCTGCGCCATGCGGCGCCCATGCAGAAGCGACTGGCGCCGGCGTCTTTCGCCGCCTGCGCGCGCGCCACCACGGACTCGACGCTCATCAGCTTCTGCGCCTGCACACCGGTGTCGTAGCGCGCTGCCTGCGGGCAGTAAGCGCAGTCTTCGGGACAACCGCCGGTCTTGATCGACAGCAAGGTGGACACCTGCACGGCGTTCGGGTCGTGGTGTTCGCGGTGCACGGAATGCGCCCGATGCAGCAGTTCGTTGAACGGCAGCGCGAACAGCGCGGCGACTTCGTCGCGGGTCCAGTCGTGGCGAACGGCGGCTTCGACCATGGGCTTGCTACTCCGGGGGATGCGGGAAGCGCGACAGTCTGACAGGGAGGGCTTTCATGTCAACTGAGTAGTGAACTATGTAGTTGACGAAGATCATTTAATCTTTGTAATACATGGGTTTAATGGTGCCCCTGGCGGCCTTCGAAGCCGTAGCCGTTATGATGAGCTCCTATTGAGCCCAAGGAGATCGAGCGATGAGTGCAGGACAAGGCAGCACCGGTAACGTGCTTGCGGCCATCTGCAGTTTTTTCATTCCCGGCCTGGGGCAACTGGTTCAGGGACGCCTGTTGAAGGCCTTCATCATGTTTGTACTGGCCGGCATCCTGTGGATCTTCTGGCTGGGCTGGATCATCCATCTGTGGTCGATCCTCGACGCGGCGCTGTTCAAGCCGCAGGGCTGAACCCGAGGGATCAAGCGCATGGATGCGCCAACATGGTGGAAGAAACTCTCGCGGCTGGGTCTGCCCTGGCGCTGCCAGCTTTGCGGCGCTCCCGGTGCCGACGGCATCGACCTTTGCGACGGTTGCATCGCCGATCTGCCGCGAAACACGAGCTGTTGCGCGCGCTGCGCCTTGCCGCTGGCATCGCCGATTGCGCTCTGCGGCGCATGCCAGCGTCGACCGCCGCCGTGGGATGCAGCCTGGTCCCCGTTTGTTTATGGCTGGCCGCTCGATCGGCTGGAGGGGCGTTTCAAGTTCGGCGGCGATCTCGCCTGCGGCCGCAGCCTGGCAAGGCTGTGGCGCGATACGCCCATGCCGATCGATCGGCCTGAATTGATCCTGCCGGTGCCATTGCATCGTCAACGTCTGCGGGAGCGCGGCTACAACCAGGCGCTGGAGCTGGCCAGGCCCTTGGCGCGTGCCTTGTCTGTGCCGTTGCGCCATGACGTATTACTACGCAACCGCGCAAGTGCGCCGCAAACCGAACTCGATGCACGGGCACGACAACGCAACGTGCGTAAAGCGTTTGCGTTGAAACCTGCAGCGGTACTGCCAGCGCATGTCGTCATCGTCGACGACGTCATGACTACGGGAGCTACGCTGGCCGAATGCGCGCGCGCAGTGAGGCGCGCCGGAGTGGTACGTGTGGATGTGTGGGCGTTGGCGCGAGCACCGGCACAGCGTGGCTGACCCCTGTCTGCGGACAGGGATCAGCCGCGCGCTATTATCCTGGATCGAGTCAGCGCTCTGTCGCGTGATCAGGAAGCCATCATGAAAACCATCGGTATCATCGGCGGTATGAGCTGGGAATCCTCGGCGACGTATTACCGCCTGATCAATCAGCACGCCAAGTCGCGTCTGGGCGGACACCACAATGCGCGCTCGCTGATGGTGACGGTGGACTTTGCACCGGTCGAAGCCGCGCAGCGTGCCGGCGATTGGGATGGCCTGGGCCATCAGCTCGCCACGGCCGCGTCACAGCTCGAACGCGGCGGAGCCCATATCGTGCTGCTGGCGACCAATACCATGCATCGTGTGCATGAGGCGATCGAGAAGGCGATTGCTGTTCCTTTCCTGCACATCGCCGATCCGACCGGCACCGCCCTGCAGGTCGCGGGCGTCGAGAAAGTGGCGCTGCTCGGTACGCGCTATACGATGGAGCGGGATTTCTATATCGGTCGTCTGCGAAACAAGTTCGGCCTGGACGTTCTGGTTCCCGATGAAGCACAGCGCGGCGACGTGCATCGCATCATCTACGACGAGCTTTGCCACGGCGATATCCGTGCCGCCTCACGCGATGTCTATCGAGGCATCATCGATGTCCTGGCGGCACGAGGTGCCCAGGCGGTCATTCTCGGCTGCACCGAGATCGGGCTGCTGATCCAGCCCGAAGATGCGGTGCTGCCCTTGTTCGACACCGCCGCATTGCATGCGCAGGCGGCGGTCGACTGGTCGATCGATACGAAATAGGGTTCAGCCCGGCCAGGCCGAGCCGCGGATCACGCTGCAGAAATTGCCGCGCACGAAGTGGGGATCCTTGTCGGCCAGCACGTCGGCCTTCACGTTGCCGAAGGTCGTTTCCGGCTTGTGATGGATGCCGTTGTAGAAGGTCTGGATGATGTCTTCCTTGAAGTGCTCGCTGCGTGGATGCGCATGCACGACAGCCTCGCGCTCGGCGTCGCTGTACTCGGGGTAGGTGAGCCCCAGCACATCCATCTCGACGCCCGCGGTCACCAGCGCGACGACCGGGTGCATGTGCTGCGGAATCCCCGGCGTGGTGTGCAATGCAATCGCCGTCCACACCGTATCGATATCGGTCTGCGCGATACCGTGCCGACGCAGAAAATCGCGCGCCGCATTAGCGCCGTCGACTTCGAAGCGCTCGTTGCTGCTGCTGTGCTTCGCAGTCAGGCCCATGTCGTGAAACATGGCACCGGTATAGAGCAGTTCGGGGTCGAACGAGAGGCCGCGATGTTTGCCGGCCAAGGCGCCGAAGTAGTACACGCGGCTGGAATGGTGGAAAAGCAGTGGCGACTCGGTATCGCGCACCAGTTCGGTCACTTCGCGCGCCAGCGCGCTGTCGGGGATACGAATGCCGTCGATGGAAAGGCTCATGGCCTGGCTCCGGTTGGGGTGTAACGACAGGCTAGAACCCTGCTATCGTGTCCTCAATCGACGTGATGCGACAAATTCTGCCATTTGCGTGCCGGGACGGCCGCAGGAGCCGTGATGACCCCTAAGCCGCGTGTGATCGCCATGCTGGCCTCGCCAGGCGTGCAGTTGCTCGACGTGGCCGGCCCGCTGGATGTCTTTGCCGAGGCCAATGTGCAGGCCGGCCTCGCACTTTATGAGCCGCGGGTCGTCGCCACGCGAGCGGGCGAGTTGCGTAGCTCATCGGGCGTGCGGCTGGCGCCCGATAGCGTGCTCGGCCGGGGCGACGACCAACGTTTCGATACCTTGCTGGTGGCCGGTTCGCCGCATGCCGATCAGGAGCGATTTACACCGGCAACGCTGGAATGGCTGCGCCGCCATGCGCGCATCGCGCGCCGTTACGGATCGGTATGCAGTGGTGCGTTCATGCTGGCCGCGGCCGGCCTGCTGGAGCGCCGCCGTGTCACCACGCATTGGGCGGTGGCCGAACGGCTGGCAAGCGAGTATCCGGCGACCCAGGTCGATGTCGATGCGATTTTCGTGCGCGACGGCAAGCTGCGCACCGCTGCCGGTGTCACCGCGGGCCTGGATATGGCCTTGGCGCTGGTCGAGGAAGACCACGGGCACGAACTGGCGACCGCGGTGGCCGCGCAGCTGGTGATGTTCTTTCGCCGGCCAGGTGGGCAGCTATCGTTTAGCCGCCACGGCGAGGCCGTGCCGGCGGGACGCTCGGCCTTGCAGGAGGTGCAGCGCTGGGTTGCCGCCCATCCTGCGGAAGATCACAGCATCGCGGCGTTGTCTGCACGGATGCGCCTGAGCCCGCGCCATTTTGCGCGGCTGTTTCGCAGCGAAGTCGGCATGACGCCGGCCGCCTGGGTGGAGGCGTCGCGTATTGCCAACGCGCGGCGCTTGCTGGAAGGTGAGCATGCCGCGCCTAAACAAGTGGCCGCGCTGTGCGGGTTTGCGGATGCCGATACGCTGCGACGCGCATTTCGCCGGCATGTCGGTATCACACCGGCGGAATACCGTAAGCGCTATACCGGCTAGCCATGCACTACGACTTGAAGTCGATATAGATCGGATTGCCGATCAGCAACAGCTTGCCCGAGGCATCTCTCACCTCTACACGCATCCAGTGCGGTGCGCCGTCGGCGGTCCAGCGGAAAGGCAGGTGTCGATCCGCGCTGTCGATCGCCATCTCTCCTTGCGGCAGCGGCTTGCCATCCAGCAGCACAACGACGTGTGCATCGGCGACGTGTGTGACATGCGCGTCGAGATCGACGGCTGTGCCGGCGCCGGCAACGAGGTTGCCACCCATATCCGCTTGCCGGTCGCCGGACCGGGCATGCCATTCGAGCAGGCGATCACGGCTGCCCTGCACGTCGATAAAAACCTGCCCGGAACGGATGCCGTCGAGAATCGCCGGCATCGACAACGCCTGCGCATGCACTACCGTGGTCGGTATGCCGGTGGGATTGCTGCCGATCCCGGGGGCATCCTGGAAGGCGTTGTGATTATCGCTGCCGCCAATGCCGGTCAGACGATACCCCTTCGCTAGCTGTTGTTCCCAGAACGATACGGCCGACCACGGCGTGCCTGCGTCGCCGCCGTTGACGACCTCGATGGCCTGCACGCTTCGCATGTCGATCGGCGGCTCGGCGGTCCAGCCGCAGCCCATGCAGGCTTCGCCGCTGGGGCGAATCGCATGATTGATCGACAACAGGCCATGCAGCGGTTCAAGTGACTTGGCCAGCGCATTCCAGTCCGGAACCTCCTTGCTGCCGACGCGAAAATCGACCGATGCGGTCGTGCCGAACAGATTGGCGTGACCGCTGAAAGTGGTGATCTCACGCCCCGGAATAAGCAACAGACGGTCGAAGTACGGTTGCAACTCGAGCATCGCGTTCGCGTGCGACACCGTGTTGTGGTCCGTCATCGCGATGAAGTCCAGGCCGCGCTGCGCGGCAGCCTGCACCGTGAAGAACAAGGGACAAGGAACCTTTATGCCGCTCTGATTCTTGCAGCTTCCGTCGCTATGCGCCGTGTGCATATGCAGATCACCGCGGTACCAGCCGGCTTCGTCGCGCAATGGCGGATGCAACACCGTCGGCATCCATGCAGGATCCGTCGCGTGGCCGAACCAGATGCGTGCATCGTAGGTCGCATGACTGGTCTGGCGAATATTGGGTATGCCGAGCACGAGCGTCCAGCGCCCGGCACGTATTGCACCCGGCAGATAGGAGGGCGTGGCATCGGTGGCCGAGACGGTGAACAGGTGCTTGCTGCCGCCGCTCCAGCCGCGAAAACCATCCTGACCGCGGAAGCCGTCCGGGCCGAGCAAGCCCAGATCGATCGTCGTGCGCTCCGCATCATGGCCCGTGTAGTCGAACTGCACGGTGATACGCGTGGTGCCCGCCGGGACATCGAAAGGCAGGTTGCGGTATGTGTGGTTGTCGTGGCTATCCAGTGCGCCATGCAGCACCAGGTCGGGGGCTTGGGCGTCGGCAGCGTGGCTGCTCTCCAGTACGCCGAGCAGCATGATCACAAGAGCAAAGAGGTTGACGAGCAGACGTAGATGACGCTGATTCATGGAGCCGTACCAAGGGAGCTGTGTTGAATGAAGCGGCGTCAGGGCGGATCGGGAGTCCGCCCTGACGTCGCTCATGGGTCATGCATCAGAAGCGATACATGATGGCCGCACGATAAGCGCGCCCAAGAATCGGGCGGGCGATAAACGTATTGGCCCCTGCATCGGCACTCTGCAATTCACCGGCGCGCGGGTTGCCTTCGGTCAGGCCCTCGGAGTTGGTGATGTTGTCCACGTAGAAGTACAGCGAACAGATTCGCGAGATGTCATAACGCGCGCTGGCGCTGAGCACGTCGTACGAAGGCAGGCGTACCGAGTTGGCCGTATCCACAAATCGTGCGCCCTCGTATTCGTAGGCCAGCTGCAGTCGCAGCCTGCCATCGAGCAGATTCACACCGGGCACGATGCGGTAGCTCACCTTGGGCACGCGGATCAGCTGGTTGTCGACGAAATCCCGCAGTACCGGTGCACCATTGACCAGTTCGGTATAGGTGAGGTTCTTGTACTCGGGATCCTGCAGCGTGCCGGTGACCTGCACGTCGAACCATTGGGTCGGATACCAGGTGCCTTCCAGCTCCAGGCCGGTGGTCTTGGTATTGGCATATCCCTGCTGCACCGTGGAGGCGCCCGAGTTCGGATCAAAGACGTAATTGCTGAACGACACGTCGTTGTACTTGGTATAGAACGCGGTCGCGTACAGATCCAACTGGCGATCCGAGTACTTGTAGCCCACTTCGCCCAGTTTCATCGTCTGCGTCAGCGGGGTGGCGCTGGGGCTGGTGATGTAGGTGCTCAGGTTGGGCAGGCGGAAAGTCGGTGTCCAGCGCGCGAACAGGCCTTGGCGATCGGAGAACTGCCAGTTCGCCCCAAGGGTCCAGCCGAGCTTGTTGAAGGTGTGATCCCAGGCGGTGTACTGCCCATTGCCCTCGATGATCTGCGACGTGGCAGGCGTGCCCAGGTTGACCGTCTGTTTCAGCTCGGTATTGCCGCGCGTGTTGACCTGCTCCCAGCGAGCGCCGGCATCGATACGCAGCTTGTCGGTCACCTGCCATTCGTCCGAGATGTAGAACGCATTCGTGGTCGAAATGCCGCTGGCGTTCTCCCACTCATAACCGTATTTGTAGATGCCGTGATCGGTCAGCGTGGATACCGGCTGGCCGGCCGCATTGACGGCGACCAGATCCAGTAGGCGCGCGTTGTCCTGCGTGTCCAGCAGCACGGTCGAGGAGTAGCGGCTGAACGACTGGTCGAAGCGCGCGTAGTAATAGCCGAACGTCACGTCGTGGCTCTGATCGCCGATATCGAACTTGCGCATGAAGCGCGTATCGTTGATCAGCTCCTTCACCGGCATCGTCACGCCGCGCAGGCCGCCGATGATGACCAGTCCGTTACCGTTCTGGTTGGCGTTATTGAATACCTGGGAAGGGTTGTCGACGTAACGCAGTTGCAGCGCAGTCGCGCCAGCCGGCATCGACGACTTGGCGGAGGCGAGAAACGTATCGGCGCTCTCCACGGTATTGGGGAACATGCCGTTTCGCTGGGTATGCGTGTCGTCGTAACGCAGCGATTCGGCCAGCTTCCAATCGTCGCCCAGGTCGTAGTCGAACTTGAGCGTCAGCTGGTCGCGCTTGACGTGCGTACCTTCGCTATTGTCGAAGTTGTAGAGGCTGCCGTCGCCTTCCTTCATCTGGATGTGTTCGGTTTCCGGGCCGGCCAGCGTGCCGAAGTTGCCGTCAAAACCGGGTACGGCGCGGATCTTGCCGTCGGGATAGGTGCGCATCGGGATGCCGAGGTAAAGCGCGACCTTGTCGTCCAGGTGCTTGTAGTCGACGCTGAAGCGACCGTGCTCGAAATCCTTGGCCAGATTCACGCGAAACTGGCCGCCCTCGTCGGCATTGAACCCCGGATCGCGAATGCCGCTATCGATGCGGTAAAAGCCGCCCAGGCCCAGCTTCCAACCGTCACCGATGGGCGTGCCGTACCACATATCGGCACGACTGAGTCCGTAGTCGCCGACCGTGTACTTGAAGATGCCTTCAGGCGTGTCGCCAACCTGGCGCGGAATGAAGTTGATCGCACCTGCCGGCGCGTTCGAATAGAACACCGATGAAGGGCCGCCGCGCACGACTTCGATGCGCTCGATGGTTTCATCCAGTCGAAAGGCCTGGTCGGCATTGAGATAGCCGAGCGCCGGGTCATGCTGTACCGGGATACCGTCTTCGAGCAGATTGACCGAGCCGAAGCCATCCACTGGAATGCCGCGCGCACGAATATTGCCGCTGGCTTCGCCGCCCGACGCCTCGACCCAGAAGCCGGGGACCGATTTCATCGCTTCGGTGACTGACGTGGGTGCCTGCATGCGCAACCGGTCTTCGTCGATCGTGGTAATCGAATAACTGGTTTGTGCTTTCGTGCGTGTCTCGACACCGGAGCGGGCGGTTACGACGATGCTGTCGAGGTTTTTCGCGTCCTTGCTGCTCTTGTCGTCCGTGGTTGCGGCGCTCGCATCGGGAGCTTGTTGCGCGGAAACGTGAAAGGTCGCGCTGGCCATCGTGCCTGCCAGGATGGCAAGGCCAATGGCCCGGGAAAGTGAGGTGGTACGCAAGGCGGTAACTCCGGGAATGGGTGGGGATTCACGGAGCCGCGCACACGCCCACGCCGATCACGCCATCAGGGCGATCGGTGAAAAGGGCAATATCTGCCATGCAATCTGCTGTTGCTCGCCGCCCCCCTTGGCCGACGCGAGCTCCGAGATCGCAAATAGTAGGCGCAAGCTATTACAGTTAAGTCGACGTTACCATGACAACGTTTGTTCATTTCGTTTGGACGTCCAAATCCTTAAACGAAGTCGTCATATTTTTCGATGCGTGTCGTGCATATGAGCTTTGCGACAAACGCATCGCTTTGGAATGAGTGAAGACGAGTGACGAGTGAGAGAGCGCGACGTGCGTTCTAACTTATGACTCGCATCTGGACACTTGCTGCTGCCTTATTGGATGCTCGCGTCGTCCCAGCGCAGCATGATGCGTTCGACTGCATGTGCATGGCCTTCGACATCCAGCGGGAACAGCGTGCACACCTTGGGGCGAACGAGCAGGTCGCAGCCATGCTGCAAGTCCAGGCGTCCCAGATTGTCGCTGGCAACATCGGCTTCGAGCTCGTGGAGGGGGTCGCGCAGGCCCAGTTCCAGATGCGTCACGCTCCCGGCCGGATAAATATGCTGCAACCGGGCTTGCCATGCGTTGCTGTCACCGCGGGCGGAGAGCGTAAGGTGTTCGGGCCGGACATACGCCACCGCACGTTCATAACGCCCTTCCCACGGGTCTTCACAGAGCTCCATCGTTCCGCAGACCAGCTGAGTACCGCGTCGCTCCACCGGCAGCTTGTTGACCTTGCCGATAAACTCGCACACGAACGGCGTGGCCGGTTGCTGATAGATCATGTCGGGCGTATCGACCTGCTCAATGCGGCCGTTATTCATCACCGCGACGCGGTCGGCAAGTTCGAGCGCTTCTTCCTGGTCGTGGGTGACGAAGACCGTGGTGAGCTGGAGCTCTTCATGCAGGTGACGCAACCAGCGGCGCAATGAAATACGCACCTGCGCATCGAGCGCGCCGAACGGTTCGTCGAGCAACAGCAGGTTCGGTTCCACGGCCAGTGCGCGCGCCAGTGCAACGCGCTGGCGCTGGCCGCCGGAAAGTTGCGCGGGATAGCGTTTGCCGAAGCCTTCCAGATGCACGCGCTTGAGCAGCTTTTCCACGCGCTCGTCGATCTCGCTACGCGATGGCCGGGAACGCATGGGGCGGACGCGCAAGCCGAATGCGACGTTCTCCGCGACCGTCATATGCCGAAACAAGGCGTAGTGCTGAAACACCAGGCCGACGTTGCGTTGGCGCGCCGTTACCTTCAGCAGATCGCGCTCGTCCTGCGTGACGCTGCCGCTTTCGGGATAGTCCAGCCCGGCGAGAATGCGCAACAGCGTGGTCTTGCCCGAGCCGGAGGGTCCAAGCAACGCAAGAAATTCGCCCTGCTCGATATCCAGGCTTACATTGTCGAGCGCGGCCGATCCGGCAAAGCGGCGACTGAGATGGGAAAGTTTCAGCGTCATCGATTCTCTCAGTGCCTGGCGGCGTTATGCGAGGCGATCTGATCGCCGTAGCGCCATTCGAGCACGGTCTTCAACGTCAGGGTTAGCAAGGCCAGCATCGCCAGCAGCGAAGCGACAGCAAACGCACCGACATAGTCGTATTCGTTATAGAGCACCTCGACCTCCAGCGGCATCGTGGTGGTCAAGCCGAGGATATGCCCGGAAACCACCGAGACCGCACCGAACTCGCCCATCGCGCGCGCATTGCACAACAGCACGCCATACAACAGCGCCCAGCGGATATTGGGCAGGGTCACGCGGAAAAACATCTGCCAGCCATTAGCGCCGAGTACGCGTGCGGCTTCTTCCTCTTCGGTGCCCTGAGCCTGCATCAGCGGGATCAGTTCCCGCGCGACGAAGGGCAGGGTGACGAATATCGTGGCCAGCACCAAGCCGGGAACGGCGAAGATGATGTCGATATTGTGCTTGTCCAGCCACGGCCCGAACCAGCCATGCGCGCCGAACAGCAAGACATAGAGCAGGCCGGAGATCACCGGTGATACGGAGAACGGCAGGTCAATAAAAGCGCCGAGAATGGATTTGCCGGGGAAGTCGAAACGCGCCATCGCCCAGGCCGCGGCAACGCCGAACACGAGGTTCAACGGCACAGCGATGGCTGCCACCAGTAAGGTGAGCCGCATCGAGTCCAGGGCTTCGGGCTGCGCCATGCCATGAAAATAGGCCTTGAACCCTTGTTGCAGGGCCTCGTAGAAGACCGTGGCCAACGGCAGCAACAGAAACACGATCAGGAAGATCAGCGCCACGCCGATCAGACCGGCATGCGCGAGTTTGCGTGGCCACGCCGTGGGGCGGGTGGTCGGCTTCATCGGCGGATTTCCGTCCAGCGTTGGCTCCAGCGCTGCAACCGAGAGACGGCAATCAGCAGCAGCAGGGAGAACGCAAGCATGACGACGCTAAGCGCGGCGGCGCCGGCGTAGTCGAATTGTTCGAGCTTCTGCACGATCAGCAGCGGCGCGATCTCCGAGCGCTTCGGGATATTGCCGGCGATGAAGATGACCGAACCGTACTCGCCGACGGCACGCGCCAGTGCCAGGGCAAAGCCGGTGAGCAGCGCCGGTACCAGCATCGGCAGGATCACCCGGAAGAAGGTCTGCGCGCGCGTGGCGCCCAGGCTCATGGCAGCCTCTTCGACGTCGTTCTCCAGCGCTTCGAGCACCGGCTGCAGGGTGCGCACCACGAAAGGAAAGCCCACAAAGACCATCGCCACCAGCACGCCCAGCGGCGTATAGGCGACATGGATGCCCAGCGGCTCCAGCCAGCGGCCGAGCCAGCCGTTGGGCGCATAGATCGCGGTCAGGGCGATGCCTGCCACCGCGGTGGGCAGGGCGAACGGCAGGTCGATCAAGGCATCGAGCAGGCGTCGGCCGGGAAAGCGATAACGCACCAGGACCCATGCCACCAGCAAGCCGATGGCGGCATTGATCAATGCGGCGATCAATGCGCCGCCAAAGCTGAGCTTCAGCGCGGCCAGCGTGCGGCCGGAGCCGAGCAGATGGGTCAGATCATCCCAGCCGATACCCGATGCCTTGGCGATCAGTGCCGCCAGTGGCAACAATACGATCAGGCTCAGATAAACGATGGTGTAGCCGAGGCTCAGACCGAATCCCGGCAGCAGGCGGCGCTTCATCAGAAGCCTCCGTTCGCGCCGAAATGATCGAACACGCCGCCATCGCGAAAGAATTTGTCCTGCGCCTGCTGCCAGGTGCCGAACATCTCGCTCAGCGTGAAGGTGGCGATCGGCGGAAACTGCGCGGCATATGCGCCGGCGGCACTCATCGAACGCGGGCGATAATAGTTTTTCGCCGCGAGTAATTGTCCTTGCGGTGAATACAGGAACTGCAGGTAGGCCTGTGCAAGCTCACGCGTGCCATGGCGTTCGACGTTCTTGTCCACGATCGCCACCGGCGGCTCAGCCAGGATGCTGATCGACGGTCGGATGATCTCGAAGTCGTTCTCGCCCAGGCGTTGCTTCGCGAGCATCGCTTCGTTCTCCCACGCCAGCAGGACATCGCCGATGCCGCGTTGGGCAAACGTACTGGTTGCGCCGCGCGCACCGGCATCCAGCACGGGTACGTGCTTGTACAGCGTACGCACAAAAGCGCGCGTCTCGTCTTCGTTGCCGTGGTACTTCTTCAGTGCATAGCCCCATGCCGCCAGGAAATTCCAGCGCGCGCCGCCGGAGGTCTTCGGATTGGGCGTGATCACCTGCACGCCGGGTTTGACCAGATCATCCCAGTCGTGGATGCGTTTCGGATTGCCTTTGCGCACCATGAAAACAATTGTCGAGGTGTACGGGGTGGCGTGGTCGGGCAGACGTTGCTGCCAGTTTCTGGCCAGCCAGCCGCGTGCCGCGATGGCATCGATATCGTAGGCGAGCGCGAGCGTCACCACGTCCGCGCGCAAGCCTTCGGAGACGGAACGGGCCTGCTTGCCCGAACCGCCATGGGACATGTGAATCGATACATCGTCGCCATGTTGTTGCTTCCACTGCGCGGCAAACGCTTCATTGATGTCCCGATACAGTTCACGCGTCGGGTCATAAGACACATTGAGCAGGCTCACATCCGCCGCCCGCGAAGCTGTCGCCGCAAGGCACAGGGCGAGCAGAGCGGTGGATACAAGATGAGGCAGCATGCGGTTCCCAGGGTGAAAGGCGCGAGTCGGCGCGGCGATTCGCCGGCCCAGTTATCGCCGATGTTCCCGATCCGGATGTTAAGCGTGGGTTGACGCTATCGTGATCAGCGAAATGCGAGCGCCAGTACGATACCGATCCATAGCACCATGCCTAGCCAGTTGTTGTTGCGAAAGGCGGTCAGGCAGGCCTGGCGATCGCGCGTACGAATCGACCAGAGCTGCCAGGCGAACAGGCCGAGTGCGGCGACCAGCGCCAGCCAGTAGGGCCAGCCGAGGTTCGCGCGTTGGCCGACAAACAGCATGGCCAGCGCAAACGTTCCCATCAGGATGCCCAGGATAGGTAGATCCGCATCGCCGAAAAGGATCGCGGTGGATTTCGCCCCGGCCTTGATGTCCTCGTCGCGATCGACCATGGCGTACTGGGTGTCGTAGATCACCGACCACAGGATGTTGGCGATAAACAACAGCCACCCCAGCGGCGGCACGGTGTTTGAAACAGCCGCGAAGGCCATCGGAATGGACCAGCCGAACGCGGCGCCCAGCACCACCTGCGGCAGATTCGTATAGCGCTTGGTGAAGGGATAGATCGCCGCCAACGCGGCACCGCCGAACGACAGCAGTATCGTGAACTTGTTGGTGAACAGCACCAGCACGAACGCGAACACCAGCAGCGCAGCGAAGACGATCAGCGCTTCGCGCGGTGTCACGCGCCCGCTCGCGATCGGCCTGCCCGCCGTGCGTGCCACCTGGGGATCGAGCTTGCGGTCGGCAAAATCGTTGATCGCGCAACCCGCGGCACGCATCGCGAATACGCCCAGGGTAAAGATCACCAGCAATTTGACCGGCGGGAAATCGCCCGCCGCCAGCCATAGCGCCCACCAGGTCGGCCACAGCAGCAGCAGCGCACCGATCGGCCGATCCATGCGCGTAAGCACCAGATAGTCCAACGCCTTCTCGCGCACCCGCGGCGGCAACTTCTGCAGCAGCCAGTCCAGCACGCGCGTGGCGCGCGTGGAGCTATCGGCCGGGCGTACAGCCGTTTTCTTCGCCGGTGGCGTCCCAACCCGCGCACGTGGTGCGTTAGCAGGGGCCGGGGTACGTCTTGGGCGCTTGCGTGGAGTCGGAGCCATAGAACGGATTTTAGCCTGGGATTCTTTGGCAAGGTGTGACCGATCGGCGTTATAGCCAGATCAGTCGTCGGGCCGGATATGCTCGAAATCTACGATGTCACCGCGATCGCCATAGATATAAAGGCGCTTTTTCACATGCGGGTAATCGCAGATATCCTGTTCCAGGCGTTGCCCAGCCACCAGCATGGTCAGAGGGTCCGAGCCGGTGTTCTTCAGGACATGTGCGACGCCGCCACGCGGAAAGCCCAGGAAATCACCGGGACCGACGGCATGGATCTGCTCGTCGATGAGCGCCTCGCCGGTGCCTGAGAGCACATAGACGAACTCTTCTTCGTAAAGGTGGCGGTGATATTCGCTCGATTCATACCCGGGCATCAGCGTGATCAGATGCACGCCGAGCTGGGTCAGGCCGGTGAGATCGCCGAGCGACTTTCGCAGGCGGATGGCGTTGGGATTGAGCGTGTGCGGCCGGACTTGCGCTTCCATCGCGGCGATGGCATCGGCCTTCAACAACTCGCGTGGTGTGTTCGACATGCTGGACCTGGCGGGAGGCAGGAGTCGAACACATTAGCAGCGTGGGGGCGGTCGCGACTGAAAAGGATTTCTAAAAACCTTTCCTATTCGTCATTCCGGCGAAGGCCGGAATCCACTCCTCAGCGCAGAGGCTTGCCACAGGCTGCCTGACAAGCGGCAACTGAGGAATGGATCCCGGCCTTCGCCAGGATGACGATAAAACTGAGGCTATTCGAGGTCTCCTTCAGGCGCGATGCGACCGAGGCAGCCCCTAAACGCCGATCAGCCCTTCTTGCAGATCGACTTCTTGTCCGGATACGTCTTCACGCACCAGTCTTGCCATTCCTTGCGGTTGGTGGCGCGTGTGGCGGGATCGGAGCCGTTGTAGACGAACTCGAAACTCTTGCCGGTGATCTGGTTCAGCAACGCGGCGACGGCGTCATGCACCACTTCGGGCGAGTACATGCGCTGACCCTGCTCGGTTTTCTTCGAGTCGACGATCACGATGTTCTTCAGCGTCATGTTCTTGTCGCCGAGCGGACGCATGTCGCCCAGGTGGCTGACCAGATAAGGCACGCCGTTTTCGCCGTACGACTCCAGACGCAGGAAGGCATCCGCTTCGGTCTGCGAGCTGGTGGTCTGGTCCACGAGCGTCGATATCTGGCTGGCAAGCGTCGTGCGCTTGGTATTGCCGCAGCCGGCAAGCAATACAGCGGTAACAGACACGAGCAGGACTAGCTTCTTCATGGGTACTCCTTTACGACATGTATGAAAGAACGAAACTGGCGCTGCCAGCCGTGTGCAGCGGCGGGCAGGCATGGAAGGACAAATTGAGAGGGGCGCGGCGATGCGAGACGCCGGCGGAAAAACGTTCTAATAAAGCGCGACGCCGACCGGGGGCCGGTATCGTCGGTTCGCATCCCATCGTTGTTGGCATCTCGTTCCATGACGCTATCCACCCTGATCGCACATAAATCCGATGGGGCGGCGCCAGGCGTCCGCTCGATGAGCCATCAGATTTCCCCTGGCGCGTGCCGATCAAGCTACGGGCACGTCTACATTCGACGCCCGGATAATGCCATGGAATGAGCGGCCATAGGCAAGACCCCGTTCCGCAAATAACCGGCCCGAGCGGCTATCTACCGATCCGGCGCCATGGTGGCGGATCGCCCTTGAGTCGGGAAATGGCTACCAGAATCAGGACAATGGCGTTGTTCAGGCCTTCCAGGGCTCCCGGCAGCTCCAACCCTGGACCGCAGCTTTTTGCGGGGCGCCAGTGGCCAGGGATATTCAATCCTTTAGCAGTAGACGGTATGCCGGATTGGCGGTTTCGTTCTTGTACGGATAGCCGAGCCTGGAAAGGAACTGGGTAAACACCCCGCGCTCCTCCGTCGGCACCTGGATACCCACCAGGATGCGGCCGTAATCGGCACCGTGGTTGCGGTAATGAAACAGGCTGATATTCCAGTCCGGATGCATATGATCGAGAAAGCGGGTGAGTGCACCGGGACGTTCGGGAAAATCGAAGCGGTAGAGCTGTTCGTCGTGGGCCAGCGCGGAACGCCCACCGACCATATGGCGCAGGTGCAGCTTGGCCAGCTCGTCGTCGGTCAGATCGAGGGCGGCAAAGCCTTCGGCCTTGAACGCTTGCAGCAGCGTGGTGTTCTCCGCATGGTTGCGCGTCTGGATGCCGACGAAGATATGCGCATCGGTGGCGTTGCCGATGCGGTAATTGAACTCGGTGATGTTGCGATCGCCCAGCGTTGCGCAGAAGCGGCGAAAGCTGCCGCGCTCCTCGGGAATGGTGACGGCAAAAATGGCCTCATGGCGTTCGCCGACTTCCGCGCGTTCGGCAACGAAACGCAGGCGGTCGAAATTGAGATTGGCGCCGGAAACGATCGCGGCCAGGGTCTCGTTGCGCACCTGCGTACGTGCGACATATTGCTTGAGTCCCGCCAGCGCCAGGGCGCCGGACGGTTCGGGCACGCTACGCGTTTCGTGAAAAATATCGCGGATCGCCGCACATATCGCATCCGTGTCCACGCGCAGGACCTCATCGACATACTTGCTGCACAAGGCGTAGGTCCGTTCGCCAGGCTGCTTTACGGCGGTACCGTCGGCGAACAGCCCGACTTCATCCAGCGCGATGCGTTTTCCCGCCTCCAGCGAGCGTGCCATCGCATCGGCATCGTTGGCCTGCACGCCGATGATGCGTATCTCGGGGCGCAGTGCTTTTACATAGGATGCGATGCCGGCGATCAGACCGCCGCCGCCGATCGGTACGAAGATCGCGTGCAGCGCCTTGGGATGTTGCCGCAGGATCTCCATGCCGATCGTGCCCTGGCCGGCGATCACGTCCAGGTCGTCGAACGGATGGACCAGGGTGAAATCATGCTGGGTCTGCAGTAACGCCGCGTGCGCCTGGGCGTCGCTATAGGAATCGCCGGCCAGCACGACAGTGACCGATGACCCGCCGAAGCGTCGCACCGCGTCGACTTTTACCTGCGGCGCCGTCACCGGCATCACGATGGTCGCGCGTATGCCGAGCCTCGCTGCAGCCAGGGCGACACCCTGCGCGTGATTGCCTGCGGAAGCGGCAATCACGCCGCGTGCCCGTTGAGCATCGTCCAGCGTGGCCATCTTGTTGTAGGCGCCGCGCAGCTTGAACGAGAACACCGGCTGCTGGTCTTCGCGTTTGAGCAGAATATGCTGGCCCAGGCGCGCCGACAGCAGTGGCGCCTGTTCCAGCGCCGTCTCGCGCGCTACGTCGTAGACCTGAGCCGACAGCACGCGGCGCAACAAGTCATGTTGTGCATCGGCGAGATCCACCGTGTCGTCGGCAAGTGCGCTCATGAGTGCAGCAGGGATACCGGGCGGCTGACCTCGATGACATCGACCAGCTTGCGCGTCTGTTCGATGATCTGCTGCACGGTAGCCTCCGCGCCATGCATGACCAGTGTCAGCTGGGACACGCCGGGGTCCTGGGTAATGGCGACTGTCAGCGAATCGATATTGCAGTTGCGCGCAGCAAACAGTCCGGCGACGCGGACCAGCGCACCGGCTTCGTTCTGCAGCAAAATGGAGAGTGTATGTTTCATGGTCGCCTCAGAACATGTCGGTCGTGGAGGCGTGCGCGGCCGCACTGTCGCGCGCGGCGATAAAGTCGCCGGTGATCATCTGCGCATAGCTGGCGCCGGGGCCGACCATCGGATACACACCAGCATCCGGATCGATCAGCACCTCCAGGAAGGCCGGCCCGGGGAAAGCGATGAACTCCGCAACCATGTCGGCCACCTCTTCGGGACGCTCCAGCCGTTTGGCCCATTCGAAGCCATCGGCTTGCGCGGCCTTGATGAAGTCCTTGCGATGCAGGCTCTTGTCGGACGAGGCAAAGCGACCCTTGAAAAACAGCTTCTGCCACTGCCGCACCATGCCATCGCCAAAGTTGTTCAGCACGACGATCTTGACCGGCAGTCCGTAGGTGGTCACGGTTTCCAGCTCGCCGAGATTCATACGGATGCTGGCATCGCCGTCGATATCGATCACGATGCTGTCGCGCCGCGCGAACTGCGCACCGATGGCGGCGGGAAGGCCGAAGCCCATCGTGCCCATCGAGCCGGAGCTGAGCCAGTGACGCGGCTCGCGGAAGTCGAAGTATTGCGCCGACCACATCTGGTGCTGGCCGACGCCGGTACTGATGATGGCGCGGCCTTGCGTATGGCGGTTGATCTCCTCGATCACCGCATAGGGCTGCACGAGGGTACTCTCGCGGTCATAGCCCAAGGCGTGGATCTGTTTCAGTTCGGCGATGTGCGCGTGCCAGGGTGCATAGCGTGTCGTGCTGTCACGATGCAGGCCGTGCTTTTCGCCATAGTCGCAGAGCCGATGCAGCGAGCTGCGCAGATCGCCGATATGTCGCCAGTCGACGGCCTTGACCTTGCCGATCTCGGCCGGGTCGATATCGATCTGTGCAACCGTGCGTGCGCGCGGCGCGAATTGGTCGGGAACGCCAGCGACACGGTCGTCGAAGCGCGCGCCGAGTGCAAAAAGAAAATCGCAGTCCTCCACCGCATAGTTGGCATACGCGGTGCCGTGCATGCCGAGCATGTGCAGGGCCAGCGGCTCGGTGGTGTCGTAAGCGCCCAACGCCATCAAGGTGGTGGTGACGGGAAAGCCAAACGTATCGACGAAACGCTTCAGCGCATCAGCAGCGCCGGAGGCAATCACGCCGCCACCGGCATAGATCAATGGGCGTTTGGCGGTGGACAGCGCCTGGAAGAACGCCGCGCAAGCCTCATCGCTCAAATACGCTTCGTCGATGGCGCGAAGGCGTGCCCGATAACCGGGGATGGGTAAGACGCCATGGCCTGCAAAGGTCAGCGGCGCGTTCTGCACGTCCTTCGGGATATCGACCACCACCGGGCCCGGTCGCCCGCTACGGGCGATCTCGAATGCCGTACGCAGCGTGACTTCCAGCTGCGCCGGATCGGTCAGCAGAAACACGTGCTTGGCGCACGAACTCATGATGTTGCTGATCGGCGCCTCTTGAAAGGCATCGCTGCCGATCGCTGTCGTGGGTACCTGGCCGCTGATCACCACCATCGGGATCGAGTCGGCCATCGAATCGCGTACCGGCGTCACCATATTGGTAGCGCCCGGGCCGGAAGTGACGATCGCCACGCCGACCTTGCCGGACGCGCGTGCGTACCCGGCGGCCATAAAACCCGCACCTTGTTCGTTTGCAGGCACGATCAACGGCATTGGCTCGCCGCCATCAGGTCCGATATGCGTAGCGTTATAGCGGAACACCGCGTCATAGACCGGCAGGATGGCACCGCCGGAATAACCGAATAGAACATGCACGCCTTCGTCGGCCAATACCTGGACCACTACTTCGGCGCCGCTCATGGTTTGCCCGGCGAGCGGGTGCTCGCTCTGCGTGGGTTCCGTTGGCGTGATGTGCAGTGGGGCCTTCATGGATAAACGCGTGTCCTTGGGGTTGTTGGTGAGATTAAGAAAAGTGAGCGTGACGATCTGGAAACCTTCCCTAGCCGTCATCCCGGCGAAGGCCGGGATCCAGCGCCTTTGCCTCAACGTATGAGGAATACGCTGGGTCCCGGCCTTCGCCGGGACGACGATGGGAACTGAGACGATCTATACGTCCGTCGCTCGCTCCTTATCGGCTAGCCTGCTTTCTTCAACGGCTCGGCCGCCGGCTGCGCCGCACCCGCATTCAACCAGGGCATGCGCGCACGCAGCTTGGCGCCGACCTGTTCGATCGGGTGATCCAGATCCGCCTGCTTCAGGCGCTTGTAGTTGGGCAGGCCGGCCTGGTATTCGGCGATCCAGTTGCGCGCGAAGGTGCCGTCCTGGATGTCGGTCAACACGGCCTTCATGCGCTGCTTTGTTTCCTCATCGACCACGCGCGGACCGCTGACGTAATCGCCGTACTGCGCCGTTTCGGAGACGAACTCGAGCATGCGCTTCAGGCCGCCTTCGTAGAACAGGTCGACGATCAGCTTCAGCTCGTGCATCACTTCGTAATACGCGATCTCCGGCTTGTAGCCCGCTTCGACCAGCGTCTCGAAACCCTTGATCACCAGCTCGCTGGCGCCACCGCACAGCACGGCCTGCTCACCGAAAAGATCGGTCTCGGTCTCTTCCTTGAAGTCGGTTTCGATCAGCAGCGCGCGGCCGCCACCGATGCCGGCGGCATACGCCTTGGCCTTGGCTTCGGCCTGGCCGGTGGCGTCCTGCTCGACGGCGAATAGGCAGGGCACGCCGCGGCCGATCTCGTACTCGCGGCGCACCAGCGCGCCCGGGCCTTTCGGCGCCACCAGCACGACGTCGATGTCCTTGCGCGGATCGATCTGCTTGAAATGCACGTTGAAGCCGTGCGCGAACAGCAGCGCCGCGCCGGCCTTGATGTTCGGTGCGATGGCATCGCGATAGATCGCCGGCTGAGTCATGTCTGGCGTCAGCACGGCAACCAGGTCGGCATCGCGCACGGCATCGCCGGGCTCGGCCACGTTGAAGCCTTCGGCGCGAGCGCGCTCCCAGGACGGGCCACCCTTGCGCAAGCCGACGACGACGTCGAGGCCGGAATCGCGCAGGTTCAGCGCATGCGCGCGGCCCTGGCTGCCATAGCCCAGGACAGCGATGCGGGCATTGGCAAGTTGGTCGGTAGTAGCGGCGGGTTGGCTCATGCGATAGCTCCAGTCAGGACAGGGTTGGAAGTGGTGGTGTGGGTGGCAGTTGAAGCAGCAGTGGAATCGTTGGTGTCGTTGTCGAAAGCGCGCGTGACCGCGCCGTCGGAGGCGGAACTGACCAGGCGCGCGTACTTGGCCAGCGCACCGCGCGTGACCTTGGGCGCAGGTGCGCGCCAATGCTTGCGGCGTTCGGCCAGGTCGGCATCGGTCGAGATCTCGCGCGTGCCGGCGTCGATGCGGATGCGGTCGCCTTCCTGCAGCAAGGCAATCGGGCCGCCACGAACGGCTTCCGGTGCGATATGGCCGACCATGTAGCCGTGCGTCGCGCCGGAGAAGCGGCCGTCGGTGATCAGTGCGACATCGTCGCCAAGACCGCGTCCGATCAATGCAGCAGTGACGCCGAGCATCTCGCGCATGCCGGGGCCACCGGCAGGTCCCTCGTTGCGAATCACGATCACATCGCCCTTGACGATGTTGCCGGACTGCACCGCGGCGAAGGCTTGTTCCTCGCTTTCGAACACGCGAGCACGGCCTTCGAAATGACCCGCGCCCTTGCCGGCGAGTTTGAGAATGCAGCCCTCAGGTGCGAGATTGCCGTAGAGGATCGAATAGCCGCCGCGCGGTTTCAGCGGCTGCGTGGTCGGGTGCACGACGTCCTGTGCCTCGGCGCGCGGCGCGGCGCTGGCCTCGTCGAACAGGCTGCGCCCGGTCACGGTGGGCGCATCGTCGAGCATGCCCGCTGCAATCAGTTCTTGGGCTACGCGCGCGCTGCCACCGGCACCGAACAGTTCCACCGCGGTGTAGCGACCGCCGGGCAGCAGATCGGCAATGACCGGGGTGTCCCTGGATGCGGGCTCGAAATCTTCCAGTGTCCACGGCACACCGGCTTCGCGTGCGATCGCCAGCAGATGTAGCACGGCGTTGGTCGAACCCGCCGTCGCCGCGACCATGCGCGCGGCGTTGCGCATCGCCGTGACAGTGATCAGTTCGCGCGGAGTGCGCTGCTCGCGCAGGCATTCCATCGCCAGCTCGCCGCTGCGAAAGGCGGCCTGGGCCTTCGCCGGATGCGTCGCGGGGATATCGTTGAAGCCCATCGGCGACAGACCCAGCGTGGTCAGCACCATCGCCATGGTATTGGCGGTGAACTGGCCACCGCAGGCGCCGGCGCCCGGGCAGGCATCGCGTTCGACCGAGGTCAGTTCGGCATCGTCGATCTTACCGGCGCCGTGTGCGCCGACCGCTTCGAATACCTGCTGGATGGTGATCGGATGATTGTCGTGGGTGCCATGCGCGATGGTGCCGCCGTAAAGCGCGACACCGGGGATGTTCAGACGTGCCAGCGCCATGGCCGCGGCGGGAATGGTCTTGTCGCAACCACACAGCACCACCATCGCGTCGAGACAGTGGCCGTCGACCGCCAGCTCGATCGAATCGGTGATCACCTCACGGCTGATCAGCGAGGCACGCATGCCCAGCGTGCCCATGGCGATGCCGTCGGTCACGGCGATCGTATTGAACTCGATGGGCGTGCCGCCGGCGGCGCGCACACCGGCAGCGGCATGCTCGGCCAGTTCGCGCAGGTTGAGGTTGCAAGGGCTGACGTTGGACCAGGTATGCACGATCGCCACCAGTGGCTTGGCGATGGCTTCGTCGTCCAGCCCGGTGGCGCGCAACATCGCGCGTGCGGGCGCGCGGTCGGGGCCGGTCTTGATGAGATCACTGCGCATGAAAGATTCCGTCGAAGGAAAAAAAGTTGCCGCTGCTACGCGTACGCGTCGAAGGGGTGAGGGGGGACGGCATGTCCTCGGGGCGAGAGAGACATGCCGTTCCGGCCCGCACGCGTAACAGCAGCAAGGAGAGAACCATTAGCCGCAGGCTCGCGCGCCGGAGAAGAACGCCGCCGAATTGCTGGCGTGTTCTTCCAGGGCGGTCAGCACGGCTGCCTGCACTTCAGCGGTGCCGGCGCTGCCGCCGATATCGCGGGTATGCGGACCATCACGCAGTACTTCCTCGATCGCCGCTTCCACTGCGTTGGCTTCCTCTTCCAGCTCCAGCGAGTGACGCAGCAGCAAGGCGACAGACAGAATGGCGCCGGTGGGGTTGGCGACATTCTGCCCAGCGATATCCGGTGCGGAGCCGTGGATCGGCTCGTACAGGCCGTTGAATCCATCGCCCAGCGATGCCGACGGCAGCAGGCCCAGCGAACCGGCCAGCGCGGCCGCTTCGTCGGTGAGGATGTCGCCGAACAGGTTTTCGGTGACGACGACGTCGTAGCGGCCGGGCTGGGTCAGCAACAGCATGGCCATCGAATCGACCAGCTGATGTTCCAGCTTCACGTCCGGATACTCGGCCGCGATGCGCTGCACGGTGCTGCGCCACAACCGCGAGGTTTCCAGCACGTTGGCCTTGTCCACCGAGGTGACGTGGCGGCGGCGCTGGCGTGCCAGATCGAACGCGCGGCGCGTGACGCGCTCGATTTCGGCGACGGTGTACTTGCACTCGTCGGTGGCCGTGTCGGCGGTACGCGTCTTCGCGCCGAAATAGGCGCCGCCGGTGAGTTCGCGCACGAACAGCACATCGACATGCTTGAGCTTTTCTTCTTTCAGCGGCGATAGCCTGGCCAGGGCCGGGTGCACCTGCAGCGGGCGCAGGTTGGCATACACACCTAACGCTGCCCGCAATGCCAGCAAGCCTTGCTCCGGACGAACCGGCGCGTTCGGGTCGGACCACTTCGGGCCGCCGACCGCACCGAGCAGAACCGCGTCGGCTTTCTTGCAGGCTTCCAACGAGGCTTTCGGCAACGGTTCGCCGTGTGCGTCGATGGCGCAGCCGCCGATCGCATGCTCTTCGAAGGTGAATTCATGGCCGAAGTGCTCGGCGACCGCATGCAGCACGGCGACCGCGGCCGCGGTGACTTCGGGACCGACGCCGTCGCCGGGCAGGGTAACGATATGCGCTTTCATGCAGCCTCCTGGCGGGCTTGCGTGGTGTGTTCGTAACGGGTGATGGCGTCGTGGTTCTGCAGCAGGTAGCCGAGCTGGTCGACACCGTTGAGCAGGCAGTGACGGGCGAAAGGTTCTAGCTGAAAGCCGATGCGGCCACCGTCGGGCAGCGCGATGTATTGCTCGCGCACGTCGATAATCAATTCGACGCCTGGGTGCTCCAGCAACCAGCGATGTTCGGCCTCGTCGATGACGATGGCGAGCAAGCCGTTCTTCAGCGCGTTGTTGCGGAAGATGTCTGCGATCTCGCTGCAGATCACCGCGTTGATGCCGTAGTCGAGCAGGGCCCACGGCGCGTGCTCGCGCGAGGAACCGCAGCCGAAGTTGCGTCCGGCGACGATGATCGAGCAGCCCTTGGCTTCGGGGCGATTCAGCGGAAACGCGGGGTTGTCGCTGCCGTCTGCCTGGTAGCGCCAATCGTTGAAACACAGCTTGCCCAGGCCCGCGCGTTCGGTGGTGGTCAGAAAGCGCGCGGGAATGATGCGGTCGGTATCGATGTTTTCATCGGGCAGGACAGCGGTGCGCGAGTGGATGCGGGTAATGGGTTTCATGCGATGGATGCCTCGAACACGGGAGCCGTTGAGGGGAAAGTCGCTGGGTCCCGGCGTTCGCCGGGACGACGGAACGTGGCGAACTGATGTGCCTCAGTCTTCGTCGCCCCGGCGTACGCCGGGGCCCAGTGTCTTTGCTGTGCACGGTTGCTCATGCCGCCACCTCGGTGAGGTACTCACGCGGATCGGCAATGACACCCGCCAACGCCGACGCCGCAGCAGTTGCCGGACTGGCCAGCACGGTGCGTGCCCCCTTGCCCTGGCGACCTTCGAAATTGCGGTTGGACGTGCTGACGACCAGCTGGCCCGGTTGCGCCAGATCGCCATTCATCGCGATGCACATCGAGCAACCGGGGATGCGCCACTCGGCACCGGCTTCGGTAAAGACCTGATGCAGGCCTTCGCGTTCGGCATCGCGGCGTACCGCTTCGGAACCCGGCACAACCAGCATGCGCACGCCATCGGCGACGCGGCGACCACGCAGCACCTGGGCCGCCTCGCGCAGGTCCGACAGGCGCGAGTTGGTGCAGCTACCGACGAAGACCACGTCGACCGGCGTACCGCGCATCGGTTGGCCGGGTTTGCTCTGCATGTAGTCGAGCGCGCGTTTCTCCTGTGCGTTGCGCGCGGCGGGAACCGGCGCATCCATCGCGATCGCCATGCCCGGATGCGTGCCGAACGTGACAGTGGGCCGCACCTTGCTCGCATCGATATGCACTTCGCGGTCGTAGCTGGCGCCATCGTCGGTGCGCAACGCGCGCCATTGCGCGACAGCCGCATCCCAGGCTGCGCCCTGCGGCGCGCGCGGACGGCCCTTTAGCCAGGCGAAGGTGGTTTCGTCCGGCGCAATCAGGCCGGCGCGGGCACCGGCCTCGATCGACATGTTGCATACCGTCATGCGCTCTTCCATCGACAGCGCCTCGATCGCGCCGCCGCGGTACTCGATGACATGCCCGGTGCCGCCATCGACGCCGATCTCGCCGATGATGTGCAGGATCAGATCCTTGGCGCCGACGCCGTGCGGCAAGTTGCCGTCGACATGAATCGCCAGTGTCTTGGCCTTGCGTTGCAACAGGCATTGCGTGGCCATCACGTGGCCAACCTCGGTCGTACCGATACCGAAGGCCAACGCGCCGAAGGCGCCGTGGGTGGAGGTGTGGCTGTCGCCGCAGACGATCGTCATGCCGGGCTGGGTGGCGCCAAGCTCCGGGCCGATCACATGGACGATGCCGCGGTCCTCGCTGTCCCAGCCGTGCAGTTCGACGCCAAACTCGCGGCAGTTTGCTTCAAGCTGCGCGACCTGCGCCTTCGCTTCGGCGTTCGCATAGGGGCGCTCGCCATCGGCGCCGGCAGCCAGCGTTGGCGTGGAGTGATCCAGTGTTGCCAGCATGCGATCGGGACGGCGCAACGACAGGCCACGCTCGCGCAGTTCGGTGAACGCCTGCGGCGAGGTGACTTCGTGCACCAGGTGCAGGTCGATATACAAAATCGCCGGCGTATCGGCGGTTTCGGGCGCGACGACGTGCGCGTCCCATAGTTTCTGGAACAGATTGCGCGGACTCATGCGGCTTCCAGGGTGGCAGTGGTGTGGACAGGGGTGAGCCAACCGCGCGTGTCTTGCGTACGGCCGTCGAACAGGCCGAAGAAGCAGTCGCGCAGGGCTTGCGTGATCGGACCGGGCTTGCCGTTGCCGACCGGCTTGCGGTCGACCGAGCGCACCGGCGTGATCTCGGCGGCCGTGCCGGTGAGAAACATTTCGTCGGCGGAATACAGCGCTTCGCGCGGCATTTCGCGCTCTTCGACCTGGTAGCCCAGATCGGCCGCCAGCTCCATCACCGATTCGCGCGTGATGCCGGCCAGGATGCCGGCGCTGGCCGGCGGCGTGTAGATGCGACCGCGCTTGACCACGAACACGTTCTCGCCGGCACCTTCGCTCAGCAGACCGTTCGCGCCCAGCGCGATGCCTTCGTCATAGCCGCCGCGGCGCGCTTCCAGGCAGATCAACTGGCTGTTGAGGTAATTGCCGCCAGCCTTGGCCCAGCTCGGCACGGTGTTCGGCGAAGGGCGATGCCACGAGGACACGCACACATCGGCACCACGTTCGGCCGCTTCGCCCAGATAGGCACCCCAGTCGAGCGCCATGATCGCCACATCGACCGGCGCGCCTTCCTTGGGCAGTACGCCCAGGCCGCCGGCGCCACGGAACACGATCGGGCGCACATAGGCCGACCTCATGCGGTTGGCGCGAATCAGTTCCAGGCAGGCGTCGTTGATCTCGTCTTCGCTGTAGCCGATATCGATCTCATAGACCTTGGCCGATTCGAACAGACGGCGGGTGTGTTCCTGCAAACGGAAATACGCAGGGCCATCGGGTGTGGCGTAGACACGCTCGCCTTCGAATACCGACGAGCCGTAATGCAGCGCGTGGGTACTGACGTGGACGGTGGCTTCCGTCCAGGGACGAATTTGTCCGTTATGCCACAGAAAAGGCGTACTCATGCCACAGCTCCTTGCACTTTTGGATGGGTCCCCGTGGTCGGGGCCTGGCGCGCGATGCGATTGACGATGACCAGCGCCGCCAGTGCGGTGGCCTCGACGATGTCCGTGCTGATGGCCTGGCCGCGCCACTCGCGGTCCTGGTTGCGCGCGGTCAGTTGCGCCTGGCCTTGTGCGTCGCCGCCTTCGCTGACGCCGCGCACCTGGAAGTTGGTCAGCTCCAACGGCGTGCCGGTGGCGCGTTCGATCGCGCGCAGGACGGCGTCGACCGGGCCGTCGCCGATCGCCGCTTCACCGATCTCGGTGCCGTCTTCGTGAGACAGTCTTACCGATGCGGACGCACTGCCGCCCAGGTGCGAGCTGCTGTTCAACTGCACCAGATGCCACGGGCCGACAGCCTCCGGATCATGACCAAGCGCGATGGCCTCCAGATCGTCGTCGTGGACTTCGCGCTTCTTGTCGGCCAGCGCCTTGAAGCGGGCAAAGATGTTCTCCATCTCCGCGTCGTCGGGCGTGTAGCCCATCGTCTGCAGACGTGAACGCAGCGCATGGCGACCCGAATGCTTGCCTAGCACCAGCTTGGTTTCGGCGATGCCGACATCCTGCGGATGCATGATTTCGTAGGTGCCGCGGTGCTTGAGCATGCCGTGCTGATGGATGCCCGACTCATGCGCGAAGGCATTCTCGCCGACGATCGCCTTGTTGCGCGGCACGTTCTGGCCGGTCAGCAGGCTCAGCAGGCGCGAGGTCGGATACAGCTTGCGCGTGTCGATGCGGGTGTCGACGCCGAAGTGCGGTGCGCGCACCTTCAATGCCATGACGATTTCTTCCATCGCCGCATTGCCGGCGCGTTCGCCGATGCCGTTGATCGTGCATTCGACCTGTCGCGCGCCGGCACTCACTGCGGCCAGGCTGTTGGCCACCGCCATGCCCAGGTCGTTGTGGCAGTGCGAAGAGAAGATCACCTTGTCGGCGCCTTGCACATGGCGTCGCAGATAAGCGAACAGCTCGCCCATCTCGCCGGGCGTGGTGTAGCCGACGGTATCGGGGGCATTCAACGTCGTTGCACCCGCGGCCACGGCCGCGTTGAACACCTCGACTAGAAATTCCGGCTCGGTGCGTAGCGCATCTTCGGCGGAAAACTCCACCTCATGGCACAGCCCGCGCGCCAGCTCGATCGAGCGCACCGCCGTATCGATGACCTGCTGCTTGCTCATACCCAGCTTGTGCTCGCGATGCAGCGGGCTGGTCGAGAGAAACACGTGGATGCGCGAGTGCTGCGCTTTCTCGATGGCGCGAGCGGTGGTCTCGATATCGCCGGGCTGGCAACGCGCCAGACCGCAGACGGTAGCGTTGCGCAGCATGCCGGCGATTTCCGAAACGGCGGCGAAATCATCCGGCGAAGCCTGCGGGAAGCCGGCTTCGATGATGTCCACGCCAAGCGCCTCCAACGCGTGCGCGAGCCGGAGCTTGGCGCGTCGATCCATCGAAAAACCGGGCGCCTGCTCGCCGTCGCGCAGGGTCGTGTCGAAGATGCGTACATGATCTTCGGCGTCGGTACTGGTTTGCTGATCGGGTGTCATGTTGGCTCCGCTTTGGATGCGTCGCCGAGGGCAACAAAAAACCCCGCTCCGTTGCCGGTGCGGGGTTCTTCGGGTGGTTCAGGTTAGTTCTGCTTTACCTGGACACGCGCCCTCAGCCCGCACCTCCGTTGATAATAAGGAGTACGAGTACGAGGGTAAGAAGGAGGTTGCCGTGGACCTGCAAGCGTCCCGGAACCGTCAGGAGACGGATCTTTTCGGTGACGTGAAGGTGGCTGTTGCGCTGCGGCATGTCGTCGACCCTAACGGTGGCCGACAAGTCATGTCAACAGTTTCGTTTGAAATTTTCTATCGATCCAGGAAAATGCGATGCCGTGGACGTTTGGACGTCCAGATGTCTGGACGTTTTCAGTCACGCATTCGCAAGATCGTCCAGGTACAACCAAAGCGTGCGGCGAAGCTGCGTCTGTGCGGCCGTGCGGGCGGTCGAAGCGGTTTCGGCATGCAGGGCGACCGCGGCCTTCATCATGTACTGCACGACGGTCGCGCCAGCGCGGACCTGCGCGGTCGGCAGGCCGGGGTAGCGGCCGCTGAGCAGTCCGATCAGTTCATCGCGAATACGCATGCGTATGGTCAGCGCCTCTCCCTTGGGTACCGAGGCAGGCACCTCGGTAAGCACCACGAACGAGGGTTGCTGACGACGGAAATCCACGAACAGGCGGATCAATTGCCCCGCCAGCTCGTCGTTGCCCCATTGAGCGGCTCGCGCGGTCAGCTGGCCGATCCGGGCGTACAAGGCCTCGGCATGGCCACTCATCAGTGCCTGCGCCACCGCTTCCTTGGTCGGGAAAAACTGATACAGCGAGCCGATCGAGGCGCCCGCCCGAGCAGCGATTTCGGTCATTGTTGCCGCGTCGTAACCCTTTTCCACGAAGGTATCGGCAGCCGCCGAAAGCAGGGACGCCACCCGTTCATGACCGCGTTTACGCTGTGGCGCGCGCGCCGGCGGACTTGTTTTTTGTGAGGGCATCCTCATAAACTCCTAAGTGAGGATATCCTCACATTTCTCGTATTTTGCCGGACCCGGAGACTTCGATGGAAAAGCTCGACCCCCGCACCACGGCCCTGGTGCTTATCGACCTGCAGCTGGGTATCGCCCCGTTCGCCGGCGGCCCATACACCTCGGCTGAAGTGTACGAGCGCGCGGGCCGGCTTGCCGCTCGTTTTCGTGAACTGGGCTCGCCGGTGGCCCTGGTACGCGTCGGTTTCTCACCTGACCATGCCGACGCGCTCAAGCCCCTGGTCGACGCGCCATCGCCACCCCGCAAGCTGCCGGACAACTGGCTGGACTATGCCCCCGAGCTCCATGCCTGCGACTCCGATATCCACATCATCAAACGGCAGTGGGGTGCATTTTATGGCACCGAACTGGAGTTGCAGATGCGTCGTCGCGGCATCCAGACGCTGGTGATGGGCGGTGTTTCGACGAACATCGGCGTCGAGTCGACGGCGCGGGTGGCGTTCGAGCTGGGCTTTTCGCAGGTGCTGGTGGAGGACGCGATGAGTTCTTCCGATGCGGATATGCATGCGTTCGCGGTGGGGAAGATTTTTCCGCGGTTGGGGAGGGTGCGTAGTACGGAGGAGGTTTTGGGGATGTTGGCGTGAGGGGGGGCGGCTGTCCCCTCAGTTTGTCGTCCCGGCGAAAGCCGGGACCCAGCGTCTTTCACCCTTCTGAAATTCTCCTACTCCGTCATTCCGGCGCAGGCCGGAATCTATTCCTCAGCATTTCCGCTTGTCGATACTTTCCTGACGTGAGTAGTACGGAGCTTTCTCCAACCTGACGAATGACCTAAGCACGCGTTGCTTCCGCAGTCTCGCGCAATAACCATTCCCTCAGTGCATCCTCGTCAGCCGCAATCGCCTCGGCGCTCGCCGACCGATAAAGCATCGCCGCAAGCGGCCCCGGGACATCCGGCGAAAAACCAAGCAAGGGTTCCAGCACGGTTTCGAACTTGGCCGGGTGTGCGGTTGCCGTCACCACGCGTGGCAGGCCATCGTCGGGGAGGTTGTCCAGTACATGCATCGCCGTTGCGGTGTGCGGGCAGAACACGTTGTCGTGTGCCTTCGCATGGCGGGTGATGGTTTCGCGAATCGTCGCGTCGCTCACGCTCGAGGCGGTGAGCTGTCCGCGCAGTTCGTTGTCGTATGGGAAAGTCCAGCGCAGACGCTCGAAATTGCTGGGCGCGCCGACGTCCATCGCATTGGCCAGGGTGGCGATGGTGCGGTGGGCGGCATAGTCGGCACCGGCGAAATAGTCGGGCAGGGTGGTGTTGGCGTTGCAGGCAAGATGGATCGAGCCGATCGGCAAACCCATCTCGCGCGCCCACACGCAGGCCAGCGCATTGCCTAGATTCCCGGTCGGAACGATGAAATTGGCCTCGGTCCCGTGCGTGCGCCAGATAGCCAGCGATGCTTGGGTGTAGTAGCTCATCTGCGGCAACAGGCGGCCCAGGCTGATGCTGTTGGCGGACGATAGCGGCCGCTGCGCCTGCAGTTCGGCGTCGCCGAGCATGGCCTTGACCATGCGCTGGCAGTCGTCGAACGTGCCATCGACCCGCAATGCCTGCACGTTGTCGCCGAAGCAGCCGAGCTGGTGAGCCTGACGCGGCGAGACGCGTCCGTCCGGGTAGAGGATCACTACCTGGATGCCGGGCCGCTGATGCAGCGCGGCAGCTACCGCGGCACCGGTATCGCCGGACGTGGCCACCAGAATGGTCAGCAGCGGTTGCGCGCTGTCGCCACGCAACTGGTGCGCGAGGCAGGCGGCGAGAAAACGCGCGCCGACATCCTTGAACGCCGCGGTGGGGCCATGAAACAGCTCCAGCACATAGGCATTTGTGCGTTGCGCGAGCGGCTTCAGCGGCGTATCGAAGCTCAAGGATTCCGTGCAGATATCCGGCAACGCGCCCGCCAGTGTGCTGCCGGCAAAGAACGGTTGCAGCAGCACCGTCGCGACCTCGGCCAACGTGTTGGTATCGGCGAATGCGTCGATACTCAGACGCGGCAAGGCTTCGGGTACGTAAAGGCCACCATCGAGGGCGAGGCCTGCGCTGATTGCCTGTTCAAGCGTTGCCGAGCCGGCCCCGCGCGTGCTGTGAAAGAGCAATGGCTCGCTCATGCGTCCCTACCTTCCTCCAGAAGATGCGCCGCCGGTCCGTCGATGGGCGACACGAATGAATCACTTTGCAGACCCGCCGCAGCAAAAGCGGCAGACATCGCCGCCGCGGCTGCCTGGGCATCGCCGCGATTTTCGTACCAGCCGAACACGCTCGGGCCTGCGCCGGAAATGCTCGCACCCATGGCGTGATGATCGAGTGCTGCCTGTTTCACCTTGGCGAATTGAGGCACCAGCGACGCGCGTCGCGGTTCGACCAGGACGTCTTTCAGGCCATCGCGCACCAGGGCCGCCTCGCCGCGATAGCAGCCGGCCAGGACCAGGGCCAGGTTGGCGCTCTGCGCGACAAACTCCGAGAGTGCGTAGTCGCCCGCCAAGGCCGCACGTGCCTTGCGTGTTTCCAGCACCACATGCGGATGCACCAACGCGCAATACCATTCGGCCGGTACCGGGATGCGCACCATCCGGTCGCGCGTGGCCAGGACCAGGCCGCCAAGCAGCATGCCGCCGATGTTGTCGCCGTGCCGGCCGCCGCTGGCGACCGCTTCGCCTTCCAGCGCGAAACCGTACAACGCTTCGCGCGGCAACGGGCGGTCGAGCAGGGCATTGGCAGCGATCAGTGCGGCGACGCAGGAAGACGCTGAACCCCCCATACCCGAACCCAGAGCGATGCCCTTGTGCAGCACCAGTTCGAAGCCGTGCGCCAGACCGAGCGCCTTGCGCAGGGCAAGCAACGCCGCGCCGGCGGTGTTCGCGCGCGCTTCGGTCGGTAGCGGATGGGCGGCGCCATGGATGGCGGTAATGCGCACCTCCGGCTCGGCGATGCGCCGGACTTCGGCACGGTCTCCGGCACCTGCCAGGCTGTGTCCGAGGATGTCGAAACCGACGCCGATATTGCCGACGCTGGCATAGGCAATGGCTTGAGCTGCTTGCATGGCTGACGTTGCGCGCCTTGGAGAGAGCTCCAATTGTGCATTCATGGCCTGAACTCCAGCGTGTCGGCAATGCGCAACAGGTCGGAAAAGATGCCCGCGGCGGTCACTTCCGGTCCGGCGCCGGGCCCCTGCACCAGCATGGGATTGTCGTGATAGCGCTGCGTGGTGAACTGCACGACGTTGTCGGTCAGGCGCGAATGCGCGAAAGGGTGTGCGGCCGGCAGCACACAAAGCGAGACCTTGGCCTTGCCGTGCGCATCGAGGCTGGCGACATGCCGCAGTACGCCGCCATGCGCGCGGGCGTTGGTCAGTTGCGCGGCCATCGGGGCATCGAGCTCGCTCATGCGCTCCATAAAGTCGTCCTGCGACAGGTCGGCCAGGGCGGGGGGAACCAGACTTTGCACGTCGATATCTTCCAATGAAAGCTGCCAGCCTGCTTCGCGCGCCAGGATCACCAGCTTGCGGGCAACGTCACGGCCGGAAAGGTCGTCACGCGGATCGGGCTCGGTATAGCCCAGCGCATGGGCTTCGTGCACGAGGGCGGAAAAGGGGCGGCTGCCATCGTATTGATTGCACAGCCAGGCCAGGGTTCCGGAAAACATGCCGTCGACGGCGAGCAACCGGTCGCCGGTGTCGAGCAGGTCGCGCAGGGTCTGTACGACCGGCAAGCCCGCACACACGGTGGCTTCATAGCGGAAGCGGGAGCCGGAAAGGCAGGCGTTGCGGATGGCGTGCCAGCGATCCAGCGGGCCGCTACCGGCCAGCTTGTTCGGCGTGACCACATGCACGCCCGAAGCCAGCCAGCCGGCATAGTGCGCGGCGACATGGTCGTTGGCGCTGCAGTCGATCAGCAGCGAGTGGCGACCGTCCATGCCGCGCACATGTTCGGCAAAAGCATGCAAGTCGGCCGGTCGCCAGGTCTGCGCGCCATCGTGCCGGGCATTGAGATCCGGGTCGTCGCTATCGAGCCACATACGCTTGCTGGCGGCGACGCCACAGAGCTTGAGGTCCAGTCCCATGCCGGAGAGGCGCGGCTGCGCGGTGCGCAGCTGGGTGAGCAGGGCGCTGCCGACGCGGCCGGGGCCGATCAGGCCCACGGCCAGCACGCGGCGACGGGCGGATATCGCCGGCAGCGCTGCACCATGTGGCGGAAGCAAGGGTTCTTTAGCGGATGGTGAAATACACACGTTCACGATGACCTCCTTGAGATTAGGGGGCCCCGTCTTCAGTGTGTAGGCGGTTCGGAGTATGCCGGCCCGCCTCTTGTGAGGGCGGGACCGTTGCGGTATTGCTTTACTCGCGCACGGACATCCGCCCAGACCCGGTTCCGGTAGTGGTAATAGTGGTCGTGGAGGCGGACGGCATGACGGTCCCGGCGGTTGCCAGGGCGATGGGCATGCAAGATGGCAGGCTGATCGGCGTCATGGTGTCGACATTAGGTGCGATGCTGCGGTGCAGTCAACAGGTTCATTTGCAACCTTTTCCATGTTTGTCGGTCGACGAATACGTCATATATATGTCGAGTGCGTCTAAACTGACACATTAGTTGCCATCTCACCCTGGTTTTACCCCGTGTCTTTTGGCAACCTCAATCACGCAATTCTTTTAAAACACCATAGGAACATCCATGGCTATTGATCTGAAGTCCCTTTCGCCCTCCCAGCTCCAGTCTCTTATCGCCAATGCGGAATCGCAAATGCACGAGGCCCGGGCCAACCATATTCAGGACGTCCGGAAGAAGATCGACGCGCTCTTGGGCAATAGCGGGCTGACCCTCGCTGACGTTTACCCCACCCGTGGACGTGCCGGGAAGGGCACGGGCAAGCGTTCGGCAGTGGCGCCGAAGTACCGCAATCCGGAAAACCCGGCCGAAACCTGGTCCGGTCGCGGTCGCCAGCCGCTGTGGCTGGCCCATGCCCTCAAGCGTCGCGGCAGCAGTATCGAAAACTTCCTGATCGAAGGCGCCACCAAGGCAAAAGCGCCGGCCAAGAAGACGACTCGGGTCGCGAAAAAAGCCACCCGCAAGAAAGCCCGTCGTTAACCGCTATCGGCTTTTAAGTGTGATTCGACAAAAGCCTCGTGGGTTAACCACGAGGCTTTTGTTTAGATGATCGCCGCTTCGCTGACACGTTTGATAGCTTCGTCGATGGGCAGCGGCGTTGCAAAGAAAAACCCCTGCGCCCAATCCACATTCAAGGCGCGTAACGCCTGCGCGGTGTCGGCATCGGCGACGTGTTCGGCAACGGTTTGTGCCTTGAGTTCCTGCGCGATCATGACGGTGGCGCGCACGACCGCCAGATCATAGGCCGAGCGCGTCATGTCGCGCACGAAACTGCCGTCGATCTTGATAACGTCGGCGGGGATCTGTTTAAGGCGTTCGAACGATTGAAAGCCGACCCCGAAATCGTCGATACCGATATGGCATCCGCGCTCGCGCAACTGTTCAAAGAGCGTCAACGATTCGGCTTGATAAGCGATCGCGGCGGTTTCCGTGACTTCAAAACACAACCGATTGGCCGGCAGTATGAAGGTATCGAGTTGAGCGAACAGGTCGCGGGCAAAGCCTCGCGAAGCAAGCGACTGCCCAGCCAGATTGATGCAGAAACGGCCGATGCCGGGAATCAGCGCTTCATGTTCGTGCAGCCAGCGATTGAGTTGGCGGACCATGGCAAGATCCAGCTCTGCCATGCGCCGGTCGGCTTGCAGCTGTTCGACGAACAGGTGCGGCATGATGATGCGACCATCGCGGTCGCGCAGGCGGCAGAGCAATTCGCCGTTGATGTTGGCGCTGGCGGCGGCTTCCGATAGCGGCACGAAAGGTTGCAGATAGAGTTCCACTTCCATCGCGCGGATCCGCGACAGCACGGTGGTCGATAGCTCCAGACCGCGTTTGTGCTGCTCGCGCGGGTCGGCGTGTGACGCGGCGCGGGTCAACTGCACCTGGGATTCTCCGCGTGTGCGCGCTTCGATAGCGGCATCGGAGGCGAGGGTAATGCGGGTGTCGAGCGTGGCGTGCGCCAGCGCTGATTCGGTCACACCGAGGTAGGGTAAAACATGAAAACGCCGCTCCTGCCACACGAATTCCTGCTGTTGCAAACGGTGTAATACGTTTTCCCAGGACATGTCGCCATCGCGCAGCAAGATGACAAACTGGCCGGTGCCGATATGAAAGACCTCGGCGATGTCCTCCAGTTGCGCGGCCACCCAACTGCTCATCGCCGCCTGCGCCTGCAGGCCGAAACTGGCAGAAACCTTTTCGGCGCGATCCAGTATCAGAAAGCCCAGCGGGAGATCGGTGCGGTGTCCATACCGCTGGCGCAGTGCGGAGAGATTGGGCAGCCCGCTCAAGGGCTCGATCAGGCTGGCCTGTTGATACTGGGCCAGTGCGCTGTCGCGCTCGCGGCTATAGAGATAGAGCAGCAGCACCATCAGTTCCAGTGTCATGCATTCCAGCGCGATGCGTGCCAGGTCGAGCATGTCGGGCAACTCGCTGGAGCGATCGACGTACCGCGACAACGCAGTGGCAAAGCTGAACTCCACCAGCACCAGCAGGGCCATGCTCCAGCGCAGCGGCAGCTTGAACGACGCCCATACCACCAGCACCGCAATCAGCAACCGATTTTGCAGCAGCACGTCGAGAATGTTTTCTATATCGAACTGTTGCCAGCTGGCGAGCTTCAATAGCAGTGCGGGCAGCAGCACGCCGAACAGCACCGGTTGCCAGGGCAGGGAGCGCTGCCACCAGGGCCGGATAGCGTGCGTGGGGTTTTCGGTCTCCAGGACCAGGATCGGCAATGCCAGGATCAGCGTGCCGAAGAACTTGGCGAAAAATACTTGCACCGTATCGCTGGCTACCGCGGCCCAGTCAGGCACCTGCAGCGGCGATACCAGCATCAGGTTGCCCAGAGCGTAGAAGCCAGGCAACACCAGCAAAGCAGCGAACAGAAACCGTGGAATGTGTCGCGCACTGAAGACGGCGTCGCTGGCATGGCCCCGGTAGACGAAGCCGCGCATCCACAGCATCAGCCAGTACACGCCAAGCGCCAGGAGCAGGCCCATCAGGCCGGGCACCAGCGGCGCATGCTCGGTATGGAACATGCGAAAAAGCCAACACACGGTAATCGTGAGCAGGCACATGCGTAGCGCCGAACGTTCGCGATAGGCCAATGCGGACACGACCAGCGCGCCGGTGGCAAGGTGCGCCAGGGAAGCCATGCCGCGTACGCCGAAGAAGTCGGCGCGGTAGCTCATGTTGACGCTGAAGAGCAAAGTCGTGGCAAGAACGAGCAGCACCGCACGCAGCCAGTAGCCGCCGGTATAAAACCTGTGCGATGCATGTGCCATCGAAAACTTTGTCTCCCCCATTCAGCAAGCGACGTCTTGTCAGCCTGCTGCCACTGTGCCCGGTATAGATACCACACTCATCGGTTAGACCAAGACACGGATGCGTTGGCAGCGAGCCAGCGGACCGCAAGAACTTGTCATCCGTGGCGAGCATCACTCTTCTCGCAGTACCTCCACACGGACAGGCACCGCTGATTCGTCCAGTAAAACCCGAATAATGCGATGCCTTCGCAGGCGCTCGCCGAGCACATGATCGGCGCCCAGGCGTTCGTCGACCGTGCTTTCCAGGACATCGCGCCGACGTCGCCGACGGTCGGCGTCGGCAAATCGAAAGCGGTTGTATTCGGCCCAGCCAATCAATACGAGAGCGCAGAGCAGCGCGATGACGGGTAACGCCAGGACGATGAAGGGATCGATGGCATGCTCCTCCAGATAGAGTCGCTGGTAGGCCGTCCGGATGCCCAGGAACCATGCGAAGAGAGTCAGCAAAGGCACCCACAAGCAGGCATAGAGCAACCAGGCGGCCGTGGCTATCGCCCCCCAGAGGGTACGACGCAAGCGGGTCAGGCGGTCGGGTCGATCGATCAGCGGGGGATTCATCGCACACCCCGGTCCGGGCTGGTCCAGCGCGCACGCCGGTCGCTGCGATCGGCGATCGTGCGCGGCAGGGCGATCACGGCGGTGAGCATGCCGATGACCCAGAACGCCAACGGATACCAGATGATCCAGTAGAAATGGCGCGCCAGCGGTCGCTCATAGCGGCGCTCGATCACCAGGCTGGTAAAAAACTGCAGCATGCAAACCGTCGCCAGCACCACGCCGTGCCATCGCGGCAGAATAGTGTCGACGTACAGCGAAGGCGGCAGAGGCAGAAAATTGCCCAACACCCAGAGCACGATCAGCGTCAGCATGACGTAAGCCCAGGCCAGGCTGGCGAGATATTCGAACAGAACGCCCCACATGCGCCGCTTGCGCCACGTCAGCACACTGCGACCATGACTGAGCAGCACCTCCACGCCACCACGCGCCCAACGCAGGCGCTGGCTCCATAAGCCGCCGAGGGTTTCCGGCATGAGGATCCAGCAAAGCGCGTTGGGCTCGTAGCGAATCTCCCAACCGTCCAGCTGCAGGCGCCAGGAAATGTCGATGTCTTCCGTGACCATGCGATCCGACCAATAGCCAATGCGATTGAGCGCCGTCTTGCGAAACGCGCAGATCACGCCCGACACGGTAAATAGCTGCCCATAAACGCGCTGCGCGCGTTTGATCAGGCCGATGATCGCGGAGAACTCACCCACCTGCATGCGCGCCAGCAGGGTCGTGCGGTTGCGCACGCGCGGGTTGCCGGTAACGCCGCCCACTCGCGGTCCATCCATCAAGTGGCCGACCATCCAGCGTGTGGCGTGCGTGTCTAGGATCGCATCGGCATCCACGCAGATCAGGTATTCCGAGCGCGAGGCCAAGGCGCCCACGCGCAGGGCGTTGGCTTTCCCGTGATTGCTTTCAAGATGGACCACCCGAAGTTGTGGCACCTGTTCGACCAGCTCGGCCAGGCGCTCGACGGTGTCATCCGTGCTGCCATCGTCGATGGCAATGATCTCGAAATCCGGATAAGCCTGCGCCGCAATCGCCTCGATGGTTTCGCCGATACGTTCGGCCTCGTTGTAGCAAGGCACCAGCACGCTGACGAAAGGGCTGTCGCGTAGCGGCGGCGGCTCATCGTGAGGTGGCGTGCCGCGTTCCCGGCGGAGGTAGTAGTACACGCCGCCGATCATCCAGAAAAAAGCCATCACGATCGGATAAAAAAACGCGAAATCGAGTAGTGCGACGATCAGCGCAGGGCCTGAAGCCGTGTGGGTAATGGCCAGTGCTCCCGTCCCGACGGGGACCAGGAGAAGGCGCTTGAAAACATGCGCACGACTAGTGTGCGGCATAAAAATGCAGCATGGCGGTCATGCTTGTCCTTTCGCAGCAGGTAAGTCGGCCGTCGTCCGCTTACCTTGCAAAGGCGTGCGTCAAGACAATGTTTTTTTTGGAGCGCCAAATGAACGGCGACTCAGCATGGGCGGTTTTGTTGTGAACAAAAAAAGCGCCGGGCATGCCCGGCGCTTCGCAAGCCAAGTCGATGCGAGTGAGCTCAGCGGCTCAGATCGATCGCGTAGATGGCCGTGCCATCGCCGTTGTCCTTGAGCAACGTAATATTTTTCAGGCCCACGGCATGCGCAATATCCTGTTTGCCCGCGGCCGCCTTGAACACCACCGGGCCACGCGTCTTCAGCGGTGCGAATCGCCAGGAGGTCGCCTCCAGGTCTTTCGCCTTGATCTGCTTGTGCTGTTGCAGCCACTTGGCGAGGATTTCGCGTGCGCCATCCGGCGCCGCCAGCACGATGTTGCTGCCGTCCAGGCCGGGGAAATTGCCGCCGCCGCTGGCGCGGTAGTTATTGGTGGCGACGATGAAATTCTGCTCCGGCTTGACCGGCTTGCCCTTGTAGGTGAGATGGACGATGCGCTCGCCCTTGGGCTTGGACACGTCGATGACGTAATGCAGGCCGCCCTGGATCTGATCGAAGTTGTAACCAGGCAGGCCCTTGCCGATCAGCTCCTGTTCGCCGGTCTTGTTCGGGTCGATCTGGTTGAAGCGTTCGGCCGATTTCTCCAGCCACGCCTTCAGGCCGGTGCCGCTGACTTTCACTGCGTTGAGGGTATTGGGATAGAAGTACAGATCGGCCGCACTGCGCAGGGTGATCGGGCCGGGTACGACATCGGTGTAGTCGTCGGGACCGCCGAAGCCAGTGCGGAAGGCCGCCGCCGCCGAGAGCACTGGCAGCTTGGCCAGTTCCGGGTGGAGGTGCGGCAGTTCGGCAGTGACGTATTCCCGCTGAGCGGCATTGATCGCGGCAAGCCCGGTCATATTGCCCTGGTCGGCAAAGTAGCTGCTCATGCGAACCTTGGTCTCGCCGATCGGCGTGTTGACGTAGGCCACGGCGGCATCGTGTGCCTTGGCAACCAGCGGCGCGATCGCCGGATCAGCCGGCACGCAGTCGGTCTTGGTCGGGCAGATCGGACGCACTTCGCTATGCGTCTTGTCCTTGTTGATCACCCAGCGGCCGTCGCGCCGTTCCAGCGCAAGCTCGATCACGCCCAAGTCCTTGCCGAAGAAGCCGCCCATCACCGCCGGCGTGCCGCGCACGAAACCGCGCTTGGCATCGACGTCCTTCATGCCCTGGTAGTGCGGGCCGGGAAATTCGGTATGCGAATGGCCCAGCAGCAGCACGTCGACGCCCGGCACCGCGGCCAGATACCAGCCGCCGTTTTCCATCTCGGAGGTATAGGTGTCGGTGTTGAGGCCGCCATGCAGCACGGCCACGATCAGGTCCGGATGCTGCGCTTTCAGCTCGGGGATGTACTTGTTGGCGGCCTCGACCACACCGGTGACGGTGACCTTGCCGGCCAGGTTCTGCTTGTCCCACTCCATGATCGGCGGCGGGGTGAAGCCGATGATGCCGACCTTCAGTGTCACGCTGCGCTTTTTGCCGTTCGGCGCGTCGACCTGGATGGTCTTTTCCACCACCGCCCAGGGCTTGAAGATCGGCTGCCCGTCGCGCGCGCTGAACACATTGGACAGCACCAGCGGGAAATGGGGGCCGGCGCAGCGGTCGGTATGGCCGCCGTCGACGTTCATCGGCGTCCCGGTGACCTGTGACAGGAACGGCAGGCCGTAGTTGAACTCGTGGTTGCCGGCGGTGCCGCCGTCGTAGCCGATCGCGTCCATCGCCTGGTAGATGCCCAGTTCTTCCTGGCAGCCGATCTTCTGCACCTGGGCCTGGTAGTCGGCCAACACGCTGCCCTGGATGGTGTCGCCACTGTCGAACAGGAAGGTATTGGCGTACTGCTGGCGCGCCCGGCGGATCAGCGTGGCCGTGCGCTCGTAGCCCAGGCTGCTGTCCGGCTTGAGCTTGTAATAGTCGAAGCTCAACACATTGGAATGGATATCGGTGGTTTCCAGGATCGCCACCTGGGCATGGCTTCCGTCGGGCGCCACGGCGGGTTTCTGCGAGGTCGTGGCGCAGCCGGCAAGCAGGGCCAGGGCCATGGCGGCGGGCACGGCGGCCCGGATCAAGGTGGAGCGCAAGGGCATGGGACGTTCCTGAACGGGTATCAAGCCGGGCAACCTAGCAGATCGGTATGAAATTTCACGCTCAACGGCGGCTGAACCCTGCCGAGAGTCATGCCTTCCGTTGGCCTTGCAGTGGGCTTGGCGGAGCTAACATGTCGCTTTCATTACAACATGTTAGAGAACAGGGGCCCGCTGTCCGATGTCATCATCTGTGTTTCGCGTCGCCAGAGGCAGCGCGGCCTGTCTGCTCGCGCTCGTCTTCTTCGGGTTTTGTATCGATGTGGCCGTCATGGGCGAACCCGGCTGGCCGCAGCGCGGTTTCATTCTTGCCCTGATGCTTTGCACCTTCGGTGCCTTCGTGTTCGCGTTCGGTCGTGTGGCTATCGCGCTGGTGCTGAGCGGTGCGTTGTTCCTGTTACTGCGTGTGCTGTCGGTATTGAAGCTGCGTTATCTCGACTCGCCGCTGATGGCCGCCGACTTTGTCTACTACGCGCGCACCAGCCTGCTGGAGACCTTGCGGCATTACCCGCACCTGTTCGGCGTCAGCGTCACCGCCTGTCTGTTGGTACCGCCGTTGTTGTGGCTGACATGGCGCTTCGACTGGCACCTGTTGGGGCGCAGCGTACGTAAGTGGCGTGCTGCCGGTTTTGTCGCCTGTGTGGTGGCGTTCTGGATCTGCCTGTTGCCCAACGGCCCGTTCGCGGTCGTCCATGCGCGTGATATCTGGGACAAGCTTTCCGACGAAGCGTCCGCGCAGCTCACCAATTTCTTCGTGACATTCAGCGAGTCCGGCGTGCAGATGCCGGCGCAATCGAGCGAGGCCGATGCCGAACAGACATGGAGCGCGACGGCCAGCGGCACGCCGGGCGTGGCGGCCAAGGCCACCTATCCGGACATCGTCGAGGTACTGGAAGAAAGCACCTTCGATCCGTCGTACTTCAACGGCTGCAATGTGCCCGAGTGCCACGTGCGCATGCTTCAGGCCGACGCGCAGACACGCTCGCACGGTTTCATGCGCGTGCACACCTGGGGCGGCGGTACCTGGATGAGCGAGTTCGCCGCGCTGACCGGCATGCCGCACGATATTTTCGGGCCGGCCGGCATGTACGCGCCGTACGTACTGGCGCCGCATGTACGCGACTCGCTGCCGCTGCAGCTGCAACGCCTGGGTTACCTCACCGTGGCCGTCTATCCGACCAACGGCAATTTTCTCAACGGCCGCAATGCATACAAGGCGTATGGTTTCGATCGGTTCTTCGACGCGCAGGAACTGAAGCTCGACGAATGGGAAGAAACCGACGCGCAGATGTTCGACGCGGTCAAGCGTGCCTATGCCCAGGTGAAAAAACCCGGCCAGCCGGTCTACATCATGGTGCTTACGCTCAACCAGCACGGCCCGCACGACACCGACCCGCTGTCCACGCTGCCGCTGCCCTTCAGCCAGAACCCGTTGAAGAACCTGCCGGACAAGCAGTCACTGAACATGGTGACGTATCTGGCGCGCCTGCACGATTCGGACACGGCCATGACGCAACTGGAGCACGAGTTCCTGTCGCGCGCCGAGCCGACCCTGATCCTGCACTTCGGCGACCACCAGCCATCGTTCAGCGGCGTCATCCGCGAGATGGGACGCAGCGTGCCGGACGGTGCGCAAGCAGAGCAGAACTATCTGACGTACTACATGCTCAAGAGCAACTTCGAAGGCCCCGCGGTACCGACGTATCCGGTACTCGATATCGCCTATCTGCCAACGATGATTCTGCAGGCTGCGGGGTTGCCGGCCGATCCGTATTTCTCGGCGTCGATAGCGTTACGCGATCGATGCAAGGGCAGCTATAGCGATTGCAAGGAGCCGGGGTTGCTGGAGTCGTACCATGCGTGGATTTTTCAGAAGCTGCATGTGTATGAGTGAGGAGTTAGTGAGAGCGCACCTCCCCACATTTCACCTCACCCCACCCATTCGTCATTCCGGCGAAGGCCGGAATCTACTCCTCAGGCTCTCGCTCGTCAGACACGTGTCGCAAGCAGAAACGCTGAGGAATAGATTCCGGCCTTCGCCGGAATGACGAGAGGGGTAGGCGAGGGTGAGGCAACACCTTAAGTCCTCACCATTGCGACGCCTCGCGCACCAATTCGGCGTACCTCAGAAGCGCCAGAAGTGTCCCCTGACGATTCGAGTAGGCGGTACGAACGGTTTTATCTCTCAATGCTGCTCAGAGCCTTGGCTCTAAAGGCCATTCTCTCTTGGGTTACTTCTCTTTACTCCGGACCTAAAGGTCCTCCGCCCTCCGGGCCGGCTTCGCCGTTCGCATGCGCTACGCGCAAGCGTGGGCCAGCAAAGAGAAAGTGACTCGCTCGCCGGCAGGCGAGTGAAACGCCCGCTGCGTAAGCGGCCAGATCGCCCGAACACACAGGCAAGAACAAGACACTCACGTCAAAAGGCTTCCGGCCTACGCCGAAATGACGAGCGAGGGAAGGCTGCGATTATCCCACCGGGTAAACAACCCCACCCACCCAAGTCTCACGCACAACAACCCCATCATCCACCACAGCAAAATCCGCTCGCTGCCCAGCAACCAATTGCCCCTGCACCCGATCACGCCCAATCCAGGCCGCAGGATAACTACTGGCCATGCGCGAAGCTTCAGCCAGCGGCAACCCAATCACCTGCACCGCATAACGTACCGCACTGGCCATATCCAACGCCGACCCGGCAAGCACACCAGCGTCACTCTGACAAACTCCGTCACGCGCCGTAATGGTCTCGCCATTCAACACATAACTGGGGTTATCCGACCCGACCGGAGGCATCGCGTCGGTGACAAGAACACTCTTGCCCCGCGCCTTGGCAGCAATGGCAATACGCAAAGCCACCGGATGCACATGGTGGCCATCGGCAATCAGACCGCACCAGCTATGGGGATCGTCCAACGCGGCACCCACTACACCGGGATCGCGACTACCCAGCGGCGTCATCGCGTTATACAGATGCGTAAACCCACTGACACCCGCATCGAGCGCAGCACGAACCGTGGTGTAGTCGGCCGCCGTATGACCGGCAACCACCACCACACCCGCCTGGCTGAACTGACGAATGGTATCCATCGGCACCTGCTCGGGCGCCAGCGTCAACATCACCACACCACGGTTGCCGGCAGTCAGCGCCAGCACATCTTCGTGCTCTGGCAGGCGAAACAGTCTGGCGTCGTGAATACCCTTTCGTGCTGGTGCCAGGAACGGGCCCTCGACGTGGATGCCGAGAATGCCCGGCACGCCCTGATCGATCGCATCGTTGACGGCCTTGAGCGCCGCACGCATCACTTCAGGCGTGTCGGTAATCAGCGTCGGCAACATTCCGGTGGTGCCGAACTTGCGATGCGCGGCCGCGATGCTGGCCAGCGCTTCGACGGTCGGTGTTTCGTTGAACAACACGCCGCCGCCGCCATTGACCTGCACGTCGATAAAACCCGGCAGCAGCAGATGACCGCGCAGGTCGTGCTGTTTCGCTTGTGCAACGCGAGGATCGTCCTGCGCCACGATCGCGACGATATGAGCGCCCTCGACCAGGACGGCCTGGCCTTCGCGCGGGCCGTGCTCGCCGAGCACGCGTCCATTGACCAGGGCGAGCATGCTTTGCGTTGCCATCAGACCGTCTCCGTCACCTTGTTCAGATGCGGCGGTACGTCCGGGTCGTAGCCGCGTGCCAATGCGAGCGCGCTGGCAGCGCGATAGAAACTCTGCACGGCCAGCAGCGGGGTTACGATCGGTGCGATGTTGTTGGGTAGCGGCAACGCATCGGTGCCGCTGGCGCCGGGCGCCGCGACCCACACGCGTGCGCCGCGCGCGCGAAATTCGCTGGCGACGGCAAGCGTGTTGTCCAGCGTGCCGTCGTCCTGGCCGAAGAACAGCACCGGAAAGCCGTCGCCCACCAGGGCCATCGGACCGTGCTTGACTTCGGCAGCGCTGAAGGCCTCCGCATGCAGGCCGCAGGTTTCCTTCAGCTTCAAAGCCGATTCAAGGGCGGCGCCGAAGCCGTAGCCGCGACCGACCACGAACAGATTCTGCTTGTCGCGCAGGCCCTGCTCGAGTGCACTCCAATCGCTATCCCAGCCACGGCGCAGATCGTCGGGGAGCCGTGCGATCACGCCATGCAGTTGGGCGTCGTCACTCCAATGCGCGGTCAACTGCAGGATCGCGGCCAAGGTCGCGAGGTAACTCTTGGTGGCAGCGACACTACGCTCAGGGCCGGCGCGCAATGGGATGACGGTGTCGGCCAGTTCCGCCAAGGGCGAGTCTTCGACGTTCACCATCGAGATGACATAGGCGCCGGCTTTCTTGGCCGCTTTCGCGCTGCGCAACAGGTCGGGGCTCTTGCCCGACTGAGAGATGGCGACAAACAGTGCGCCGTCCATTTTCAGGTCGGCATCGTAGATCGAGGAAATCGACGGCGAGGCGGATGCGGTCATCAGGCCGAGGCGTGTTTCGAACACATACTTGGCATAAGCCGCCGCGTGATCGGAACTGCCGCGCGCGCAGGTGGCAATGAAGCGCGGCGGATGGGCGCGCAGATGCTTGCCGAGTTTGGCCAGCAGCTCCGCGTTCTGTTCGAGTTGGCGCGCGACCACGTCGGCGGTCTCGGCCGCTTCGCGGTACATCAGGGTGTCGCTGGAAGATTTCATGGATCTCTCGATAAAAGTCGGGCGCCGTTCGAACGAACGCTCAGCCCTTGCGTGGCGCGGAGCCGCGTGGCGGTGCGGTGGAGCCGCGGACCACGAGTTCCGGTGAAAAACCTTCGTTACTGGGTATCTCGGCGCTGCCGTTGTTCTTGCGCTGCAGGTCGTCCATCAGGCGCAACGCGGCGTGACGGCCGATATCGCCGGTGGATTGGCGCGCGGTGGTGAGTGCCGGCCAGGCTTGCTTGGAGAACGGGTTGTCCTCGAAGCCGGCGATCGACAGATCCCACGGTACGTCCAGTCCCGCCGAGCGGGCAGCAGCCAGCACGCCGGCGGCAATTTCGTCGTTGCTGCCGAAGATCGCGGTAGGCGGCTCCTTCGATGCGAGCAGCTTGCGCGCGCGGCGAAAGCCATCGTCGAAGGCATAGCTGCCGGGCAGCACGATCTTCTTGTTGAGTGCGATGCCGTAATCCTTGAGCGCGTCCGAATAACCCTGGAAGCGCTCGGGGCTGGAACGATGATGCTCCTCGCCCCACAGGAAACCGATGCGCGTATGACCGAGCTGGATCAGATGCTCGGTGATCGCATAAGCCGCATCGCGGTCGTCGACATAGACGCAGGGCGAGCCGTCCTTGGGATCTTCGCGCGCGGCGATGATGCGCACGAAGGTGATGTCTTCGCTTTTCAGCGTGGCGATCAGGTCGTCCTGCTCGGACATCGGTGGTGCCAGCACCAGGCCGGCCAGGCGCGAGCGCTTGACCAGCGAACAGAGCTCTTCGGCCAGGTCAGGCGCGGACGAATCGCAGGGATGAATCTGCAGACCGAAGCCGCGCTCGCGACATGCCGACAGCACGCCTTCCTGCATGCTGATGACGTAGTGCGCGTTCGGGTTGTCGTAGACCAGGCCGATCGCATAGGCGTGCGTACTGCGCAGGCCGCGGGCGGACGGATTGGGCCGATAGCCGAGGGCTTCAATGGCGCGTTCGACTTTTTCGCGCGTGTCGGCACGCACGGAAGTCTCCCGGTTGATCACCCGGGAGACGGTCTTGAGCGATACGCCAGAACGCTTGGCGACGTCCTTGATGGTGGGGCTTTGCAACGGCAGAACTCCGGTAGCGCGGTTAACCGGGCATCGTAGCCCAGGCTTGGGTCATCGGGATGGCGGTCTCAGGTCCCGTGCTGGCCTACCCGGTGGCCGCGCGCGCCGTAGTAGAGGATGTACAGGTAGCAGGGCACCATCAGCACGGCGAATACCAGCTGGAAGTTGAAGTGCGCCTTCAGGTGCGCAAACAACTGCGGCAGGATCGCGCCACCGACGATGCCCATCACGAGCAAGGCCGAACCCAGCTCGGTGAACCGGCCCAGGCCCTTGATAGCCAATGGAAAGATCGCCGGCCACATCATCGCATTGGCGAAGCCAAGTGCCGCGACAAAACCGACGGAGACATAGCCGTGGGTGACATACGCGCCCAGGGTAAACACCATGCCCAGCACCGCGGACAGCGCCAGATAGGACTGCTGCGAGATGACCTTCGGGATCAGCGCAAGGCCGGCCAGATAGCCCACCAGCATGCAGATGAGGGTGAAAGACGTGAAGTGCGCGGTTTCGCCCGGGGCCAGACCGAAGCCCTGGCCATAAGTGCCGATGGCGTCGCCAGCCATGACCTCGACACCCACGTAGAGGAACAGGCACAGCACGCCCAGCCACAGGTGCGGAAAGCTGAAAATGCTGCCCTTGCTGTGGCCGATCGAACGTTCGCTGTTGGCGCCGGACGGCTTGATTTCAGGTAGCGAGGAAAACAGGATCCAGGCGGCTACGACGACCAGCAGTGCAGCGAGTGCCATGTATGGCCAGAACACGCGCGATGCGAATTCAGTGAGCAAGGCATCACGCGAAGGACCGACCTCCATGGCGCTTATCCGACCCAGGAATGCATCGATGCCGGTCATCACCAGCGCGCCGAAGGCGAATGGCGCGATCGCGCCGGCCACCTTGTTGCAGATGCCCATCAGCGCGATGCGCTGCGCGGCGCTTTCGATCGGGCCGAGAATGCTGATGTACGGGTTGGAAGCCGTCTGCAGCAGCGACAGGCCCGCGCCGATCACGAACAGGCCGGTCAATGCGCCGGGATAAATGCGAATGCGCACGAACTCGCCGAACAGTGCCGCGCCGATCGCCATGATGAAAAGGCCCAGCACCATGCCTTTCTTCATGCCGGTGCGCTTGAGCACCGCGCCCGCGGGCAGCGCCAGCACGAAGTAGGACACGTAAAACGCAAACGGCACCAGGAAGGCGTTGATGTCGTCGAGCGTAAAGGCGACCTTGACGAACGAGATCAGCGGCCCGTTGAGCCAGGTGAAAAATCCCATGACGAAAAACAGCAGGCCGATGATCAGCATCGGTACCAGGCTGGATGTGCGCGGTGCGTCCGCGGTGACTGTTGTGGATGACATGATGCTTTTCGTGGCTCCCCGCCCATGGCTTTGGTAACGCTTAAAGATAGCCCGATGGGCCGACCTTCCCCAGGGGTGTTTTATCCGCGCTAACTAGCAACGTTGTCAATTGTTGTCCTTCGACGAGACATTTTCCGACGCCCGGCATCCGTGACGGATGACACGGGCCGGTTTTGGCCATGGCGCGATGCGCCAAAACCCTTGGCCCGTCACTATTGATCGATCTAAATGGCTTTGGGCTGCGGATTTGACCTGTGTGGCCCAAAAACTGCCAGAGAATGATCATGCTGCACTGCAAAATAACAAATTGACCCGACTTCGAAATGTCCTGTTGACAACGTTGTCATCCGTTCGCAGACTCCGGCCGAACAAGGGTGCGTTTTACAAAAACGTTACGGGGATTTGACGGGGGTATGGCGTGGCGGACGTGGTCAACCACAGCAGGGCGAATGGGTCGTCACCGGCCGGCGCTATGTTTCTAGCAGCCGATGTGGGCGGCACCCATGCGCGCGTCGGCCTGGTGAGCCAGCGTCCAGGCGAACGCCAGACGATTACGGTGCACCAGTATCAGCGCTATGCCTGCGCGGACTGGCCGAGCCTTACTGCCGTCTTGAAGGATTTTGTCGCGCATCTGGACAACTCGGTCCGGGTCGACCAGTGCGCGGTGGCCAGCGCCGGCTATGTGCTGGGCGACGCCATCGTCAACGACAACCTGCCCTGGCCGGTGTCGATTCGCGATATCCGCGACAGCCTCGGTATCGATCAACTGACCGTGGTCAACGATTTCGAAGCGGTGGCCTATGCCGCGCAGTTCCTCGCCCAGGCCGACACCACGCCGGTAATCGAAACCCGTGCCGAACCGGTCGAGGGGCCGGTGCTGGTAATGGGGCCGGGCACGGGGCTGGGTTCGGCGGTGCTGTTTCCAGGCAAGCCGCGCGCCAGCGTGCTGGCGACCGAGGCCGGGCAGATTTCGCTGGCGCCGGGCAATGCGCTGGAGATCGACATCCTGCGCTGGCTCGCCCGCGATCGCCCGCACGTGTCGTTCGAAGACGCCTTGTCGGGTCCGGGCCTGCTCAATCTTTATCAGGCGATCGCGCATCTGCGCGATCGCAGCGTCGCGCTGACCCTGCCGAGCGAGATCACCCAGGCGGCTCTCGACGGCAGCGATGTCACGGCCGTCGAAGCGCTGGATGTGTTCTGCGGCCTGCTCGGCAGCTTCGTCGGCGATCTGGTGCTGCTTTACGGCGCACGCGGCGGCGTATTTCTCGCCGGCGGCATCCTGCCGCAGATCCGCGAAAAGCTGCTGACCAGCAGTTTCGCCGAGCGCTTTTTCAACAAGGGCGTGATGCGCGCCTTCTTGCAACAGGTTCCCGTTCGGTTGATGGAACACGGCCAACACGGGGTGATCGGCGCAGCCGGGTTGTATCTGGATAGCCGGCCCATCCGGTAAGGAAACATCAGCCATGCAGCACGCTTTCGCATCGAACGATAAGCAAGCCAACAAGAAGCAGCACCGCAATCACGCCACTACCAACCGCTGTTGATTCGCCTCTGAGGGGAGGAAACCATGTCCTATCGAAAGACTCTACTTGCAGCCAGTATCGTCGCCAGTCTCTGTCTAGCCGGCAACGTGTATGCCCAGGACAACGCGCAGGCGACGCCGTCCACGCAGCTGGGGCCCGACGGCAAGCCCGTCAAGGACCTCAACACCGTCACCGTCGTCGGTATTCGCGATAGCGAAGCCGAATCGCTGAACCTGAAGAAGTCAGCCGATTCGCATGTCGAGATCGTCACCGCCGAAGACGTCGGCAAGCTGCCGGCCAAGAACGTGGCCGATACGCTGCAGCGTTTGCCTGGCGTCAATATCAGCTCGTCCAGTGCGAGCGAAGGCGGCTTCGACGAAAGCGATCGCGTGAGCCTGCGCGGTACCAACCCCAGCATGACCCAGACCCTGGTCAACGGTCACACCATCGGCACCGGCGACTGGTTCGTGCTGAGCCAGGTGCAGACGGTCGGCCGCAGCGTGAGCTACAGCCTGCTGCCTTCGGAAATCGTCAGCGAAGTGGTCGTGCACAAGTCTTCCGAAGCCAAGCTGCAGGAAGGCGGTGCTGCCGGTTCGGTCGACATCATCACGCGCAAGCCGCTGGAGTTCGCCAAGCAGTACACCACCCAGGTGTCCGTCGGTGGCGTGTATGCGGACGTGCCGAGCTCCACCAAGCCGCAGTTCAGTGGCCTGTTCAACTACAAGAGCGACGATAACACCTTCGGCGTGATGGCGCAGGCGTTCTACGAGAAGCGCAGCCTCGAGCGTGACGGTCAGGAAGTGGTGGGCGGTTATGCCCAGATCGCTCCGACCAGCGCCCTGGCTACCGCGCATCCAGATCTGGCTGGCGTCTACTACCCGAATGAAATCGGCCAGACCCTGTTCACCCAGACGCGCACCCGCAAGGGCGGCGCCGTCGACCTGGAGTGGAAGCCGCTCGACAACCTGACGTTGAACCTCAACAGCTTCTATTCCAAGTTGAAGGCCGACAACTTCAACCGCAACTACATGTTGTGGACGCAGGGCCCGGGTAGTGTCCCGACGGGTTTCGTGCCGACCAACCAGACCATCCAGCCGGGTTACGTGGTGCGCGGCAATGTGCTGACCCAGGCCAGTTTCGCACCGACGCCCGGCAGCACCACGCCCTCGGGCGTGTATGACCAGATCTCCCGTCCGGGCGCGTCCTCCTCGTCGGCTTATACGACCCTCGATGCCGAGTGGCGTGCGACTGACCACCTGACCTTCACCGGCATGGTCGGCACCACCCAGGGCAAGGGCGACAGCCCGACCCAGGATGTGAGCGAAGTCGGTTTCGGCGCGGGCCAGGGCGGTAGCTGGAGCATGAATGGCACTGGCAAGCCGATCAACTGGGGCGTGGGCGGCGATAACACTTCGCCGTCGGGCATGATTCCCTCGGCCGGCTGGATTTTTGGCGACCAGGATATCCACGTCAAGGACAAGGAGAACTTCTTCCAGGCCGATGGCTCGCTGGCATTTGATGATATCCCGCTGTCCTCGTTGGACTTCGGCGTGCGCTATTCGACGCATACCCGCGAGAACAAGAGCGATATCGGCCAGGGTCCGGCCGGTGACTGGCAGAATCCAGCCAACTATCCGCAGTCGTATCAGAACTATCCGGGTGACTTCAACAGCAATCTCGGCGTGACCGCACCAGGCAGCATCTGGTACTTCACGCCCGCCGAACTGGCCGCTTTCGACAAGGCGTATACAACTCGCGATCCGATTGCCCGTTACAACTGGCAGAACATCTACAAGGTGAAGGAAAACGTCGGGGCCGCTTACCTGCAGGCCAACTTCACGGGCGACCGTTGGAGCGGCAACGTGGGCGTGCGTTACGTCCACACCAAGGACGACATCAACTACAACACCAGCTCGGTGTCCGACTTCACCGTTTCCGGCCCGTACACGGGTTCGGCCTTCGGCGACTACTACAAGAACAACTACAACAACGGTTCGGGTCGCTTCCTGCCCAGCGCCAACTTGAAGTTCAGCCTGACCGACGACCTGATCGCACGCTTCGCCGCTTCGCAGACGATGACGCGTCCGGACTACTCGGCACTGGCCGGCTCGTACGTGCTCGACGACCTGACCCACACCGGCACTGGCGGCAATCCGCAGCTGAAGCCGTTGATCTCGACCAACTTCGACGCGTCGATGGAGTGGTACTTCGCACCGCGCGGCCTGGTATCGGCTGGCGTGTACAACATGTCGCTCGAGAACTACGTCAACTTCGGCAACCAGAACATCCAGTTCAAGGATGTGCAGGCCAGCACCAACGCCGGGCATGACGTGTTTGCCACCTATCAGGTCAGTGTCCCGACCAACGTCAATGGCAACGTCAAGGGCGTGGAGCTGAACTACATCCAGCCGATCGGCGACAACTTCGGCGTGCAGACCAACTACACCTTTGCCAGCGGTCATGCCGATGGCGGCGGTCCGTTGCAGGGTACGTCGAAGAATACGTTCAACGTGTCGGGTTACTTCGAGAACAAGTACTTCAACGCACGTCTGAGCTACACCTATCGTTCGTCGTTCTACGCGGGTGTGAGCCGTTCCGATACGTTCTACCAGGCTGGCATGGGCACGCTTGCCGCATCGGTCAGCTACAGCATCAACGACTGGATGTCGATCGCGCTCGATGCGATGAACCTCAACAGTCCGAAGTTCAAGTACTACACCGTCAACCCCGCCTACGGTCGCCTGCCGTATGCGTTCTATGACAACGGTCGCCAGTACTACGTCAACCTGCGCTTCAAGTTCTAACTTTTAGGCAATCCTCCCCGCCAGGGCCCGGCACACTTGCCGGGCCCGATTTTTCTTCGCGGGGCCTGAAGACTCGCTGGGAAAGTCTTTCTGCATGAAGCATCGTTGCCGTGTCATCGCCGCACTCTGTGTCCTCGCCGCGCCAGGCGTAGAAGCCGCCACGTCGAAGATCCTGGTCGATCAGGTCGGCTACGACACGCAGGCGCCCAAGCAGGCCGTGATCCTGCTGCAGGCCGCAGATGGTGCGAAGACCTTTTGTATTGTCGATGCCGATACGGGCAAGCAGGTGCTGCAAGGCGAGCTGTCGGCACCCACGACCGTCGCTCACTGGCACGATCGCTACGCTGTGGCCGATTTCAGTGCATTGAAGACGCCAGGGCATTACTACGTCGACGCCGACGGCAGCCAATCCTGGACTTTCGTCGTTCAGGACAACGTGCTCGAACGCAACACGCTGTCCAATGTGATCTATTACTTCAAGGGCCAGCGCTCCAGCGGCCTGCTCGAGAAAGCCGATCGGCATCTGGCGCGCCCTGATGGGCAGCCCGGCACGCTCGATCTGCATGGCGGTTGGTACGACGCCACCGGCGACTACGGCATTCACCTGTCGCATCAGAACCCGACCAGTTACTTCAACACCCAGCAGCTGCCGCTGGTGGCGTGGAGCCTGCTGCGTACCTGGCAGCAACTGGACGCGCGCCATGATCCGAATTTCCGCGAGTACCAGCGTCGTCTGCTCGACGAAGGGCTCTACGGCGCGGACTTTCTGGTGCGCGACAAGCGCCCGGACGGCTCCTTCTATCAATCCATCGACGGCTCTGGCGCTGCCAAGCTGCCGCAGGACCGCCATATCGGCGATCCGAATTGGCGCACGCAGATCAAGCAGAAGCCCGGTGACACCACCGAGCAGATTCAACAGCCGGCACGTGGACCGCATGCCTTCGAGGCGAGCTTTCGCGCAGGCGGCGGCATGGCCATTGCGGCCTTGGCCCTGGCTAGCCGCATGGACGCCGAGGGCGACTACACGCACCAGGATTACCTGAAGGCCGCCGAAGACGCCTATCGTTTCCTCGACGCGCACAATAACGAGCTGACCAACGACGGCAAGGACAACATCACCGACGATTACTGCGCGCTGCTGGCCGCGGTGGAGCTGTATCGCAGCACGCACGACGAGGCATGGCGCAAGGCGGCCGATGCGCGTGCGGACAAACTGCTCGCGCGCCTGATCAGCCACGGCGACTACCGCGACTACTGGCGCGCGGATGACGGCGTGCGACCGTTCTTTCATCCTTCGGATGCGGGCTTGCCGGTGATTGCCTTGACCGAGTACGCCAGCGTCGTCGACGGCAAGCGCCTGGCGCAGGTTCGCGATACGGTAAAACGTTCACTCGCCTTCGAGCTGCGCACCACCGGCGATGTCGCCAACCCGTTCGGCTATGCCCGCCAGTTGGTGCGCAATAAACAGGGCGATCTGCGCACCGCGTTCTTCTTTCCGCACGACAGCGAAGCCGCGCCGTGGTGGCAGGGCGAGAACGCGCGCCTGGCATCGCTGGCCGCCGCCGCACGTCTGGCTGCGCCCTTGTACAAGGGTGATCCCGCATTTCAGCGTCAGCTGCAAGGCTATGCGTGGAACCAGCTGCATTGGATACTCGGCCGCAATCCGTATGACAGCAGCATGCTGATGGCCAGCGGGCACAATAACGCACAGTACATGTTCTTCGATTCCTACGCGTATACCAGCGCGCCCGGTGCGATCATCAATGGCATCACTAGTGGGCTGACGGATGAAGATGGCATTGCGTTCAACCTGGGTTATGCGCAAACCGGTAAGGACGACGACTGGCGCTGGACCGAGCAATGGCTGCCGCACGATGCGTGGTATCTCTTTGCTGTCAGCATTCCCCGCGATTAACGCCGTGAGAGTTTCGATGAGAACGATTCGCTACATGCTTTGCCTGGGCCTGCTTGGGCATGCCGTCATGGGGCAGGCCGCAACACACGCCGCACCAACGCTCGATCTCATTCCGATGCCGGCCCATGTGGCGAAGGGGCACGGGACGTTCGAGGTGAATGCGCAGACGCCGGTCGTGATCGACGTAGGCGATGCGCAAGCGAAGCTGAGCGCGGACTATCTGGTTGCGCAGCTTGCACAGGGTCATGGCCCGGCATTGAAAGTACAGGACACGCCGGCCGGTGCGCCGGCAATCGTATTCAAGCGTGACGCCAGCGCGCCGGTCACCCATCCGGAAGGTTATCTGCTCGACGTCACTCCGCAAGGCATTCGCATCACCGCGCGTGACGATGCCGGCCTGTTCTATGGTGCGGTCACGCTATGGCAGTTGCTGACCGCTGCCGGCGACAAGGGCGAGGTGAAGCTTGCCGCTGTGCATATCCAGGATCAGCCGCGGTTTGCGTGGCGTGGTCTGATGCTCGACTCCGTACGTCATTTTCAGACGACCGATGAGATACGCACGATCATCGACCAGATGGCGCTGCACAAGCTCAATGTGTTGCATTGGCATCTCACCGACGACCAGGGCTGGCGCATCGAGATCAAGCGTTATCCCGAGCTGACCCGCATCGGCGCATGGCGCACGCCGCCCGGCGCGGGTGCCGATGGCGAGCCCAAGCAATATGGCGGCTTCTACACGCAGGATGAAATCCGCCAGATGGTGGCGTATGCCGCCGAGCGGCATGTGACGATCGTGCCGGAGCTTGATATGCCTGGGCACGCGCAGGCTGCCGTGGCTGCCTATCCCGAACTTGGCGTCACCGGCAAACGTCCCTCGGTGTCGACCGACTGGGGTGTCAATCCCTATCTGTACAACACCGACGAGCACACCGTGCAGTTCCTTGAGAACGTGCTCGACGAAGTGATGACCTTGTTTCCGTCGCAATACATTCACCTGGGCGGCGACGAGGCGATCAAGGACCAATGGCAAGCGTCCGCATCGATCCAGGCAAAGATCCACGCGCTCGGACTCAAGGATGAAAACGCCTTGCAGAGCTGGATGATCGAACACTTCGGCAAGTATCTGGCCGCGCATGGTCGGCGCCTGATCGGCTGGGACGAGATTCTCGAAGGCGGCGTGCCGCCGAGCGCCACGGTCATGTCCTGGCGCGGCATCAAGGGTGCGGTCGATGCAGCGCGGCAAGGTCATGATGTCGTGCTGTCGCCGGCGCCGGACCTGTATTTCGATAGCGTGCAAAGCACGCGCGACGACGAGTTCTCCGGTCGCTTGCCGGCGATGGATCTTGCGCACATCTATGGTTTCGAAGCGGTGCCCAAGGAATTGAACGCGGCGCAAGCCAAGCATGTGCTGGGTTTGCAGGCCAATGTCTGGACGGAGCACCTGCCCACGATACGGCACGTGCAGCATGCGATCTTTCCGCGCATCGACGCCATCGCCGAAGCAGGCTGGTCGACCAAGAGCGCGCGCAACTGGAACAGTTTTGTCGCGCGGTTGCCTGCGCAGTTCGAGCGTTATCGCAGTGCAGGGGTGGAGGTGGCCGACAGCGCGTTTGCGCCGTCATTCGACTTCGATCGCGATGCAGCCATCGCTACCGGCAAGGCCAAACTCAGTCTGAGCAATCAGGCGCACGCCGGCGTACTGCGCTATACGCTGGACGGTAGCGAACCGACCGCATCGTCTCCGCGCTATACGCAGCCGCTCGCCGTGAATCTGCCGACGACCGTGCGTGCTGCGACGTTCTCGACTGGCGGTACTGTTCTGGCGTCGGCGCGTGAGCGTATGCTCGACCGCGATAGCCTGCTCACCCGCAACAGCGGCGAGCTGCTCAATTGCCCGGGTAGCGATTTCACCCTGCGCGTGCAGCCCATGCCCGATGCCACCGGTGTCGCGCCGGTCTATAACCTCAACGTCTTCGACGCCTGCCGTCGTTATCCGACCGCACGCCTGGATGGGGTGCAGTCGATTCGCGTCGATGTCGCGCGCCTGCCGCGCAACTACGCCCTGGCGCACGAGGCCAAGCTGGTGAAGTCGCATCCGGCGACCACTGCCCATGGCGAGTTGGTGGTCAAGCGCGATCGTTGCGATGGGCCGACCGTGGCGACCTTGCCGTTGCCTGCAGTCGACGGACCGCGCAACTTCACCCTTCAGGGAGCGATGATGCCGACCAAGGGCGCGCACGATCTGTGCCTGATCTTTACCTCGCCCATCGAAGGCCCGCTTTACGCCATCGACAAGGCCGCGCTGCGAGTGGAACCCACACCGTGAGCGGAGTGTTGCGCCGGCTGGCGTCGGTCGATGCGTTACGCGGCTGCACGGTGGCGGCCATGCTGTTGGTCAACGACCCCGGCGATTGGGATCACGTCTATGGGCCGCTGGAACACGCGACCTGGCACGGTTGCACGCCAACCGATCTGATCTTTCCGTTCTTTCTGTTTGTGGTTGGCGTGTCGGTGGCGCTGGCGATCGAGCCGCGCATCGCGATGGGCGCGGACAAGGGCAGTCTGACACGTACCGCCTTGCTGCGCGCGTTGCGTATCCTGGTGCTGGGCGTGGCGATCAATGTGCTGGCCTGGTTGATCATGCCCGGTGCGCATCTGCGTTTTCCCGGGGTCTTGCAGCGTATCGGCTTGTGCTTCGCCGGGACGGCGTTGTTTGCGATCTACACCAGGCCGCGTGTTCAATGGGTGGCCATCGTCGTCATTCTGCTTGGCTACTGGGGGCTGCTGCTTGCAGGCGGTTCGCTTGAGCCTTTCATCAACATAGTCAGCCGATCCGATAGCGCGGTCTTCGGTCGGTTCGTGTATCTGATCGACCCGGCGACGGGCCGTGGTCACGATCCGGAGGGTCTGCTTGCGTCGCTGCCTTCCCTGGCAACCTGCCTGCTTGGGTTATGTGCTGGCCGCTGGCTGCGCGATGGGCAGATGAAACCGCTGTGGATCGCCGGTGTCACCGGGATCCTCCTGGGCGCGCTGTGGTCGCTGCTGCTTCCGTTCAACAAGAATCTTTGGACACCATCGTTTGTGCTGTGGTGCGCCGGATGGGCAGCGCTGTTGCTGGGTGTATTTCATCAGCTGATTGACGAGCGCGGTTGGCCGGCATGGGGGCGCCGCTTCGGCGTCAACGCGGTGGCGGCGTATGCAGGCTCCGAATTGATGCAGATTCTGTTGCCGGGCCTGGGACTGCAAGAGCCGATCTACAACCACGCCTTTGCTGGCTGGATCACGCCCGTGGCAGGTCCCTATGTGGCGTCGCTGGCCTTCGCCGTGGTGTTCGTCGCGGTGTGGTGGGTCATCGTGTGTGTGCTCGATCGACGCCGGATATACATCAAACTGTAAGCAAGATCTTGCGATTCATGGGCTATGATCGGGCGCTTCACGGTTTCATGCCCGCGGGATATCCATGCGTTATCGCAGCTGCCTCGTTCTTTCTTTCGCCCTGCTGGCGGCTTGCGCCAGCCAGACAGTGACGTCGCCGCGGCCGGCCACGATCGACATTCCGGCCATCCAGCGTCCCTCGGGCGAGACAGCGCAATGGTGGTTCCGTAACGGCGCGGCGCAGGCCGCGCAGCACTCGGCGCAGGCGGTATCGACACAGAAAGCCAGGAACGTGATCGTCTTTCTTGGCGACGGCATGAGCATCACAACGATCGCTGCCGCACATGTGCTGGCCGGGCAGCGCAAGGGCGTGGACGGTGAAAGCTATCGCCTGAGCTTCGAGAGTTTTCCTTTCAGCGCGCTCAGCCGTACCTACGAAACCGATCAACAGACGCCCGATTCGGCCGGCACCATGACCGCCATCATGACTGGGGTAAAGACACGCGCCGGCTTTATCGGCGTCTCGCAGCTACCCAAGCGTCAGGACTGCGCCGCCAGCAAGGGCCAGGAACTGGTCACCACGCTGGAGCTGGCATCGGCTGCCGGCATGAGTACAGGCGCGGTAACCACCACGCGCATCACGCACGCCACACCGGCGGCGACGTACGGGCATCTACCCGAGCGCAACTGGGAAGTCGACACCGCACTCGGCACGCAGGCACATGCCGATGGCTGCAAGGACTTCGCGGCCCAACTGGTCGACTTCCCGGCCCGCGGCGGTTTGACCGTGGCCATGGGCGGCGGTCGCACCGAGTTCATGCCCAGGAATGCGGCTGATCCGGAGTACCCGAACAAGCACGGCCAGCGCGCCGATGGACGCGACTTGCTGGCGGAATGGAAAGCCAGGCATCCGGGTGGTGCCTATGTGTGGAATCTCAAGCAGCTCGAAGCTCTCGACCTGGCACATACACCGCAACTGCTCGGCCTGTTCGAGCCCTCGCATATGAACTACGAACACGATCGCCCGCATGACGCCGCGGGCGAGCCGAGCCTGGCGCAGATGACGACCAGCGCCATCGAGGTGCTCAAGCAAAACCCCAACGGCTTCTTTCTGATGGTCGAAGGTGGTCGTATCGACCATGCATTGCATGCGGGCAATGCCTATCGCGCACTCGACGAAACGGTGGCGTTTGCCGACGCCGTACAGGCCGCGCTCGACCACACCGACCCCGCCGAGACCTTGATCGTCGTCACCGCCGACCATAGCCACACGCTGACGTTTGCCGGCTATCCCAAGCGTGGCAACGATATCCTCGGCCTGGTGGCCGGGCCGACCGACAGCTACGACGAAGAGGGCGGCTCGGGCCTCGCGCACGACGCCACCGGCAAGCCATACACCACGCTGGGCTTTGCCAACGGCAGCGGTTACACCGGTGCCAGCGACAGCCAGCCCGAAGGCTCCAAGCGGTTTCCGCACGCGCCGAAGAGCTATCGCGGCAGCACCCAGGGTCGTCCCGATCTGACTCATGTCGCCGTCAACGATCCGAACTACCTGCAGGAAACCATCGTCCCGCTGAAGGAAGAAACGCACGGCGGCGAGGATGTGGCGATCTTTGCCACCGGGCCCGGCGCATCGGCCTTCCATGGCGAGATGGAGCAGAACGCGATCTTCCACATCATCGTGCAACACGCGCCGCGCATCGGCGAGATGGCCTGCCGCCTGCAGGCGTGCAATGCCGATGGTGTGCCGGTCGACCGGCCTACCTATGAGGCCTGGTTACGGCAAGTCAGCAAAGACGCTCTTTTGCGCTGACTGTCACAGAGTTTTCTTACCCTGGGCGCGAAACGCCCATGGAGTCCTTGCATGAAATCGTTAAGCTGGGCCATCGCCCTCACCGCCGGGATTCTGGTCATGTCCGCCCCTCTTGTCGCCAAGGAAGCGCCCATTGCCGCCAAGGTGCTGGTCATCGGCCACCGCGGCGCCAGCGCGCTGCGCCCGGAACATACGCTGGCCTCCTACAGCAAGGCGATTGCCGATGGTGCCGACTTCATCGAGCCGGATCTGGTGATGACCCGCGACGGCGCGCTCGTCGCTCGCCACGAAAATGAAATCAGCGGCACCACCGATGTCGCCAAACACCCGGAGTTCGCCGGGCGCAAGACCACCAAGAGCGTCGACGGGAACAACATCACCGGTTGGTTCACCGAGGACTTCACGCTGGCGGAACTGAAAACCCTGCGTGCCCGCGAACGTCTGCCGCAGTTTCGCAGCACGCAGTACGACGGCCAGTTCCAGATTCCGACGCTCGACGAGATCATCGATTTCGTAGCGGCGCAGTCCGCGACCTATGGGCGTCCCATCGGCATCATTCCCGAGATCAAGCACGGCACCTATTTCCAAAAAATTGGTCTGCCGATGGAGCAACGCGTACTCGGTACGCTCGATGCACATGCCTATACCCGCACGGCGCCGGTGGAAATCCAGTCCTTCGAGATCGCCAACCTGCGTTACCTGCGCGGCAAGCTCGGCAAGAACCATCCCAATATCCGCCTGCTGCAGCTGATCGATGACGCCGACACGCAGCCGTTCGACGTGGTCGTCGCAGGCGGCAAGCTGCGCTACGCGGATATGCTCACGCCGGCGGGATTGCGCGACATCGCCACGTACGCCGATGCGATTGGCCCAAACACTCGCGCAATCATTCCGTTGGCAAGCGATGGCAGCCTGGGCGAGCCCACGTCGCTTGTGCACGACGCGCATGCCGTCAAACTCGAAGTGCACCCCTATACGTTTCGCCCCGAGAATCATTTTCAGGCGAAGAACTTCTGGCAGGGCACGGATCCGAAGCAGTTCAACGAGAACGGCTCGGTGGCCGAAATCCGCTCCTATCTCGATGCCGGTATCGATGCTTTCTTTACCGACGATCCTGCCTTGGGTCGGCGCGCACTGGACGTGCGATAAGTTTACGACACGCGTCTGTCATGGCCTTGTAGCGCGCAACCGCAAGCATCTACGGTTTCCATCAGGGGATGTTTCGGATGCGCGCATTGTTGCGAGGCGGTTTGCTGGGTCTTTCGTTGATGCTGGGTGCGGTGCCCGCGATAGCCGCACCGGTCCTGCTGATTTCCATCGACGGACTTCGTCCGGATGACATTCTGCAGGCCAGGCAGCGTGGTCTGACCCTGCCCAACCTGACGCGCTTCGTGACGCAGGGCAGTTATGCAAGCGGCGTGACCGGTGTGCTGCCTACCTTGACCTATCCGAGCCACGTCACGCTGCTGACGGGCGTGACGCCGGCCGTCCATGGCGTGGGCGGCAATCTCACCTTCGATCCGCTCAACAAGAATCAATACGGTTGGGATTGGTATGTCAGCGACATCCGCGTGCCGACGCTGTGGGCCGCTGCACGCGCGCAAGGGTTGAGCACGGCCAATGTGCATTGGCCGGTAAGCGTCGGCGCGCCGGCGGATTGGAATCTTCCGCAGATCTGGCGCACCGGAACGCCTGACGACCGCAAGCTGTTGGCTGCCCTGGCAACACCGGATCTGTTGCCCGGTCTGGAAAAAGACCTTGGGCCTTATCCGCTGGGCATCGACGAATCGCTTGACGGCGATGTACGTCGTACACGCTTCGCGGTAGCGCTGCTGAAGCAACATTCGCCGGCCTTCATGACGGTGTATCTGGCATCGCTGGATCACGAAGAGCATGCCAAAGGTCCCGGTACGGCGGATGCCAATCGCGTGCTGGAACAGCTCGATGTTCAGATCGGCCAGTTGGTCCAGGCCGCGCAACAGGTGCATCCGGACGGCATCGTGGCTGTGGTGTCCGATCATGGTTTTGCATCGGTCGAGCAAGACGTCAATCTGTACGCGCCGTTTATCAAGGCCGGTTTGATATCGGTCAAGGACGGCGAGGTAACCGATTGGCAGGCAGCCGTCTGGAACGATGGTGGCAGTGCGGCGATCGTACTGAAGAACCCGGATGATGCCGCGCTGCAGGCACGTGTGAGCGCATTGTTGAAAACGTTGGCAGCCGATCCGGCCTATGGCATCGACAACGTGATGGATCGCGCGAACATCGCCAAGAAGGGCGGCGCAACCGAGGCGAGCTGGTTCGTGATCTTCAAGCCCGGCTTCGAAATGGGCATCAAACCCGACGCACCGCTACCGGCGCCTTCGCACTATCTAGGCATGCATGGTTACGATCCCGCGCGTGTCGATCAACGCGCGACGCTTTTGATCCAGGGCAAGGGCGTTGCCGCGGGTCGCAACCTCGGCCTCGTGGATATGCGCGATATCGCACCGACGCTCGCGATGTGGCTTGGCGTCAGCTTGCCGCAAGCTCAAGGCAAGCCTTTGGACATCAAGCAGTAAAGAAGGCGATTCATCGAGGGCGTTGTCATCAAAGTCGTGCGGTGCGCGTGCGAGACGACATATCAATGTAAGCGCAATTTCATAAACCTTCCGCATGCTTTCACGATCCATCGCTTGGGGGATGGATCACGACACCTTTGTCCAATAAATGACGCGGCTACGTTCGTAGCCGCGCTGGGGATGCGCACGCATGTCGAACCGCCTGTTGTCTAGCCGCCGCGCCACGTTGGCGCTGGCTCTCATGATCGCATTGCAAGCCAACGCATACGCTGCCGACGAAACGACGCCGGCAACCGATGCCGCACCGGCTGCGGATGCATCGGTAAAACGCCTGGAAGCGGTTTCTGTTATCGGACAGGGCGAAACGCGCCAGATTCAGCGTATTACGGTCGACGACGTCAAGGCGCTGCCACCGGGAACGAGTCCGCTCAAGGTACTCGAATCCAAGCCGGGCGTGCATTTCGAATCGGCCGATCCGTTCGGCAACTACGAGTGGTCGACACGCATCAGCTTGCGTGGTTTCAATCAGAATCGACTGGGCTTTACGCTCGACGGCATTCCGTTGGGCGATATGAGCTACGGCAACCAGAACGGCTTGCATATCAGCCGTGCCTTGATTGCCGAGAACCTCGACGGCGCCGAACTTGCCGAAGGTATCGGCGCACTGGGCACCGCATCGACCAGCGATCTGGGTGGCACCATCCAGTTCTATTCCAGCGATCCGACCCCGCAGTATGGCGTGACGGTCGCGCAGGGCTTTGGTACCGATTCGGCGCGCCGCACGTATGCGCGTCTCGATACCGGCGATCACAACGGCTTCGCCATGTATCTGTCGGCCGCGTATTCGGACGTCGACAAATGGAAGGGCGACGGCGAGCAGAACCAGTCGCAGTTCAATGCCAAGGCGGTCTACAACTTTGGCGACAGCAAGATCGGCGCGCTAGTCACCACGTCGAGCCGCGATGAGAACGACTACCAAGATCTGTCGCTGGCGCTGCAGCGTCGCAATGGCTGGAACTGGGACAACTTCCGTCCGGACTGGAGCCGTGCTTTGCGCGTGGCTAATCAGTACCAGACCACCGGAACCGTGTCCGACGGCAATGTGCAGACGCCGGACGATGCGTATTACGATGCGCGCGGCTTGCGTGACGACACCATTGCCAGCGTGTTCGGTGACTTCGCGCTGAGCGACACCGTGCGCCTGAAGGCGACCGGTTACTACCACAACGATCGTGGCCAGGGACATTGGTTCACGCCCTACGTGGTCTCGTTCCCCGGCACGCCGCAGCAGACGCCGATCTCGATCCGTACCACCGAATACGGCATCGATCGCGCTGGCGTCACCGCCGCGTTGAACTGGGATATCGGTATCCATCATCTGGAAGCCGGGTTCTGGTACGAAGATTCCAATCACAACGTACAGCGCAACTACTACTACATCACCGGCCCGCTCGACGATAACTATTTCCTGAGCGATCCGGATCTTCGTCAGTTCTACCAGCACTACGAAACCGAAACCCGCCAGTTCTACGTGCAGGACAGTTTCCGTTTGCTGGACGATCGCCTGAGCGTCGACGTCGGCTTCAAGTCGCCCGATACGAAGGTGACGGCGCGCGATGTCCCCGGCACGCTGACCTATGGCACGCCCGGCGCCTACGCCAACGGCGAGCTGACCGCGAAGAAGAACTTCCTGCCGCAGGTCGGCGCCAGCTACCGCATCGGCGGCGGTTGGGAAGTCTTCGGTTCCTACGCCAAGAACATCGCGGCCTACCAGGCCGGCATCACCGGTCCGCTGGCAACGACGCAGGCGGCGTTCGACACCTTCGGCAAGCAGCTCAAGCCGGAACAGTCGCGCACCATCGAAGGCGGTCTGCGCCAGGTGACGGATTTCTACGAAGCCTCGCTGGCCGTCTACGACGTCAAGTTCAGCAATCGTCTGCTGGTGATCTCCCAATGCGCGGGCATCATCGGTTGCGCGTCCGCGTATGCGAACGTGGGCTCGGTGACGAGCCGTGGTGCCGAGCTGGCCGTCAACTTCAAGCTGGCCCAGGACTGGCGCTGGACCAACTCGCTGTCCTACAACCGTGCGCGTTACGACGACAACTACATCAATGGCGTCGATGGCCAGGGCCAGCCGGTGGTCGTGCCGACCAAGGGCAAGACCGTGGTCGACAGTCCCAAGCAGTTGCTCGCCTCGGAAGTGATCTGGACGCCGGGCCCGTGGGATATGCGTCTCTCGGCGCACTACACGGGCAAGCGCTACTACACCTACATCAACGATGCAGGCGTGCCCTCGTACTGGATCTTCAACGCGGCCGTGGCGTACGACTTCGGCAAGCTCAGCATGGCCGACGACCTCAAGCTGGCACTGAACGTGACCAACCTGGCCGACAAGCACTACTTCGCCACCGTGGGCTCCAACGGCTTCGTGGTCAGCGACCCGACGGGTACGTTCCAGACGCTGCTGCCCGGCGCACCGCGTGCGGCGATGTTGACGGCGACTATCCGGTTCTAATGCTCGACGGGAAAGGGATTTCCCAACGTTAAAAAGGCGGCCCGGCGTCGATGCCGGGCCCGCCCCTCGGGTTCGCCGAGCGTTTGAAATCGAAAACGCGAACAGCGCTACACTCGGCTCGCCTGGACCGGAGAGGGCGCAGTTTGAACATGCAGGAAATCATCATCACCTGGGCGACGCCAGTGTTCTTTGTGCTCATCGCGCTGGAACTGCTGATCGCCCGGTGGCAAGGCAAGCGGGTTTATCACAGCAGCGACGCGATCAACAGCTTGTCGCTGGGCGTGATCTCGCAGATCGCCGCCGTATTCACCAAGCTGCTGACCTTGGGGATCTATGCCTGGTGCGCGCAACATCTGGCGTTGTTGCATCTGCCGGCCGATAGCGTGTGGGTGTGGGTGAGCGGGTTGTTGCTGTATGACTTCTGCTATTACTGGCTGCATCGCTTTGGCCATGAGGTAAATATCCTCTGGGCCGCGCACGTGGTGCATCATCAAAGCGAGGACTACAACCTGAGCACCGCGCTGCGCCAGACCGGCAGTGGTGCCTTGCTCGGCTGGCTGTTCTATCTGCCGATGGCGATTATCGGCTATCCGCTGGAAGTGTTCGTCGTCGTTGCGTTGATCGATCTGCTTTACCAGTTCTGGGTGCATACCGAAGTAGTGCGCCGCCTGGGCTGGTTCGACCGCGTGTTCTGTTCGCCATCGAATCATCGGGCGCATCATGCGGTGAACGACAAATACCTGGACCGCAACTACGGTGGGGTATTGATCATCTGGGATCGCCTGTTCGGCACGTTTATCGAAGAGGACGACAACGATCCGCCGATCTACGGCACGCGTTCGCCGCTGCGTAGCTGGAATCCGCTCTGGGCGAATGCCGAGGTGTATTGGGCGACCTTGAAGGACGCCTGGCACGCGCGTCGTTGGCGCGACAAGCTGCTCATATGGTTCAAGCCGCCCGGTTGGCGTCCGGCCGATGTGGCCGAGCGCTTTCCGAAGAGCGCGTTCGATATCGGACGCGAGCGTTTTGCGCCGCCATTGCCGACCCCGCTGGTGATCTACAGCCTGATTCAGTTCGCTCTGCTGTTGGCGATGGGTGTGCATTTTCTCGACCTGGCCAAGCACATGCCTGCGTCGAGCCTGCTGAGTTATGCCGCCTTCCTGCTGCTCAGCCTTTATGCCCTGGGCGCGATGACCGAACTGCGTCGTGGCGGCGTTGGACTGGAGCTGCTGCGTCTGGCGGCGACCGCCGCGATTCCGTTGGTGACCGGCGGATGGTTCGGCGTGATGCAGCTGGACGCTCGCGTATGGTCCGCATTGGTCGCGGTGCCGGCAGCCAGTGCTCTTGTATTCCTTTTACTCATATGGGGCGTGCGCCGGCATCGTGTAGGACGCGCCATTTCAGGCTAAAACGCAATTGCAGCATGGCGCGACCGGAGCGAGCGGTTATGATCGCTCGACTTCGTTCTAGGGTGTTGCGATGAGTTTCTTGAGCAAATTGGTCCGCCACAAGCCGGTGGAGGTGTTGCAGGCCGAGGCGGGCAAGCGAGGCGACTTCCGTCGCGTGCTCGGCTTGTGGCAGCTCACCGCGATCGGCATCGGCGGCATCATCGGCGTGGGTGTTTTCGTGCTGGCCGGTCAGCAGGCCGCCCTCAACGCCGGTCCGGCCGTTGCACTGTCTTTTCTGATTGCCGGTATTGCCAGCGCGGCGGCCGCTCTTTGCTATGCCGAATTTGCGGGCATGATTCCGGTCACCGGCAGCGCCTACACCTACGGGTACGCGGTGCTTGGCGAGTTGGCCGCGTGGCTGATCGGTTGGGATCTGCTGCTGGAATATGCGTTGATTGTCGCGGTGGTGGCGATCGGTTGGGCCGGCTATGTGCAGTCTGCGCTCGGCAGCTTGGGCATCCACCTGCCCGTGTGGGCGCAAGGTGCCATGGGTACGGGAGACGGTCACGTTTTCAACGTGATTGCCGCGCTGGTGACGCTGGGCGTGTCGGCGTTGCTGATCTTTCGCACCGAATGGGGCGCACGCTTCAATACCCTGGTGGTGATCATCAAGGTGTTGGCGGTGGCCTTGGTGATCGGCGTAGGCGTGTTCTACGTCAACCCGGCCAACTGGGTGCCCTTTATTCCGGCGCGCGTGGTCGGGCCCGATGGCATCGGACATTTCGGGTTCCAAGGCGTAGGGACGGCAGCGGCCGTGGTGTTCTTTGCTGTGTTCGGCTACGACACCCTGACCACCGCCGCGGAGGAGTCGAAGAACCCGCAACGCGACCTGCCACGTGCCGTGCTGTTGTCGCTGGGCATCTCGATGGCCATGTACCTGGCCGTGTCCATGGTGTTGACGGGTATTGCCCACTATTCCAGCCTCAACACGGATGCACCGGTAGCCGATGCCTTCAAGGGGCTGGGCCTGCATTGGGTGGCATTGACCGTATCGGTCTCGGCGGTGTTCGGCCTGATCAGCGTCTTGTTTGCCTTCATGCTGGGCGCGACACGCATCTGGTTTGCGCTGTCACGCGATGGCTTGCTGCCGGGCTGGTTCGCCAAGGTGCATCCCCGTTACGGCACGCCGCATCGACCGACGGTCGCATTGGGTGTGTTTACCGCGCTGGTGGCGGGCCTGTTTCCGTTGGATGAAGTGGCCAAGCTGGTCAACATTGGCGTGCTGTCCGCCTTTATCGTGATCTGTACCTCGATCATCGTGCTGCGCGCGCGTCAGCCAGGCCTGCATCGTTCGTTCCGCACGCCGTGGGTGCCGCTGGTGCCGATCGTCGGTATCGCCTTCTCGATCTGGCTGCTCTCCGAGTTGCCATTGGCCACCTGGGAGTTGTTTGTCGTCTGGACGACATTGGGGCTGCTGGTCTACTTCGGTTACGGGATCAAGCACAGCAAGCTCGAAGCTCAGTAAGAAAAAGGGCGCCGAGGGCGCCCTTTTTTTTATCGCGTTGCCGAATCGCTTAGAAGCGATACTCGTAAGACACCGAGTAGGCAGCGATGTTGGCTGCGCCGCGGCCATCGCCCTTGCGACCTACCTTGACGTGGTAGTTGTCGTAGTTCAGGCCGAGGCTGGCGTTCGAGGTCAGGTTGTAGCCCACGCCCGCACCGCCGTACCAGCCGTTGTTCCAGCTGCGCGACTTGGCGGTGAAGTCGCCGTCGGTACCGGTGACGATCGAGCGCGTGCGCGCGTAGCCAGCGTGACCGGTGACATACCAGTTCGGCACGAAGTCGTACTTGGCGGTGACGCCGACCGTGGCGGCCTGGGTCTTTACGCTGGTGGATGCGTCGCCGCTATCGAGCTTGGGACGACCCAGGTAGGCATAACCGACTTCCGCGCCGACGATGCCGTTCCAGCGCCAGCCGAAGCGGACGTTCTGGAACACGCTGTTCTTGTGCGTGAAGCTGTCGCGCAGGTTGGACTGGCCGAGGTTGCCGGCAACAAAGAAGTCGTTGGTTTGGCTGGAGGCGTCGGCCTGAGCGGCGAACGGCAACACAGCGGCGACGGCCAAGGCGGCCGTGATCAAGGTCTTTTTCATGAGAACTCCGTCTCTAGTTTTGATGATTCCCGCTGCACCGCCTAAGAGGCTGCTGCGGCACTGCGTCGGGGATACGCAGCCGAAGGATTATACGATTTTCACCTTCCCACGGCCTTTCGGCCGTATTGGACAAAGCGTCGCGGTGCTGTCGTGACCTCTGGCAGGGGGTGCTGAACGTCATGGCGGTCTAGCATCGCCCGGTCAGATTGTGTACAGCCGGCGACTCCGGCTTCCGTGTCCATGGGAGACCTCTTTTGAAAGCTTCGCGCCTTGTTTCCGCCATGGTTGTTTCGGCCCTCGGGCTGAGCAGCTTTGCCGCCGTCGCCGACGTGCCCGCACCGCAGAACGTGCCTTACCAGGGCACGCTGAAAATCAATGTCGACGCTACCGATATCGGGCGCCGCATTTTTCGCGTGCACGAGACGATTCCCGCGCAAGCCGGTGCGCTGACGCTGCTGTACCCGCAATGGCTGCCGGGCAACCATTCGCCGACCGGCCCGATCGACAAGTTCGCCGGCCTCAAGGTCACGGCCAATGGCAAGGTGCTGCCGTGGGTGCGCGATCCGCTCAATGTCTACGCGTTCCACGTCGACGTGCCGCAGGGCGCGAGCAGCGTGGAGGTGGAGTTCCAGTTCCTCTCTCCGCAGGACCAGCGCCAGGGTCGCGTCGTGATGACCCCGGAAATGCTCAACCTGCAGTGGAATACCGTGTCGGTCTATCCGGCCGGCTACTACAGCAGCCAGATCAAGGCCGAGGCCAGCGTGACCTTCCCGGCAGGCTGGCAGTTCGGCAGCGCGCTTGAAGTGGCTTCGCGCAATGGCGACACCGTCAACTTCAAAGAGATCGACTACGACGACCTGGTCGACTCGCCGATCTACGCTGGCAAGTACTTCAAGCGCGTCGATCTCGACCCGGGTGCGAAGACGCCGGTATTCCTCAACATCGTAGCGGACGATCCGAAGTATCTGGAGATCAAGCCCGAGCAGTTGAAGGTGCACCAGAACCTGGTGCAGCAGATGTACAAGATGTACGGCGCGCACCACTACAACCACTACGACTTCCTGCTCTCGCTCAGCGACAAGATGAGCGGCAACGGCCTGGAACATCACCGCTCCAGCGAGAACGGCGTCGGTCCGAGCTACTTCACCGAGTGGGACAAGAACACGGTCGAGCGCGACCTGCTTTCGCACGAATTCAATCACTCGTGGGACGGCAAGTACCGTCGCGGCGCCGACCTGGCCACGCCGAGCTTCAACGTGCCGATGCAGGACAGCCTGCTGTGGGTGTACGAAGGCCAGACCCAGTTCTGGGGCTATGTGATGGCCGCGCGTTCGGGCCTGTGGAAAGACGACCAGGCGCGCGACATGCTCGCCTATGTTGCCGCCACCTACGAGAAGGGCCGCCCGGGCCTGCAGCAGTGGCGCAACATCCAGGACACCACCAACGATCCGATCATCGCGATGCGTCGTCCGTTGCCCTTCCGCAACTACCAGATGAGCGAAGATTACTATTCGGGCGGCCAGATGATCTGGCTGGAAGTCGACGCCAAGCTGCGTGAGCTGTCGGGCAACAAGAAGTCCATCGACGATTTCGGCAAGTCGTTCTTCGGCGTGAAGAACGGCGAGTGGGACGTCAACACCTACACCTTCGAAGACGTGGTCAAGACGCTCAACGACATCCAGCCGTTCGACTGGGCGCCGTACCTGCGCGAGCGTCTGGACGGCCATGGTCCGATCACCAACGGCATTGCCGCGCACGGTTGGAAGCTGGTCTATAACGACAAGCCCTCGGACATGGTCAAGGGCGTGGAGATGCGCCGTGGCTCGACCGACCTGACCTATTCGCTGGGCGTGTCGATCGGCAAGGGTGGCGACATCAACGACGTGCTGTGGGACGGCCCTGCATTCAAGGCCGGCCTGTCGCCGGGCATGAAGCTGATCGGCGTCAACGGCAAGGAGTTCTCCGGCGACGCGCTGAAGGATGCCATCACCGCATCGGCCAAGGACAAGAGCAAGCCGGTCGAGCTGCTGGTCAAGAACTTCGACGAGTTCCAGACCCTGCGCATCGACTACCACGACGGCCTGAAGTACCCGCATCTGGAGCGCGACACCGGTACCAAGGACACCCTGTCCGACCTGCTCAAGGCCCGTTGATCTCCGGCCACGCGTAACAAAGCGATTCTTCTCCCCCGGCTTCGCCGGGGGAGAAGATGCCGGCAGGCAGATGAGGGGGCCTCCCCTCAGGCTGGGCCTGACCGCCAAGCTCCGCTATACTCGCTCCCCTGCCATCGGGCCGCCTCGCGACCCATCCATGCATGGCAGCGCATCATGCGCCCGTAGCTCAGCCGGATAGAGTAGTGGCTTCCGAAGCCATTGGTCGGGGGTTCGAATCCCTCCGGGCGCGCCATTTCGCCTACATCGCCGTATCGATGTATGTGCGACCTCGATAAATCCCGCTTGTCATGAACCCGTCCCGAGCCGGCTGCACCTGTATGTGCCCGTTCGTCATGCCGGCGTAGCCGCTCATCACAAAACTGCGGCGAGCCGATCGTGCTCTCCCGATCATGGGGCAGGTCGCATCGACCGCCATTCGACGGAGAAACAAGCATGAAGTTGCGCGCAATCGTCTGGGCCTCAGCGTTGGCCCTGGGTTTCATCGGTTCGGTGAATGCCGCGGAGCTGCTCGGCCCGGGCGTGATTTCAACCGGCATGCAGGAAACCACCGCGGCTTTTTCCCCCGATAGCGAGACGCTCTACTTCATGCGTTCCGACCTGGCCGAAACCGACGACACCATTCTTGTTTCGCATCGCCGTGGAAGCAGCTGGTCTGTACCGGAAGTCGCGTCGTTCTCGGGACAATGGCACGACTCCGAGCCGGCCTTCTCGCCGGACGGCAAGCGTCTGTACTTTGTCTCCAATCGGCCCGTGCACACCGGTGATGCACCGGTGACCGCCAGCATGCTCGGCCAGACGTTCGCCGGCACCAACCTCTGGTACGTCGAGCAACAGTCGAATGGACGCTGGAGCGAACCCACACATGTGGACGGTGCGCTCAACGAGGGTGCCATGCTCTACAACCCGTCGATCGCGGCGAGCGGCGATATCTATTTCTCCGCGCATCGCCCCGATTCCGGGGATCACTATCAGATCTATGTGGTGCATCCGACGGCTGACGGCTATGCCGCGCCGCAGCGGGTCGATCTGGGCGACGTATCGCATAACCGCATGGATCCCTGCATCGATCCGCAGGGCCGCTTCCTGTTGTTTGCCGGCAATGAAGGCGACTCGCTGGGCAGTGCGGATATCTACATCGCTTTTCGCAACGCCGATGGTAGCTGGGGCAAACCCGAGCATCTGGGTGGCGACGTGAACAGCAAGAGCCTGGAAAACGCACCGACACTTGGCCATGCATTCGGCGAGGTCTATGTGTCCAGCAATCGCCAGGAAGACGTGCGATTTCCCAAGCCGCGGGACACCGCAGCCTCACTGCAGAAGAAGCTGACCGGTCCGTTCAACGGGTCGCGAAATATCTGGCGCGTGGACATCGCCGATGTGCTGCGTGCGCATGGGATCAAGGATTAGCCGGACGAGCTGGCCGTCGCAGCGGCTGGGCTCACCTTGAAGGCCGTGATGTTTCCCCATCAGAATGCCGCTTGATCCCGCCTGGCGGTTCGGGGCGGCCAGGCTGGAAGCTTGAACAGGGGAAGTGAGCGTGGCCAGGAAATACGTGAAGTCGCACGCCCGCGCGTTCGTACTGCGTGGGAGCCTGATGCTTCTTGGATGGTTCGGCGGAACGGTTGCGATGGGGGCGGATGCGCCCCAGGCAACGCGTGTGGTCATCGAATCGGGCTGGGGTGGTCTGAGTCCGGATATGCCGTTTCTGACCCATATCGCTATCGAGCGACGTGGGGACGCCTACGAGCTCAGCGGTGGGCACAGCAAGCATCATCTGGGTAAACCGCAGCCGGAACAGACATTTCCTCTTCAGGCGATTCCGGCGGCGGCTATCCAGCGCCTGGTTGCAGCCATGCAGGCGCCGCCGCAGTCGCAGATCGATCTGATCGTGTTGCGGCCGGCGGTCGATAAGGTTCAAGCGCGAATCGATCAGCTATTCTCGAAAGTACGGCTACCCGATGCACCGCCCATGTTGCGCGAGAAAATCGCCGCCTGGCGAGAGGCGCTGCGTAGCTCCGACACGCTATCCAAGGCATTGACCAAGGGCTTCGGTGCGACGCATACCGATGACTATCCGTTTATCAAGGTCGATGTCACGTTATCGGATGGCTCGACGTTGTCCGTGCGTTCGGGCTCCCAGCAATATCTGATGCTTCCCTGGAAGACGGGCGGTTCCAGCCCTACCTACTCCGCCGAACTGCCGGGTGCGATAGATGCGCTGCTGCCTGCGGAGGCGACCAACAAGGAGCGCCTGGAAGGATCGATAAGGCCAAATGAACTGGACGAGTTGCTTAATTTCGGGCTGGGATCGGATGCGTCCCGTTTCCTCGCCGAAGCCAGTGCACCCGACGCACTCCGGCTTCTGGAGTCGCGCTTCGAGGTCAAGGATGTCGAGGTCGTCAATTGGCATGGGCGCCATATCGCCGCCACGTTAAAACTGCCCGGTGGGCCGGCGAACCTGACGTTGGCAACGCGGCTGCTGCTGTCGCAAACGGCACTGGCCGACAGTCATGAAGTCGATCGGATTCAACAACAGTTGACGCTGGCGCAGACGTCTCCCGGGATGGCGGCACAGATGCAGGCCAAACCGAACACCGATTTTCTTATTCAGGACAACTTCGGCTGGGCCTGGTTGAACAAGAAGACGGTTGATCAGTTTGTCCAGCAGATGCGCGCCATGAAGAAACTGCCGGAACTGAAAACCGATCCATCCCTGATGCAGGGCGCCGTGATGATCACGGAAGGACAGTCGCCGGTTTATTGGATCGTGCTTTCCGACGGTCGCGCAGTGCGTTGGAAGGAATACGCATCCAGTAAAGATATAAAAAAGAGCGAACGTTGCGAGGGCATTCTCCACGACGATGACGACCCGCCCAGTCTCCCTATACCGGATAGATGCCTTGGCGATGTGTATGGAATCGATGCCGACGTAAAATCTCATTAAAGGCCGCGAGCGGCCTTCCGAGGGGGAGACGATGCGTTCCAGTCATAGCCGACGTTGGTGGCCCATGGCTTTGGCGATCCTGTCGGGGTCGCTGTTGCTCGGTTTCGGGCTGTATCGCTACACCAGGCCTACACCCGTCGTACCAACACCTCCGACGCTGGCGCCGGGAAGCCACCAGGTCAGTGAGGCAACGATCAGGGGCGATCTGTTGCGTGTTGTGATGTTGGAGAGGTGCAACGCCAATGACCTCGATTTCCTGGATGGCAGCATGGACGACCGGCTTGGTCTGGGTCAGACCCGGTGGCCCTCCAATGGTGCGCGACAGGATGTGATAGGGGTCATGCCCATGATCTACGACATGAAGTTGCAGAACATTCGCTTGGCCTTGCAAAAGGAACGAAGCCTTGTGGCAGCGTTGCCTGGCGATCAGACGAAAAATGCGTTGAAGATGTATATCGCTGCCCAGCAAACGTTAGCCAATTTGTATCAGCAGGAGTTCGTGGCCAGGCAACCCATGCTGCAAACCGCAGCGAAGCTGCTCGGCCTGATGGCCGATGCGAGATTGCATCATGTCGAGCCCGCGACCCAACCCGGTTGGGTAGATGCGGTAGCCACCTTGGGCTCGCAAAAGAAGTTCTATCAAGCACAGGCATCGCCGTTGCTCGAAGGCATTAATCACCAGTGGGGCGACCTCAGTCGCCTGGCGGGCGTCGATGCCTTCGTTACCGAGCCGAGTACCGAACATTGCCCGCCACGGCCCAACGTCGTCGGTTCCAGCGAATTCATGGTGGCCATCTATTATCGTTGGAAAAAGTTTCCGGACCTGGAGCGGTAATGAACATCTTCAAGCTGCGTCAAGGCGAACATCACAGCGTCACGCTGACGGCGAGCAACTTCCACACCGAAACCGGCAAGAAGGCGCCGTGGTTTCAGCGTCGTGGCGACAAGATGATGCACTACGCGGTGTGCCCGGAGTGCGACAACCCGATGAACATCGTCAATCTCGATGTCGATCGCAAAGTCGATCTGGGCGAACGGCCGTTGCCGCTTTATGCCAAGCATGCGATCAGCTCGGTCGAGGGCATTGGTGAATATGATCGGGAAGCCTACGAGGATTGCAGTCTGCGCGATCCCTCGTCGTTCAATGGCAAGTCGAGCAAGCGCAAGCCGGGCAAGGTGGCCAACGGTATCGTCCAGGCGCTGATCGATCGCGCCGACGCCGTGCATTTCTTCATCGAGCGCTTCCTTGGACTGGATATCACCGACGTGCTGTTCGAATCCCTGCTGCGGGAATTTCATAAGCAGGACGGACAACTCTATCGTGCGGCCAGCACGTCGAATCTGCCCTATGCCTTGCTTTATATGGGAGGCAACCAGAGTACTTATGGTTGTCGGGCGAAGCAGGGCTCTCCGTTCTACGAGGCGTTGGCGCACAGCAGTTACTTCAAGATCAAGGACGATCGCAGCTTCGGCTACAAGCAAGCGAAACAGAAACCCAATCCGCGCCTGCGTTTCTTTGTTACCGACCATGTGATTCGTAAGGTGCAAAGCGAGCAGGGCATGGAACAGACCATGACGCTGGTGGTGGAAGAGGAGCTTGGCAACACACGAACGCAGCTGTTGCTCAAGCCGATCGAACTGGAGATCGATTTTTTCCGCAAGGTCGCCGACAAGCGGTTGCGGCTGCGCGAACTGGCCAAGGCCGCGCTCGTTTAGCCCTGCTGGAAATGCAACCTGAAGGTTGCAAATGACTTTGCCCTGCGGTAGCTTAATGAGCAACCAGGAGGTTGCTTATATGAACGATCGCATCGAAAAGCAGATTGATCTGAAAGCGCCCGTTGAGCGGGTCTGGCATGCGCTGACCGACCACGAAGCCTTTGGCGAATGGTTCCGGGTCAAGCTGGATGGCCCCTTCGTCAGGGGCGAGGTATCCAGCGGTCATATCACCTGGCCGGGTTACGAGCACCTGCGTTGGGAGGCAAAGATCGAGCGGATGGATGCGCCACGCATATTCGCTTTCACCTGGCACCCCGCCGCGATCGATCCCTCGGTCGATTATTCGAAAGAAACACCCACGCTGGTGGAGTTTCGCCTTGAGCCGATTGCGGGCGGTACGCGGCTCACCGTCGTGGAGTCGGGTTTCAACGGGCTACCCAAGCATCGCCTGGGCGATGCAATGCGTATGAACGATGAAGGCTGGACGACACAAATGGAGAACATCCGTCACTATGTCGAGTCGTAGAGCACGCCGTTACGACGCCGCCCCGATCTTTGCGGCGCTCGGCGACCGCACGCGGCTGGCTTTGGTCACCAAGCTGAGCGACGGGCAATCGCGCTCGATCGCCCAGCTTTGTGCCGATGCGGCGATCACCCGGCAGGCCGTCACCAAGCACCTGCATGTCCTCGAAGATGCGGGGTTGGTGCGCAGCACGCGCGCGGGGCGCGAGAGTCAGTTCGAGCTGCGACCGGAATCGATCGTGCAGATGCGCGAGTATCTCGACGAGGTTTCGCGGCAGTGGGACGACGCGCTGGCGCGCCTGCGTGCGTTTGTGGAGCGGTAACGTTACGGTGCCCGGCGTCGCCAGCGTGCCGGCGTCATCCCCATTCGCTGCTTGAATACGCGTTGGAACGCGGCCTCGGATTGGTAACCCACTGACTCGGCAACGGCGCCTGTCGACGCGGATGTTTTTTCCAGCATGTTGGCCGCAAGGCTCATGCGGATATCGGTCAGCAGGTCGCTTGGCGATCGGCCCAGCGTTTCCTGAAACTGCCGCGCCAGCGTGGCGCGCGACATATGACATTGGCGCGCGAGTTCGGGCAGCGTCCAGGGATGGGCCGGCTGATGAAACAAGGCCATCAAGGCCGGTTGCAGACGGGGCTGGGCGGCGAGCGCCAGCCATCCGGTCGGAGCCGATGCCGACTCGCTGGCGGTGCGCAAGGTCAGTGCAAACAGGGCCGTCGACAGCGCGCCGAGCATGGCGCGTCCTCCCAGTCGATCGGCGGACGATTCGTCGCGCATCAGCGACAACAGGTCGAGCAACGGCGCGCGGGTTGCCGAATCCGCCGCGCTATTGCGCTGGCCCCCGGTGCGCACGATCAATCGCGAAGACAGGTAGTCGCGCAGGAGGCGATCATGCGGAGCGGCCAGAACGAAGCGCCCGCATAGCAGCTCCAGCCGATCGCCGCCGCCATCGTTTTCGCTGACAACGAGATTGAGCTGCTCGCTTTTGCGAGCGGCCTGGGCGGGCAGGCCACTACCGTCGTGCAGGACATGCGCGCCACCGTCGGGAATCAACAGAATGTCTCCCGCCTCCAGCGCCTGTGGAGGCCCACCGGCCGGGTCATCGAGCAAGGCCGAGCCAGCGAGCACCACGTGATAGGGAATCTCGCCGGCGCCGGCCGGTGCCTCGTCGATACGCCAGGGCGCGCCATAGCTGCAGCGGATATCCAGCTGCCCGCGTACGGGAGTCATGTCGAGCAGGCGGCTTAGCCAGTCCATAATCTAATCATTGAGACGATTGAGCATATAAGTAAGATAATTCAACATTAACAAGCTCGATAGGCCTCCGTAAAGTGGCATCACGTTGTTACCCCACCTACGAAGGAGTGCTCCTCATGTCACGTATCGCTACCCCCGCCATCGAGTCCGCTACCGGCGCCACCGCCGAAGTCTATGCCCAGATCAAGAAGGCGGTCGGCAAAGTGTCCAACGCCTATGCCGCTGTCGGCGCGCTCGAACCCGACGCCTTGAAAGTCATGTTGCAAGCTGACGCTGTGCTGGTGGCAAGCAGCCTCAGCAAGCAGGACCAGGAGACCGTAAAGCTCACCGTCAGCAGCATCGCCGGCTGTGACTATTGCGTGGCGGCGCATAGCCTGATCGGCAAGTTGGCCGGGCTGCAGCCCGAAGCTTTGAAGCAGATCCGCCACGGCGGCCTGACCGGCGACGCCAAGCGCGATGCCCTGATCGGCTTTGTCAGGACTCTGGTGCAAGGGCACGGCACCGTATCGGACGAAGCGTTTGCCGCCATCAAGGCGGCCGGCTACACCGATACGCAACTGGTCGATATCGGTCTGGCCATAGCGGTCATTACATTCACCAATGTCTTCAACCGCATCAACGACACCACGGTGGACTTCCCCGCAGTGGACTGAACGAGCAAGTGCCGCGGCCAGCCGTTTGGGCGGGCCGCGCAACCCGAACCGGCTCTATGCGACGATGCGCGTTTGGCAGACACCGCAGCCGGTTCGAGGGTTTTCGTCTACATGGCCGTGCATCGATCGCTTCCTGTGCGCATTCTCGGCACGGGCGAGCAGCTCCCTTCAAACAAGGTCGAATCGTCCGCGCTGGATGCGCGCTGGAACAAGCCGGCAGGTTGGACATTCCGTCATTCCGGCGTCGAAAGCCGCTACTACGCGGGCACGAACGAGACCACCTCGTCGATGGCCGCCGGTGCCGCGCGCGCTGCCTTGGCCGTAGCGGGCTTACGTGCAGACCAGCTCGACTGCATCGTGTCGGCCTGCAGCGTGATGGAGCAGGCCATCCCCTGTTCGGCGGTATTGATCCAGCGTGAGCTGGGCCTGGGTGGCAGTGGCATCCCGGCATTCGACATCAATGCGACCTGTCTGAGCTTTCTTGCCGCGCTCGATACGCTGAGTGCAGCGATGGCGGTCGGTCGTTATCGGCGGGTGTTGATCGTCTCCAGCGAAATCGCCTCCGCCGGCTTGAACGAGAACGATCCGGTCACCGCGATGCTGTTCGGCGATGGCGCGGCGGCAGTGGTGCTGGAGTACGGCGACACGGAGGGCGACGGACAAATACTCGGTACGCATTTCGAAACCTACGCCGATGGTGCCGATCTATGCCAGGTGCGTTCGGGCGGCACGCGCATTCGTCCACGTGAAACGCTGGACGCGTTCCTGCAAGGCGCCTTTTTCGAGATGAACGGGCCGGCGACGTACCGTATGGCGGCCAAGCTTCTGCCACGGTTTCTCGATCGCCTGTTCGAGCGTGCGCAAGTGCGCCTGGATCAACTGGCCTGCATCGTGCCGCATCAGGCCAGCGTCAAGGGGCTGGCTCATCTGGAAGCCGCCTTGAGCCTGCCCGATGAGATGCTTGTGCGCGTGCTTGCGACGCGCGGCAACCAGATGGCCGCGTCGATTCCCGTCGCGCTGCATCAGGCGATCAGCAGCCAGCGCATTCGACGTGGCGACATGATCGCGCTGGTGGGTTCCGGCGCCGGGCTGTCGTTTGGCGGTACCGTGCTGAGGTATTGATGGATATGGCACGCGTCGTCGTTACCGGTGCTTCCGGCTTTATAGGCAGCCACATCGCACGCCGTCTGCATGCCATGAGACATGATGTGCTGGCTACGGGGCGCGACGCCGGTCGACTGCAGCCGCTCGCGGCATCAGGCATCGCGACGCGCAGCTTCGACCTCGTCCATGATGACCTCTCGGCCCCGCTTGCCGGTCGCGACATCGTGGTGCATGCCGCTGCTCTATCCTCACCTTGGGGAAGGCGTGAAGCATTCGTCGCGGCGAATGTCGATGCGACACAACGCCTGCTCGATGCTGCGCAGCAGAATAGTGTGCGGCGCTTTGTGCACCTGTCGTCACCAAGCATCTATTTTCAGTTGCGCGATCAGTACGACACGCCGGAGGCGTTCCGGCCACCGCGACACTGGATCAACGCTTATGCGGAAACCAAGTGGTTCGCGGAGGAACGCGTTCGTGCCGCCGCGGCCCAAGGCCTGCCCTCGATCGTACTGCGGCCCAGGGCGGTGTTCGGCGAAGGCGATCGTGCGATCTTTCCGCGCCTGCTGACGCTCGCGCAGCGTGGTTGGTTTCCGCAGATAGGCCATGGCGAGGCGATGATCGACGTCACCTATGTCGCCAACGTCGTTGCGGCGGTGGAAGCTGCGATGCAGCCGGATGCCCCCGACGATGGGCGCGCCTTCAATATCACCAACGGCGAGCCGATGCCGGTGAATGCGCTGTTGGCGCAGCTCTTTCGCGCGGTCGATCTGCGCGTGCGCATGATTCCATTGCCACGTGGATTGGCCGTGGCCCTGGGCTATCTGTCCGAACGGTGGGCGCTTGCCCGACCCGGGCAGCCCGAGCCGCGCTTGAGTCGTTATGGTGTCGGGGTATTGGGTTATTCCCAGACCCTGGATATCTCCGCGGCCCGTAACCAACTGCAGTATCGGCCGATGGTGAGCGTGGCCGAAGGCATCGAACGGTTTGCATCCTGGTGGAAAGATCATGCCGGCGATTGAATGGCGCATCTACGAAGCGGGCTATTGCATGCACCCGGAGTGCGCGACGCGTCGGGGCGCACCCTTCAAGCCCGCGCGCTATCCGGCCCTGGCGTTTCTGTTGCGTCATCCGCAACAGGGCTGGGTATTGTTCGACACCGGCTATGCGCAGCATTTCATCGATGCGACGCGGCGCCTGCCCGAGCGGCTTTATCGCGCGGTGACACCGGTGCATCTGGAGCTGCGGCAAACGTTGAGCGAACAGCTACGACGCGATGGCATCGAGCCGGAGGACATCGGCCTCGTCGTGCTCTCTCACTTTCATGGCGACCATATCGCCGGCGTGTGCGACTTTCCGCAGGCGCGGCTGATCTGCGCACGTGAGGCCTGGGACGACTTGCAGGCACGTGGGCGAATCGATGCGTTGAGGCACGGCTTGTTGCCAAAGCTGCTGCCCGATGATTTCAACGAACGCGTCGAATGGATCGAAGACAAACCGGCGCGCGAGCTTCCGGCTACTTTCACGGCGTTCGGCAAGGGCCACGACCTGTTGGGCGATGGCAGCCTGGTCGCTATCGCCCTGCCGGGTCACGCGCCGGGGCATTACGGCGTGGTGTTCGAGGCGGCCGAAGGTCGACGCGTCTTCCTGGTGGCCGACGCAGCCTGGTCGCTACAAGCCATCCGCAACGACGTACCGCCTCCCGCGCTGGTCACGGGTCTGCTCGGCGACACCCATGCCTATCGTCAAACCCTCTCGCGTCTGCATGCATTGGCGAAGGCCGAGCCCGAGCTGCGCATGCTGCCGTCGCACTGCGACGAATGGCGGCTGGCATGAGCCGTTTATCCGATGGCCTGATCCTGGTGGGTCACTATCTAGCCGCGCGCCGTCGAGCGGCACTACGCGACAGCACATCTCTGCAGAAGCATCAGCAACGCAGATGGCAGAAGCTGCGCGCTCATGTGCTCACAAAGTCACCGTTCTACGCGGCGCTGCATCCTGCGGATCACCAGGACTGTCCCATTATGGACAAACAGTCGTGGATGGATGCGTTCGATCGCATCAATACTGTCGGCCTGCCGTTGAGCGAGGCCTTTGCGCTGGCCGAACGCGCGGAAGCCACGCGCGACTTCAGCCCCATGTGGCACGGTGTGTCGATCGGACTCTCCACCGGCACCTCCGGTGCACGTGGCGTGTTCCTGGCGTCGCCTGCCGAGCGTCTGCAGTGGGCGGGGACCTTACTGGCAAAAATGCTCCCGCAGGGTTTGTTGACCCAGGCGCGGATCGCCCTGCTGTTGCGCGCCGGCAGCAATCTCTATGACACCTTGTCAGGCGGCTTGCGGTTGAAGTTTCAGTACTTCGATCTGACGCGTCCGTTCAACGACGTGCTCGCCGAGCTGGATCGTTATCGACCCACCATCCTCGTTGGCCCGCCAAGCGTGCTCGCCCTTGCGGCCGATGCGACGCTTGCCGGTCGCATCCAACTCAAGCCATCGCGTGTGATTGCTGTCGCGGAAGTGCTGGACGACATCGATGCGGCGCGCATTCGGCAGGCCTTCGATGTACCGATCGAGCAGATCTATCAGGCAACCGAAGGCTTTCTTGCGCACACCTGCTCACATGGAACCTTGCATCTCAACGAAGATGTGCTGATCGTCGAGAAGGCTTGGATCGATCGGGAAACACGCCGGTTTGTGCCGATTGTCACGGATCTGTATCGACAGACTCAGCCGGTCATCCGCTACCGGCTCAACGACGTCCTGGTCGAACGCGCAAGCGCTTGCTCCTGTGGCTCGTGCTTCACCGCGATCGAACGCATCGAAGGGCGCGAAGACGATATGGTCTGGCTGCGCAGTCGGGTGGGTGCGGAGCAGGTCCCGGTGTTCGCGGATGTACTGTCGCGTGCCTTGTTGAATGCGGGCGCAGCGATACAGGATTACCGTATCGAGCAGCGCATGCCGGACGTTCTGCACGTCGGCGTGTCCCCTGCGCCGACGGCGGAGGATGCCGAGCGGATCCGCATGGCACTCGGCGTAAGTATCGATCGCCTCGGGGCGAGTGTGCCGACGATCATCGTGGACGGGACGATCGAACGCGGTGACGAACGCAAATGCCGCAGGGTTCGGCGGTTATGCGAGATCGTCCATGCCTAGGGTTCTTATTCTCGGCGGACGCGCTCCTGTCGCGCTGGATCTTGCGCGACGCTTCGCCCGGCAGGGTTGGTCGGTGGTCGCGGGCGACAGCATGTCCTGTCGCCTCACGACCTGGTCGCATTCTGTCAACGTATCGGTGCGACTGCCATCGCCGCGCTTCTCGCCCCAGGCTTTCGTCGATGCATTGCGGCACCTTATCGACACGCATGGCATCGACTTGATCGTGCCGACGTGTGAAGAGGTGTTCTATCTCGCGCGCTATCGCGACTTGCTACCCACCAGTGTGCAAGTGGCAGTAGCCGATTTCGCCACGCTGGATCGCCTGCATAGCAAATGGACCTTCCTTGAGCTGGCTCGCGAGTGCGGGGTGGACGCACCGGCAAGTGCACGAGTCGACTCGCTCGAACAGGCCAGGGCATGGGCGGGCAATGATGCGGTCGTCATCAAGCCGGAGTATTCGCGCTTCGGTACGCATGTGCGTTTGTATCCACAAGGTATTCCCGCTGATGCCCCGCCGTTGGAGCTATCGGCGGCATGGGTGGTGCAGCGCTTCTGTCGAGGGCGCGAACTGTGTTCTTACAGTGTGGTCGACCGCGGCAAGGTACTGGCGCATGTGGCCTATCGACCGGCCTATCGCCTGGCGGGCAGTGCAAGTTTCTGGTTCGAAGCCTGCGACGTACCTGCGATACGACACTTCGTCGATACGTTGGCCGCCAGGCTCGATTACACCGGGCAGATCGCCTTCGACTGGATTCAGTCGGAAGATGGTCGTGTATCCGTACTTGAATGCAATCCTCGCGCGGTCAGTGGCGTACACCTTTTCAAGGACGATGACGATTTGCCCGGTGCACTGGCCGGCACGGTGACCTCATGTCTGAGCCCCAGTGCCGGTGCAACCAGCATGCTCGGTTCCGTGATGCTGTCGGCCGGCGGCGCACAGGCATTGAAGCATGGGCAGGTCGCTCGCTGGTGGCGTGATTATCGTCGTGCGCGTGATGTGATCGCGCCCCCCGGCGATGTCGCGCCCTGGTTCGGCGGGCTGATCGATATGGGTGCCTTCGCATGCGTGGCCTTGCGTGAACGCTGCAGCCTGAGACAGGCGTCGACGCGCGATATCGAATGGGATGGCCAGCCGATGATCGCGTTATGAGCCGCGTACCGGCGATGGCATTGGATGCGTTCAATGCCAAGGCATGGGATTACCTGCGATTACACCAAGGTAAACCCACGCGTCCGATGATTGCCAACCTGCAAAGTCGGGTCGATGCGGTACAGGCCGGTGGCGCCGTGTTTCCGGTGACCGTCAACGACGACGAGCTGGACAATGCATGGGTCTGCTCGCCGTTGACGACCTATGGCCATTACGCTGTGGAAGAAGTCGATCGGTTAGGGCGCCCGCTTTTGGCTGCGCCGCTGCGCGTTCTGGCCGCGCAAGCGGCGAACTGGCTGCGCGGCGCCGATATCGATCGCGCGGTCGCCGTGAACAATTGGCTGGTGTCTACCAATGCCTATCCACGCCTGCGCGATGTCGGTCTGAACAGCGTTGTAGCGCAGGTTCGCGAGCGTTGGCCGGCGCATGCGATATGGTTCCGCTCGCTCAATACCGCCCATCACGCCGATTGGCTGCGCGCATTGTCGGACATGGGTTTTGTGCTGGTGCCAAGCCGACAGGTTTATCTGTTCGACGATATCGAACGGCTGTCGCGCGAGCGAACCGATCTCAAACGCGACCTGGCGATGCTGTCGCGTCAGGAGGCTGCTGGTTATCTATCCCATCATTTTGACGATGCGGACCTGGAGCGCGTTGCCGAGCTCTACACGGAGCTCTATATCGGCAAGTACTCGACCTTGAATCCACGCTACGGTGCTGCGTTGATCGCCGCCTGGCACAGGGCGAACCTGTTGGAGCTTCACGGCATCCGCGACGCGCAGGGAGTGTTGCAGGGTGCGGTCGGCATGTTGCGCTTCGGCGACCTGTTGACCTCACCGATCGTTGGCTACAACACCGCCTTACCGGCGAGGCAAGGCTTGTACCGTACGCTCGCCGCGCTGGTGCTGCGCGAGGCCGGCCGCGGCGGCTGCATGGTCAACCTCAGCGCGGGTGTAGCGCATTTCAAGCGTCAACGCGGCGGCGAACCGGCCATCGAATACAGCGCGGTGCTGGTCAGCCACATGCCGGCCAGGACACAGCGTGCAGTACGCACGTTGAGTGCGATAACCCGCCATATCGGTGTGCCGATCATGAGACGTTATCGGCTATAGAAATGTAGCAAGCTCTCTGGGGGACCGACTTCAGGGAACCTCAAAAAGCCTTTCCTATCCGTCGTCCCGGCGAACGCCGGGACGACGATGAAAACTGAGGTTATTCGAGGTTCCCCGAAGGCACCCCTATAAAATTGAGCAGGCTTCTTCTTTTTTTGCGAGAACGGCCTTCAGGCCCTCTCCATAGTTTCACGTGGCAAAACGATCTGCATCGCAATAAAAGCAACCAAGCATCCCAGCAGGTTGTTACCTAGCCGGGTCATCGCATAGGTGACTTCGCTGGCGGGCAGCGCAAAATCGGTAATCAGCACGAACGATGGCGTGAGAAAAACCACGAACAGCGCGTAGTTGATCCGGCGTACCGCAATCGCCAGACCAACCAGCGGAAAGGCGGCCAGCACAAGCCCGGTCGGCGAATGGACGAGCAAGCCCATGGCGCTGGCGATCATCGCACCCAGGGCCGTACCCAGCGCACGCTCGGCCATGCGCGGCAAGCTGGCGTTACGGCTCGGTTGCAGGATCAACAAGGTAGCCATGGTCGCCCAATAGCCGAACGGCAGCTGCAGGCAGCGCACGGCCACAAATGCTGCCGTCGTTGCCAGTGCAAGCCGCATGGCGTGGCGTGTCGCTGTATGGCGTTCTGCCATCTTCGGATGCGACACCGATATACGGGTAGCTGCCGGCCAGATCCAGGCGCTGACCGCAATCAGGACACTGAGCGCACAACCGAGCAGATAGGTGAGCAGCAGATGCATAACATGCTGCGCGTCGTGATAAGGCAGATCGATCATGACGACGCAGGCAGTCGCGCTCAAGATGGCGACTTGATAAGTGGCCGCCGAGCGCATGCTGGCCAGCCCGGCGAGCAGGCATGCGCCGAACAGTGCCAGCGCGGTGGGCACTGTACCGTTACCGGCGACATACGCCATCAAACCACCGCAGAGAGCTGACATCAGTGCAAAGGCAAGCATCGACGCGAGACGTCGACGGCGTGTGCCTGCGGGGTCGACCAGGCAGGTCCAGAATGCACCGATGGCTGCCCAGGCAAAGAGCGAATCGTGTCGTTCATGGCCCAACCACAACAGCACGCTGACCGCGAACGCGGCGCGCCAGCCGGCGCCGTGATCGAAGGTGAGCGAGGGTATCCATCGCCGCCATAGATTTGCGGGCAGCACAAAGATATCGCGTGCGATTAAGCGCGACATAATGACCAGGACTCCGGGGATGTATCCGAGCCCATAGTCTAGAAAGCGCCAGTCTCGGCGGGAAATATGATTTGACCGGGTGCCCTATAGGTAAAACCTAGAGCCTGCTGCTAGGCGCTGCCGCTGGTGTCTTCGAGCGTCGCTGCATCCGGCGGCGGCCGCAACGTGATGCCCGGCCAGCGGCCATCGGCATGCAATTGGCCGATCAGGCCAACCATCGCCTTACGCACGGCCAGCGCCGCGGCGCTTACGGGCAAGGCATGCGACCAGCACACGCTGGCCGGTCGGGTCATATCGGGGGCGACGATGCGTCGCATCGGCGGGCGGGCGTTTTCCGCCCGGTGAAGCATCGCCGACGCAGGCAGAATCGTGCAGGCGCTACCGCCATGGGCGATTGCCATCAATGCCGGCAGCGAGTCGATATCGCCGACGATATGGAGCTCGACTTCCTCGCGCAAAAAGGTGCGTTCGATCAGCAGGCGCAGATTGTTGACCGTGCCCGGCGTCACCAGCGGCACCCCGGCGAGGGCCGACAAGGGGCAGGTCGCTGCGGTCTTGCGTAACGTCAGCCCAGCCTGGCCAAACACGTAAAGTTCTTCGTCGAAGACCGGGATGACCGACATGCCATGGGTTTCGGAATCGCGAAACAGGATCGCCAGATCGAGCCGGCCATCGGGCAGCATCTCGCTGATATAGCCGCTCATGCTTTCGAAAATCTGCAGACGGATGCCAGGGAAATGTTTACGCACATGTTCGAACAAGGGCACAGCCAGCACGGCAGCGATCGTGGTCGGCAGGCCGACGGCCACCATGCCCGATTCGCTGCCGCCTTCCTCGCGCACGTCGGCGCGGAGCTGCTCCATTTGCCGCAATATCGCTCGTGCGCGCTGATACAAGGCATGGCCGGCCGTGGTGGGCTTGACGCCCCTCGCACTGCGCAACAGCAGTTGCGTCTCCAGTTCGTCTTCCAGCGCTGCCATCTGCTGACTCAGCGATGGCTGGGCGATATACAGCTTCTGTGCCGCCTTGGAGAGGCTGCCGGCATCGACAATCGCGACGAAGTATTTGAGCTGCCTGATATCCATGAGGCGATAGGATACCCCTATGCCTGGGAGAAGAAATCGCTATGCCGTCCCATAGCCGCGCTGCCCTAAAATGCGCAGTGCAATTCCATCGAAGGCCATTCACCGCAGGCGAGGCGCCACGTCGATAACTCATGTCTCGCATCACTGAAGCACTGCCCGACCTTCGCAGCCTGATAACCGGTCTTGCGGCGGACTTTCGTGTCTGGTTCCGGCGAGGTCCGCGCACGCTCGACGAACTCGAAAGTGTCGTGTCGGTACTGTTGGCGATTGTTCTTGCGCATCTGCTCGGCGCGCGCAACATCGGTTGGGCGGCTTTCAGCGGCTACATGGTGATGCGCGCGCAGTTTTCCGAAAGCCTCATGCGCGGTTGCCTGCGGGTTATCGGTACGGCGCTGGGCGCGGTGGCCGCGTGGTCGATAGCACCTTACGTTGCCCAATCGCCCTTGCGTCTTTGCCTCGCGCTCGGCCTGGTGGGCCTGGGCACGCTGTATATGGCCTTGATCGGCAAGCGCAGCTACGCGTGGCTGTTTACCGGCCTGACGTTTGCGATGGTGTTGATCGACGGCATGGCCTTTCCCCATGCATCGCTTGCCGGCTTTGCCCAATCGCGCTTTGTCGAAATATTCACCGGTACGTTCGCCGCCGTATTGGTCAGCGGCGTGTCTGCGGTGACAATACGCCGCCGGCTACGGATGCTGCAGACGGATCGCAGCATGCAAGCCGCAGCTCGCCACCTGCCGATCTGGCATCGCGCGGCGTTCTTGCACGCGCTGCAGGGTGCCGTTGCATTGGCACTGATTCCCTGGGTATGGGCGATGTTCCATATCGAAGCGCTGAGTCAGTCCAGTACAACGATCATGGCGGTGATGATGGTGCCGCTGGCCAGCTTGTCCGCCACGTCCCGTGCCCCTTCGAGCCGGTTGCTGCATCGCTTTATAGGCTGCACGGTGGGCGGCCTGCTGGCGACGGGTATCTTGCTGTTGGCGCATCCGTGGCCATGGCTGATGGTGCTTGCCATGTGCGCAGGTGTCGCGGCGGGCCGGCATATCGAAAACGGCAGGCTTGGCATCGGCTATATCGGAACGCAATTTGTTCTGGCCTTCCTGGTGGTGCTGGTGCCCGACAGTTACGCCAGCGCGGACATCGGTCCGGGGATCGAGCGCCTGTTTGGCATTCTTGTTGGCATGCTGTTGCTTGAGCCGGTGCGATGGGTTTTCCGCCGCGCAATTGCCACCTTGAAGGTTGCCTGATGACCAACGCTCATCAGCGGTCGTGCTGGCTCTTTATATAGGCGGCCAACCCATCGGCCAGCATGTCGAAAACCGCACGGCAGGCGGCGTTGTGGCGCATGTCTTCATGCATGACCAGCCAGGTATTCAGGGTCATCGTCAGCTCCGGTAGCACACGGCGCAGGCGCGGCTCGCGCCGGGCCAGGCCAAGCTGGCAGAAGCCCAGACCGAAACCGGCGCGGATGGCAGCCAGTTGCGCCACGTTGCTGTCGGTACGCAGGGCAAACATGGAACGCCGCAGTGCCGGCGTATCCGAGAGCATGCGGCGAATATAGGCGCTTTCATGGTCGAAGCCGATCAGGTTGTGGCCGGCGAGTTCGTCGATGCTGCGCGGCGCCCGGTGACGCTTGAGATAATCGGGATGCGCGTAGGCACCGATTTCGATCCTGCCGATCTTGCGCGCGACCAGCGCTTCCTGCGTCGGATCGATCATGCGCACGGCGATATCGGCCTCCTGGTTGAGGATGTTCTCGACACGATCGGAAAGCACCAACTCCAGCGTGATTGCAGGGTAGGTGTGCCGGATGGAGGCGAGAATGGGCGGCAGGACCTCCACACCCATCAGTTCCGCCACCGTGATGCGTACCGTGCCGCGGGCGACACCTTTGTTCGCCGTTGCCGCACGGCGCAAGGCTTCGGCCGTTGCTTGCATGCGTTCCGCGTAGGGCCGAATCGCCAGCGCCGTTTCCGTCGGCAGCAGGCCGCTGGGCGAACGCGTAAACAGGCTCATGCCCAGAGCCGCTTCCAGCGCATCGATATGCCTGCCGACCGTCGGCTGGCTGAGGCCCAGCAAGCGGGCCGTCGCCGAGAGCGAGCCCTCCTGCAGGGCGGCCAGCAGGGTACGGTAAAGCTGCCATTCGGGCTCGGTCTGATCCATACGTTTTTGTATAGCTACTCAAGCATCTCGTCAATTCCTTTGAACCCGCCCAGGCGCCAGCATAAGCGACATCCCAGACGGAGAGCCGATCATGAAAGGCAGCAAGACGATGTTGGTGTTGGGCGCGACCGGCGGTATCGGTGGTGAGGTGGCCAAGGCGGCATTGCGCCGTGGTTGGATCGTCCGTGCCTTGAATCGCCACGCCGAACGCTTGATGTCGGACCGCGAGGGCATCGAATGGATTCAGGGCGATGCGATGAACGAGGCCGATGTGGTCGCGGCAGCCCAGGGTGCCGACGTGATCGTGCATGCGGTCAATCCACCCGCGTACAAGAACTGGGCGCTATGGGTGTTGCCGATGCTGCGCAACACGTTGAGTGCGGCGCGTCAGACGGGCGCGCGTATCGTGTTGCCCGGTACGTTCTACAACTACGGGCCCGAGACGTTTCCGGTGATCACGGAAAATGCGCCGCAGCGGCCACGCACGCGCAAGGGCGCAATACGCGTGCAGATGGAAACGTTATTGCGTGAGGCCAGTGCGCAAGGCGTACGCAGCCTGATCGTACGCGCAGGCGATTACTTCGGACCCAAAGCGGGCAACAACTGGTTCTCGCAGATGGTGACGGCGGCTCGTCCGGTATCGCATGTCACGCGCATCGGCAAGGTAGGTATCGGGCATCAATGGGGTTATCTCCCCGACGTGGCCGAAACCATATTGCGCCTGCTGGAGATCGAGGATCGTTTGAACCATATCGAAAACATACATATGGCCGGCCACTGGGACGATACCGGCATGCGCATGGTGGAGGCTGTGCAGCGTGCGGTTGCTAAGCCGGTGCCGGTACGCGCATTCCCTTGGTGGTTGCTTGCGGTTATCTGGCCGTTCGTCCGTTTGCTGCGCGAACTGCACGAGATGCGCTACCTGTGGATGCGCCCGATCCGGCTCGATAACGCGCGCTTGCTGGAGCTCTTGGGTAGCGAGCCGCATACCCCGATCGAACAAGCGGTCAAAGCCAGCTTGATCGGCATCGGTTGCCTGCCGGATCGGGATGCACATCAGAGCCCATCGATGCTGCCGCTGGCAAGGTCGTAACGGCACGATCGATGTGGTGTGGAGCGAAGTGTGCGTCCGGCCAAGTTGGTATAACGCGCACTTACCCAGAATGGGAGACGCTCCATGCAGAGAACCGCCACTACCCGACCTTCACCTGCCCTGATACCGTGCCTGCCTATGCTTTTCGCTCTTGGCGGACCGGCGGGAGTCGTTTGATGGCGGACATGGCAACACGGGAGACGGGGCCTTCCCTATCTACCGCCTGGGTCACCACGGCCGCCAGCTTTGGCTTCGCACTCGTCCAGCTGGATGTCACCATCGTCAACGTCGCGTTGCCGCGTATGGCAAGCGAGCTGCAGGCGGGCGTATCGGCATTGCAGTGGGTCGTGGATGCCTATGCATTGTCGTTTGCCGTGCTGCTTTTGCTGATGGGTTTTCTCGGCGATCGTCTGGGTGCGCGGCGTGTCTATCTGGCAGGTCTGGGCTTATTTGCGCTGGCCTCGCTGGGCTGTGGTTTTTCCACCGATGCGCCAACCTTGATTATTGCACGCACGCTGCAAGGCCTGGCGGCTGCGGCCATGCTCCCCAACTCGCTGGCGCTGATCAATCGGGCTACAGGTCACGACCGTCGGTTGCGTGCAAAGGCGATCGGATGGTGGACGGCTTCGGGTAGCATCGCGATTGCCGCGGGCCCGATCGTCGGCGGGCTGCTGCTCGGCATTGCCAGTTGGCGCAGTATTTTCCTGATCAATCTCCCAGTATGCGCCGTAGGCGTGTGGTTGACCTGGCGTGTGCCTGCCGCTGCGCCGAAAAATAATCGACGCAGTTTCGATATCCAGGGCCAGGTTCTCGCGGTGCTGGCATTGGCGGCTCTCACAGCGGCGATCATCCAGGCGCGGCCGATGGGTTGGACGCATCCTTTTGTCTACGGCGGATTCCTTGTCGCCATACTGGCCGGCGCGGGATTCATATGGACCGAGTCGCGTAGTAAAACACCGATGCTGCCGCTGGACTTTTTCTCCAGGCCAAGCTTCAGTCCTGCCGTCGGCTACGGTGTGATGGTGAACCTCACCTACTACGGCATCGTTTTCGTGTTGAGCCTCTATTTACAGCGCGTGCAAGGCTACAGCGCGTTGCGCACAGGCCTGGCCTACCTGCCTCTGACGGCGACCTTTTTTGGCGTCAACATCCTGAGTGGCTGGCTGATCGGCGTGATCGGCGCAAGGCCCTTGATGGTGATCGGTGCGTTGATCGATGCCGGCGGCTTTGTCTTGTTGCTGTTGCTCGATGCGCACAGTTCGTATTGGCTGATGTTGCCGGCTTTCGCGTTGCTTCCCGCAGGTATGGGGCTGGGTGTGCCGGCAATGACCAATACCGTGCTATCGGCGGTGCATGCCGAATCGTCAGGCATTGCCTCGGGCGTGCTCAATGCGGCGCGCCAGGCTGGCGGTGCGATCGGTGTCGCGGTGTTCGGTGCGCTTGCCGGTGATGGCGAGGCACATGTGGTAGCCGGTCTGCACACGTCCGCGTATATATCGATCGGATTGCTGCTGCTGGCCGCCGTCTTGGCTGCGGTGGGCGTGCATCCTCACGGCGAAAAGCACACCTGAGCTATGCCAGCTGCAAAAGCCGCCGACATGACGTCGGCGGCTTCACGTGGCTGAGAAGACATGCCTAAATCAATGCAGATGGTTGGTCTTCTCGAACTGTTTGATCTGTTTGTCCGCCTCATCGCGGGCAATGCCATAGCGTTCTTGCAGCTTGCCAGACAGATATTCGGCGTTGCCCTCGGCAACTTTCAGATCGTCGTCGGTGAGTTTGCCCCACTGCGCTTTCATCTTGCCGCCTAGCTGTTTCCACTGACCTTTGATGGTGTCTTGGTTCATCGCTCTTGCCTCCCGTGCGTGGAATGACGCACTTGTCGCTGTGCGGTGGTCAGTTGAACAGCGTCGACGTGATTGGCTCGTGCGGCGTCGGTGAAGACCGCATGCATGCATATGAATTGCACTTAAGATATGGGAGACGCGCTAAAAGATGCCTCACATCATGGGGTGCGAAGCGAGTTTTTTCCTGGATCTTGGTAAAAGCCGATGAGGGCAATAGCTCGAGAGCGATCGGTGCAGATGCGATGCCAGAATAATCAGCCGTCCTGTTGTTCGATATCGTCCGAAGATTCGTTCGCGCGTCGTATTCAAACGATGCATTCGGCTACGTGGTCGTCGTGGCCATGGTCTATATGCTTTATCGGCCGAGTGTCGGCGATAAAAAAGGCGCCTGACGGCGCCTTTTTTCAAGAAGCGATGGCGCTGGCTATCAGCCCTTTTTCACTTCGAAGTTCTGCGTGGCGACCGACTTGCCATTCACCGCGATCTCGACCTTGTACTTGCCTTCCGGCCAGTTGTTCGGGTTCTGCACGCGGAAGGTGGTGGTGGCCGGGCCGTCGGTGGCGATCGACTGGCTGGTGCTGTTGACCAACTGGCCCTTGCCTTCCAGGTAGCTCCACTTCGCGCTCAGCGTGGCGCCATCGGTGTTGCCCTCGGTGGCGACGCTGGCATAGATCGACTTGTCGCCGGGGGCGAACGTGGTCTTGGCCTTGCTGACCTTATGGTCTGGGCTTACGGCACCGCCGAGCGTCAGGCCGGCTACCTTGAGATCGCCGGCGACGGGCGCTGCGGCCGTGTTGCTGGCGGGGGCGGCAACCGGAGCGGCCGGAGCGGCAGCGGCGGTCGTGGACGGGGCAGGAGCCTGCGTCGGGGCAGCGGCCGTGCTGGCCGGAGCCGGGGCGGTCGAGGCCGGGGTCGGTGCTGCCGGAGCGGCGGCGGTGCTGGCAGCAGGCGGAGTGGACGCCGGCTGTTCGCTCTTGCCGCAGGCGCTGAGCATCAGCAGGCCGGCGAACGTGGCGCTGTACAGGGCGGCGGAGCGTGCGGAAAGTTTCATAACAGGACCCGTTGGCATGACATAAGGAAAGGGGTATCGCGGCGCGAGGCATCTCGACGCCAAGTGATACAGCGTAAAGCCTAGCGCTGGTGATCTGAAGCCTCGATTACCGGCAGGCGCTACTGCCTGGCGCCGCGCGGGTTGCCCGGGCTGGCCGGGGCACTGCTGCGGAAGGGATTGATATCGAGTCCGCCGCGGCGGGTGTAGCGGGCGTAGACGCTCAGGGCCTGCGGTCTGCAGTGGCGCTGGATATCCACGTAAATGCGCTCCACGCACTGCTCATGGAACTCGTTGTGGTTACGGAACGAGACCAGATAGCGCAGCAACCCGGCCGCGTCGATGCGTGGCCCACGGTAGGCGATCTGTACGCTGCCCCAGTCAGGCTGGCCGGTGACCGGGCAGTTCGAGCGCAGCAGATTGGACACCAGCGTCTCTTCCACGACTACGGTGTCGTCCGCGTGCAGATACTCGGACTTGGGCGGGCCATAGTCGTCGATATCCAGTTCCAGTGCGTCGATCAGCGTGCCATTGAGATCGATGATGGCGTGATCGCGTGCACTGACATCACTCAGCTGCACCTCGACCGAGGCCCCTGCTGCCTGGGAAAGGTCGCGTTCCAGGACCTCGACCAGGGCCGATTTGCTGTCCATGCGCTCGCCCGCGAACCCGTTCAGATACAGCTTGAACGACTTCGATTCGATGATGGCCGGTGAGGTCGCCGGGACATGGCAGCTCATGATCGCCACGACCGGTTTGCCGCGCGCATCGAGCCAGGACAGCTCGTAGGCGTTCCAGATATCCACGCCATGAAACGGCAACGCATTGCCGTCCACGCCGATCTCGTCGCGCTTGGCCTGGCGCGGGATGGGGAACAGCAAGCTGGGGTCGTAGCGGTCGGCGTAGATCGTGGTCTTGCCGAGCGGGGAGTGGTCGGGCGTGGTCATTTGCCCATTTTAGCGGTTATCGCACTCCAATCTCTGGCCTTTCCTATCCGTCGTCCCGGCGAACGCCGGGACCTAGTGCATAACGCCTGAGCGTGTTGAAGACGCTGGGCCCCGGCGTCCGCCGGGGCGACGATGAAAACGGAGGCTATTTCAGAGCTTCAGGCCATGACCCCAGGCCTATTGACTACAGTCGTAGTCACGGCGTAAGTTGACGACAACTGTAGTCACGGAAGTCCGGCTCATGAGCAACCCCTCGATCGGCGACCAGGAACTGGCGCTGCTGCACTATCTGGCCGAGCACGAGCCCGCCTCGGTCGGCGAGGTGGCCGCCAGCTACGGCGAAGAGCGCGGCCTGGCCCGCTCCACCGTGTTGACCATGATGGAACGCCTGCGCGGCAAGGGTTATCTGAAGCGCCGCCATGTCAAAGGCATCTACCGCTACAGCACGGCCACCGGCCCTGGCGAGGCGATGCGTAGCGCGGTCGGCCAGTTTGTCGAAAAGACCTTGAGCGGCTCGGTGTCGCCGTTTGTCGCATGGATGTCCGAACGCGCGACGGTCAGCGACAACGAGCTGGCTGAACTGGAAGCGCTGGTGGCGCAGCTGCAGTCGCAGCGCAAGGAGCCTTGAGCCATGGATGCGTTGATCGATACCTTGCTGGAACGCCTTGCCTGGACATCGCTGCAGGGGGCGTTGCTGTTCGCGATCGTGTGGTCGTTGATCCGCTTCGTGCCGCGACTGACGCCGGCCGTGCGCTGCATGCTGTGGTGGTTGCTGGGTGCACAACTGGTATTGGGCGTGGCGATCGGCTCGCCGTTGCGCTTGCCGCTGCTGAAGCCCGAACCGCACAGCGTGGTGGTGAACGTGACGCCGTCCGTCGCTTTGTCGATGTCGAATCCATCCGACGGCGCGGTCCTGCCTGCGACGTCGATGCCGAAGGTCTCCTTCGACTGGCGTATGGCGCTGTTTGCGCTATGGGGCGCCGGCCTCGTGCTGCAGTTGTTGTTGACGCTGCGGCAGGGCATCGAAACACGACGCACGCTGCGTGCTTCCAGGCCATTGGATGACGACGCGCTACAGACGCTATGCCAGCGCCAAGCGCGCGAGCTGGGTTTGCGCCGTTGCCCGCAGCTTCGCGTATCGGACGAAATCACCTCACCGCAGGTCACCGGCAACGTATCGCCCATCGTGCTGCTGCCGGCGGACCACGCCCTGACGCCGGATGAATCGGCCATGGCGATCGCGCACGAGCTGGCGCACATCCGCCGCGGCGATCTGTGGCTGGGTTGGATTCCGGCGCTGGCGCAGCGATTGTTCTTCTTTCATCCGCTGGCGCGCTGGGCGACCCGCGAATACGCCTTGCACCGCGAAGCCGCTTGCGATGCACAGGTGATGCGTCAGCAACGTACCGAAGCGCAAACCTATGGACGCCTGCTGCTGCGTCTGGGCGTTGCGCAACCGCTCCCCTCCGGCCTGGCCGGAGCTTCCCCCACTTTTCAGACCTTGAAGAGGCGACTGACCATGTTGCAGCAATCGGTAAACGACACAACGCCGCGCGCACGCGGCTGGCTGCTGGTGGCGCTGGTGGCCCTGGGTGGCGTGCTGCCGTACCGCCTCACCGAGGCGGCCGGCATGAGCGTGCATGAGGACGCCCCGGAAACCGCGATGTCCATCAGCTCGGATGTGCCGCCGCCACCGCCTCCGCCGCCCGCACCGCCGCCGCCGGATGCGCCCAGGCCACTGCCGCCTCCGCCGGTTCCGAGGGTTCCGCCTGTGCCTGCTGTACCGCCTGTGCCTGCTGTTCCGCCGGTACCACCCGCCGATACGGAAGGTTTCAATGCCGATCATGTGCAACTGTCGATTTCCGACAACGCCAAATATGGGTTGGCGCTGATCAGCAAGAACCACATCCTGTTCGACGGCGACACCGCGGATCTGGCGAAGGTGAAGAGCCTGCGTGACGGCGACAAGCCGATGCTGTGGTTCCGCCGCGACGGCAAGGCCTATGTGGTGCGCGACAGCGGCTATGTCGAGCGTGCCCAGGGTGCCTATGCACCGGTGACGGAGCTGGCCCAGATGCAAGGTGAGCTCGCCGGCAAGGAAGGGCAATTGGCCGGGGAAGACGGTGGTCTTGCCGCCCGCGAAGGCAGTCTTGCCGCACGTCTGGGTGGGCTGGAAGCAGAGCGCGGCAGCATTGAGGCCGAACGCGCTTCGCTGTACACGGCCGGAGATTCTCCCGCCGTGACCAGACAGCGCGCCGCACTGGAAGAGCGACTGAAGTCTCTGGCCGAACGCAAGGCAGATATGGATCGCGAGATGGCGAGTGAACGCGCCGAAATCGAAACCCAGCGCCAGGCCTTGAGCAAGCAACGCACGGGCCTCGCTCGCCAGCAATCGGAACTGGCCAAGCGGCAGAAAGATGCCCAAAGCAAGGCCGATGCACAATTGAACAAAGTGATTGATGAGGCGCTGGCCAGCGGTGCAGCGCAGATAGTCTCACGCTGAGATCGCAAACAATAAGGCCGCCCCGTTCGCACGAGGCGGCCTTTTGTTTTACCGGAACAGAAGCGATCAGTCTTTCGGCGGATTCATCTGATAGTTCTTCGGCGGCTCGGCACCCATCAGGTTGCGCACGAAGTAATCCCAGCGCCGGCGCATCATGTACGTGCTGGCGGCGGCGTAGCCGTGATGCGCGTTGGGAATCATCACCAGGTCGAAGTCCTTGTTGGCCTTGATCAACGCATCGACCACCAGCAAGGTTTCGTACGGCGGCACGTTATCGTCCATGGTGCCGTGCGCCAGCATCAGATGGCCTTTCAGGTTCGCCGCAAACGACTGGTTGGCCTGCTTGTCGTAATTGGTGGTGCCATCGGGGTTCTTCTTCAGCAGACCCTGCCACTTCTCGGCCCAGTCGTCCTCGTAATTGCGATTTTCGTGATTGCCGCTTTCGGCGATGCCCACCTTGAAGAAATCGGGATAGTGGAACATCGCGCCCACGGTGGCGTTGCCGCCGCCGGAGTGGCCCCAGATACCGACGCGGTCGAGATCGATCCACGCATAACGCTTGCCCAGTTCTTTCACACCGGCCACCTGGTCGGGCAGGGTGTTGTCCTCGATGCGCTCGAAATAGGCATCGTGGAAGGCTTTCGAACGCCACGGCGTACCCATGCCGTCGATGGCCACGACGATGAAGCCCAGCTCGGCGAGCGCCTGGTGATCGACGCGAGCGGCGCTGAAGCTGCGGCTGCCGACCGAACCGGTCTGCGGGCCGGGGTAGACATAGTCGACGATCGGGTATTTCTTGTTCGGATCGAAGTGCGTCGGCTTGAACATCAAGCCATACAGATCCGTCTTGCCGTCACGTCCCTTCACCGTGAACGGCTCCGGCGGCTTCCAGCCGGTGGCGGTCAGGCGGCTGATATCGGCCTTGGCGATGTCGTGCAGGGTGCGGCCGTCGTTCGCATCGCGCAGCACCGTCACCGGTGCGGTGGTTGGCGTGGAGTACGCATCGGCGAAGTAGCGGCCATCATCGGACAGGCTAATCGCATGGTCGGCCTTTTCCGGCGTCAGCAGCGTTTGGTGCTTGCCGTCGAAGCCGATCTTGTAGAACTGTTGATAGTACGGATCGACGCCGGCCTCTTTACCGACGCCACGGAACCAGATCGTGCGTGTGGCCGGATCGACATGCAGCACCTGGGTGACGTTGCCTTCGCCATGGGTGATCTGCTGCTTGAGCTTGCCGGTCTTCAGGTCGTACAGATACAGCTGGCCCCAGCCATCGCGCTCGCTGAACCAGATCGCCTCATTGGTGTCCGGCAGGTACTGCCAGTTCACCATGTCGTTGCCGCTTTCGTAGTACGTCGCGACCTTTTCGTCGAACACGGTGCGCACCTTGCCGGTCTGCGGATCGGCGATGCGGAACCATTCCTGACGGTGATCGCGGGAGGTGGACACGAACGCGAGGCTCTTGCCGTCCTTCGACCACTTCACATCGTCCCAGCCACCGTCGCGGCCGCAGCTGATGTCGTCGCACAGGCTGGAGCGATGCTGATCGGCCGGCATCTGCAGACGCACGACATGCTTGCCCGGCACATCGATGATCACGCGCTCGATCATCGTCACATCGGTATCGCCAACCAGCGGATACTTCCACTTTTCGAGTTTCGGATGGCCGACATTGGTCGAGACGAGATACATCTCACCGGTCTTGCGCTGGTCCTGCTGGAAGGTGGCGATCTTGCTGGAGTCGGGCGACCACACCAGGATTGCGGCGTCGGTGTGCTTCCAGCCGGCGTTGTCGGTGGCGTAGCCGAAGTCTTCCACGCCATCGGTGGTCAGCTGGGTTTCCTTGCCGGAGGCGACGTCGCGCACCCACAGGTTCCAGTTGCGGATAAACGCTTCGCTGCGTTTGTCCGGAGAGAGCACGCCGGGTTCCTTGTCCGACTTGACGGTGCAGCTATCGGCACTCGTCAGGTCGCACACATAATGTTTGCCGCCCTTTTTTACGTCCAGGCGGCCGTCGTCCAGGCGAGCGAACTCGGTCAGCATCAGCTTGTTCGCGTCGACCGGCTTGCCCGAAGCCTTGCCGAGCGCTGCCGCCAGCTTGCCCTGGTCGAAGGCCGGCTCGGCCTTGCCGGTGGTCGCATCGACGCGAAGGTAGTGGTCGCCGCCGGCATCGTGGTCGCGATACCAGAAGTGCGTACCGTCCATCCAGTTGACGGTGGTAACGGCGTGGTCGACCAGTGGTGTCGCGTTGTACATCGCGAAACGTTCGGCCTGCGCGTAATCCTCGGTGCTGAGTTTGCTCGTCTGCGCCATGGCGGCGGTCGACAACGCGGTCAGGATCAGGGCGCCCAACAGACGTGGCGTGGCAATCATCGAACCCATACGGGCGGTTCCCCTTGCGGTTGGTGCGGGCCGGGTAGGGCCTGCGATGGCTGGTACGTTCAAATCCCTCGATCCTAATCCCCCATCCACGGGGCGGACCCCTGCCGAAAGTCCTGCGACAGCACCGCGGTTCCGGCAAACTACGCGTTGCCCACCGAGATATCAGGAACCGCCTATGAGCTCCGCCTTCCCCGAAGCCCGCTTGCTGGAAATGGTCTTCCCGGATCACACCAACCATCTGGGCACCCTGTTCGGCGGCCAGGCGCTGGCCTGGATGGATAAAGCGGCTTTTATCGTCGCCTCGCGCCATGCCCGCCGCATTGTCGTCACGGCTCGTTCGGAGGAAGTCAGCTTTCGCGTGCCCGTGCGCAAGGGGCAACTGGTCGAGCTGGTGGCCCGGGTGGTCAAGGTGGGCCGTAGTTCGATGTATGTGGAAGTGGAAATGACTGCCGAAGACCCGCTCACCGGCGATCGTCGCGTCTGCACGACGGGGCGCTTCGTGATGGTAGCGCTCGACTCCAACGGTACGCCGACCGACGTACCGCCGTTGCCCGGTGGCGACATCGTATGAACTCGCTGACGGTCATCGGCAATTACATTTCGCCGTACGTGCGCAAAGTGCTGGTGTGCCTGGAGCTCAAGGGACTGGCCTACGAGATCGACCCGATCACACCCTTCGTCGGTGACGATCGCTTCACCGCACTCAACCCGTTGCGGCGGGTGCCGATATTGATCGACGGCGAGCTGGTGCTCAACGATTCCTCGGTGATCTGCCAGTACCTGGAAGACAAGTACCCGGCGGTGTCGGTCTATCCTGTCGATATCGCCGATCGTGCGCGAGCTCGCTGGCTGGAGGAGTACGCCGATACACATCTGGCGAATGTGTTGATCTGGCGTTTGTTCTACCAGCTCGGGATCAAGCGCTATGTGTTTCGTGAAACAACCGATGAGGCGGTAGTCGCCAAGGCGCGCGAGGTGGATATCCCCGCGGCGCTGGATTACCTGGAAGGCTTCCTGCCTGCCGAAGGTTATCTGTATGGCGAGCTGTCGATCGCCGATATCAGCGTGGCGTCGTATTTTCGTACCGCATCGTTTGTCCGTTATGCGATCGACGCGGCACGTTGGCCGCGTGCTGCGGCATTTGTTTCACGTGTGCTGGCGTTGACGCCGTTTCAGACACTGGCGCGCTATGAAGATGCGATGTTGCGTCTGCCGCTCGGCGAGCAGCGCGGCGTGCTGGCCCAGATGGGGGCGCCGTTGACCGCCGAATCGATGGGGTCGGACGTGGCGCGGCATGGCGTGGGCAGGTCGGACTAAACCGTCGCCATCAGTTCCACCAACCAATCCACAAATACTCTCAACCGCGTCGGCAGCCGCTTCTGCTGCGGATACAACACCGTCACCGGCAGTGTCGGCGGTGGCGACGCAGGCAGAATTTCGCGTAGCTGCCCTTTGACCAGATGCTCGCTGATCCGGTAGCGCGATAACTGTGCAATCCCGAGCCCGGCAAGACAGGCCGCCATATAGGCGTCCGTACTGCTCACGGTAATCCGCCCCGGCAGCATCACGCCACGCTTCTTGCGGTTGACCAGAAATTCCAGCGGCTCAGCGCGGCGTGTCGTCGGCGAGGCCCAGTTCACCGCAAGGTGACCCTCCTGCAGATCGGCAAGATTTTCCGGTACCCCGTGCTTGCGCAGATAGGCCGCACTGGCCACGGTTACCTGGGGCAGCACGGCGACCCGTCGCCCGACCAGTTCCGAATCGGCCAGCTCGCCGATACGCAACACGCAATCGACACCCTCCTGCACCAGATTGACGAAGCGATCGCCGGTGCTGATGTCCAGCTCGATTTGCGGATAAGCAGCGTAAAAGCTCGGTAAAGCGGGAATCACCATCATGCGGGCAAGCGAAGCGGGCAGGTCGATGCGCAACCGGCCGCGCGGCCCCTGGACGGTATCGCGAAAACTTGCCTCGACCTCGTCCAGGTCGGTCAGCAGGCGCTGGCAGTGGGCGTAATACGTTTCGCCATCGCGCGTGACGTTGACGCGTCGGGTCGTACGCTGCAGCAGCTGCACGCCGAGCTCAGCCTCCAGCCGCTTGATCGTGTGAGTCAGCGTGGCGCGCGGCAGGTTCATGTCATCGGCGGCAGCGGTGAAACTGCGCAGTTCGACGATACGGGCAAAGACGCGCATGGCGTGGAGACGGTCCATGGCGATTATTTATCAGGATGAAACAGACTTGTCGATTATTGAGTATTTATCGACAAGCCGATTGAGCGAAAAATGCACAGGTCTTCCCCACCTCAAGAGAGAACCCATGCTCGACACTCAACTGGAACAACGTCCGCTCGGTACGCAAGGTTTGAAGGTGTCCGCCCAAGGCCTGGGCTGCATGGGCATGAGCGAGTTCTACGGCGCATTCGACGATGCCGAGTCGATCGCCACCCTTCACCGTGCGCTGGAACTGGGCGTCAATTTTCTCGACACCTCCGATGCCTACGGTCCGCATACCAATGAAGTGCTGGTCGGCAAGACCATTCGCGAACGTCGCGACAGCGTGGTGCTGGCGACCAAGTTCGGCCTCACGCGTGACCCGAACAACGCGCAGGCACGCGGCGTCAACGGTCGTCCCGAGTATGTTCGCGAGGCTTGCGATGCGAGCCTTAAGCGACTGGGTGTCGATCATATCGACCTGTACTACCAGCATCGCGTCGACCTGGACGTGCCGATCGAAGAGACCGTGGGTGCCATGGCCGAACTGGTCAAGGCGGGCAAGGTGCGTTACCTCGGCCTTTCCGAAGCGGGCGCCAAGACCATCGAGCGTGCGCATGCCGTGCACCCGATCAGTGCCTTGCAGGTCGAGTACTCGTTGTGGACGCGTGATCCCGAGAACAACGGCATGCTCGATACCTGCCGCCGTCTGGGGATCGGTCTTGTTGCCTACTCGCCACTTGGTCGTGGTTTCCTCACTGGGCAGATCACCACACCTGACGATTTCGATGCCGACGACTATCGTCGCCACAGCCCGCGTTTCCAAGGCGAGAACTTCACGCGCAATCTCGAACTGGTCGGCAAGGTGAAGGCATTGGCCGAACGCAAGGGCTGTACGCCGGGACAGCTCGCGCTTGCATGGGTGTTGGCACAGGGCAAGGACATCGTTCCGATTCCGGGCACCAAGCGTCGCAAGTATCTTGAGGAAAATGTCGCTGCTTGCGGTGTGCATTTCAGCGACGAAGAATTGCGCGACATCGAGGCGACGTTCCCTGCCGATGTTGCTGCAGGGACACGTTATCCGGAAGCGATGATGCGGCGGGTCAATGTGTAATTCCAACCCTTTATAGAAGCAGCTCCCAATAACCTCCAGGAACACCTCCTATTTGTCATTCCGGCGAAGGCCGGAATCCAGCCCTCAGTTTTCGCTTATCAGGCAGCATGTAACAAGCATGAGCACGGAGGTTTGGATCCCGGCCTTCGCCGGGATGACGATGGAAACTGAGGCGATAGAGAGTCATTCAGTGTTGGCGCATAGTTAGAGTTGGTTTTTTTGCAGAGCCCCGGCATCGCCCGGGGCTTTTCACGTGTTACGTGATTACATTCCACAATCCATGCAAGCAAAAAAAAGCCGGAGTAGAATCCGCACCGTTGTCATCGCAGGGCGCGCATGGGGTGCGCTTATGAAGGCTACATTGAACATCTTCCATCGCTTCGATCCGGTCGGCCGCAACATGCGGCGTGCGATCGCTGCCACGGGCTAGGGGCCCTTCCGACGAACGTGAAGCCACCGCGGCGCAGCGCGCCGTGTATGTGTTCGTTCCTATCTTTCTTTTAACCGACATGGCGAAGCGCCGGGGCTTCGTGCGCCTCTACGTCATGCGAAACAACGTTGCGTCGTCTATGGAGAAACCATGAAGGCATCGTTCTGGCGTGTGTTCAACAAACCCTGGTGGTTTGTGGCTTGTCTCGTGTTCTACGTGGGCTTTGTCGGTCCGCGGTTGATTTCGTCGCAGGACACGTTTGCGGTGATCGGCGGTCTTGCCTTGCTGGTTCTGCTCATCGTCTGGGCCTACCAGCTCTTTATCCACATGCTTCGTCACAAGGATTGGAAATAAGCCATGAAACGTCTGTCCAAAATCACGTTGTTGCTCTCCTCGCTTGCTCTGCTGGCCGCCTGCGACAAGGTGCCGTCGGGCAACGTCGGCGTGAAGTTTCAGATGTACGGCGACGGCAAGGGCGCTTTGCAGGAACTCCCGCCGGGTCGCTACTGGGTAGGTTGGGGGTACGAGCTCTACACCTTCCCGACCTTTACTCAGACCTATACGTTTACCCGATCGAGCAACGAGGGCCGTCCGGTCGACGAGTCGATCAGTTTCCAGACCGCGCAGGGCCTGACGGTTAACGGGGACGTGGGTATCACGTATCACATCGATCCGAGCAAGGTCACGTTGATCTTTCAGAAGTACCGCAAGGGCATCGACGAGATCACCGACATCTACTTGCGCAACATGATTCGCGACGCGCTGGTCAAGGAAGCCTCCAGCCTGGATATCGAATCGGTCTACGGCAAGGGCAAGGCCAGCCTGGTCGAATCGGTACAGAAAGATGTCACCGATGAGGTCGGCCCGGTCGGCATCGTGGTCGAGAAGATCTACTGGATCGGCGAGCTGCGCCTGCCTGAAAACGTCGTGCAATCGATCAATGCAAAAATCCAGGCGACCCAGATGGCCGAGCAACGCCAGAACGAGGTGGCGCAAGCGCAAGCCGAAGCACAGAAAGTCGAGGCCGAAGCACAAGGCAAGGCGCAGGCACAGCTGACCATTGCCGAAGCGGAGGCCAAGGCGATCTCGCTCAAGGGCGATGCGTTGCGGCAGAACCCGAACGTGTTGCAGATGTCGGCGATCGAGAAATGGAACGGCGAGCTGCCGACGTACTACGGCAGCGGTGTCCTGCCGTTTCTGAATCTGGGCGCGCAGGGCAGCGTCGCTAAATAAGATCGCATGTTTTTGCGGAGCGGCGGTGGAACACTTCGGCGTTTTTCAAGCCTCCGCTCCGGCACTGTCCGCAAGGTGAACGCCGCCGCACGATGGGCCGGCGTTCATTGAACCGGCAGTCGGCGCCCCTATCATCTCCGTACTCCACAGGTAGATTTGCCATGACCCCGCAAGAACAACAGCTACTCGAAGACTTCCTGCAACGTCTCTCCGCTGTGAGCGGCGTCAGCAAGGACCCGCAGGCAGATGCACTGATTCAGCAGCAGCTCGCCGGTCACCCCGATGCGCTCTATCTGCTGGTGCAGCGCAGCCTGTTGCAGCAACACGCACTCGATAGCGCCAAGGCGCAGATCGCCCAGTTGCAGGCACAAGCAGGTGCGCAGCAAGGCGGCGGCAGCTTCCTCGGCGGCCAGTCGGCCTGGAATCAACCGCAGCAGCAGGTACCTCCGCCCATGCCGCCGCAGCAAGCTCCCGCGCCGGGTTGGCGTGAGCGTCTGTTTGGCGGTGGTGCTGCCCCGCAGCCGCAACAAGGCGGCGCGCCGAGCTTCCTGGCCAGTGCGGCCACGACCGCGGCCGGTGTCGCCGGCGGCATGTTCCTGTTCGACGGTATCGAAAGCTTGGTGGGTGGCCATCATGGCGGCGGCCTGTTCGGCGGCGGAAGCCAGCCGCAGGTGATCGAGAACGTTACCGAGAACAATTTCTACGATGATGGCAATCGCCAGTCGGGCAACGACAACTTCGCCTCGACGAATAACGATTTCAACAGCGATTTCGCCGATAACGACTTCGACGACAGCAATTTCGACGACAGTAGCTGGTCCTGAGTCGCTCAAGCGGAGCATCGTCTGGGATGCTCCGCTTGATTTCAGCACATCAGGTATTGCCCGGTGGTGTAGTGAGCGTCAGGCCACTGCCCACCAGGTAGGCGCCGCCATTGGGTAGCGCGTCATTGAACTTCTCTACCTGCTTGTCGCGCTCGTAGGGCACGAGCCAGGAAATCGATTCCTTCGGGCCCGGGACATAGCCGACCCACTTGCCATAAGTATCCGGCTCGGGCTGTCCCGCAACGGTCAGGTCGTAATTCACCGGAACGCGGGTGAAGTAATACGGCGCGTTGACGAATTTACCCGTCGTCGGAATGGTATAGGTCCAGTCGCGTGCCGCACGCATCGACGCGTCGCCAAGCACCTTGCGCCAGTGTTTCATGCCGTTGTCGCTGTCGACCACATCGAGGTTGACCTGTTCTACGGCAACATCGGCGACCTTGCCGTCGCGGCCCACCCGCATGACAAGATAGACCGTACCGGACACGCGCGATTGCACGGCCTCCTGCGGATAGCTCGGTGGCTTGCGGTCCTTGTAACTGATCTGATCGCTCGATGCGTGATATTCGCCGAAATTCGCGGCCGCGATCGATACGTTGTAGTTGTCGTCACCGATGGGCTTGGCCAGCATGCGGATGGACATCTTGGCCGCTACCGGCGAAGTGACGCCGTTGATGGGTTCGAGCTTGAAGTGCCAGACCGATGTGGCCTTCTGGATCAGGTCAAGCACGACCGGCGGCAGCCGCTCCTGCTTGTCCAGGGTGTAGGAGGCGACCGAGCCATTGCTCGCCACTTGAACCATGCCGGTCACCAGCATGCTGGCTTCGACGCGCTTGCGCACCGCCGCCGGACCGGCAGCGAAGGCCGCGCCGGCGAAGATAAAAGAAAACAACACCACGACAGACCGCTTCATCCCTGGCTCCCCGTTTTGGTTGGGTCGCCAATAGAGGCGACGGGCAGAAGTATGCCCGTCCTGGAGAGGCGCGGCGAGTGGCTCAGAACGACATATCGAACGCCACTTCGCCCTGCACGCCGACCTGATAGGCCGATACGCGCCGCTCGAAGAAGTTGGTCACTTCCTGCACATCCTGCAGATCCATGAAGTCGAACGGGTTCTTGGTGCCGTACTTCTTGGGCAGGTCGAGCTGGACCAGACGCTGGTCGGCGCAGTATTCGAGGTATTGGCGCATGTCGTTGACCGAAAGGCCGGCGACGCCGCCGGACAGCACGTCGGCCGCGAACTGCGTTTCGCAGGCGATGGCGTCTTCCATCATCTGCTCGATCTGCGTGCGCATCGCGTCATCGAACAATTCGGGTTCTTCTTCGCGCACCTTGCGCACCACCGCGAACGCAAACGCCATATGGCCGCTTTCGTCGCGGAACACCCAGTTGGTGCCCGAGGCCAAGCCATGCAGCAGGCCGCGCGAACGCAGGAAGTAGACATAGGCGAAGGCGGCATAGAAGAACAGGCCTTCGATGCACGCGGCGAAGCAGATCAGGTTGAGCAGGAACTGACGGCGCTGTTCCTTGGTTTCCAGGCGCTGCACGTTCTGGATCGAGTCGATCCACTTGAAGCAGAACTCGCCCTTCTGGCGGATCGATGGAATGTTCTCGATCGCGTCGAAGGCCTTGTTGCGCTCGGCCGGGTCGGGAATATAGGTATCGAGCAAGGTGAGATAGAACTGCACGTGCAGCGCTTCTTCATACAGCTGGCGCGACAGATACATGCGCGCTTCGGGCGCATTGATGTGCTGGTAGAGATTCAGCACCAGGTTATTGGAAACGATGGTGTCGCCGGTGGCGAAGAACGCGACCAGGCGATGAATCAGGTGACGATCCGCATCGGACATCTTCGACTTGAGGTCGGTGACGTCGAGCGAAAAATCGACTTCGTCCACCGTCCAGGTGTTCTTGATCGCATTGCGATACATCTCGTAGAACTCGGGGTAGCGCATGGGGCGCAAGGTGAGTTCGAAGCCCGGGTCGAGGATGTGTTGTGGTTTGTTTTGGGTCGACATGGGTGGCCTTCAAATCAAATAGATGTGTCGGAAGTCGCTGGGTCCCGGCGTTCGCCGGGACGACGAACAGAGGCGACATGGAGCGACTGAATGCATTTTTGTTCTTGGACGATCATAGGGGCATGTCGCGAGAACCTTGCGTTTACATGCTTGCCAGTGGACGAAATGGAACGTTATATGTGGGTGTTACGTCGAATCTGGTGAGGCGGGTTTGGCAGCATCGTGGTGAATTTGTTGCTGGATTCACGGCGTGCTACCGAGTGCATGATCTGGTTTGGTATGAGTTGCATGACACGATGGAGTCGGCGATCAAGCGTGAGAAAACATTGAAGAAATGGCGGCGCGCTTGGAAGCTTGAGCTTATCGAGGCCATGAACCCTTATTGGCGCGATCTCTACGACGACATCACCTGACCGTCGTCCCGGCGAACGCCGGGACCCAGTGCCTTTCAACTTTGCCGCAAGCGTGAAAGACGCTGGGCCCCGGCGTTCGCCGGGGCGACGTGAGGTTTTATTGGCAGGCTTCGCAGTACTCGGGGTTCTCGAGCGAGCAGAACACAGCAGCCGTCGCCGACTCCTGCGCATCCACCATCGGCGCTTCTACCTTAGCGGTCGGCGCCGAAACCGTCGTCTTGGCAATCTTGGTAGCCGGCCGCGAACGCAGGTAATACGTCGTCTTGATCCCCGACTTCCACGCGTACATATACATCGAGCTCAACTGACCGATGTTCGGATTTTCCATGAACAGGTTCAGCGACTGGCTCTGGTCGATATACGCACCGCGTGCGGCGCCAAGATCGATCAATGCCTTCTGCGGCAGTTCCCACACCGTGCGATAGATCAGGCGCAGGCGCTCGGGGATCGCGGCGATGCCCTGGATCGAACCGTCGGCCAGCTTGATCGCGTCGCGCACTTCGCTCGTCCACAGGCCCAGCGTTTTCAGCTCATCGGCAAGGTAGCGGTTGACCACCAGGAAGTCGCCCGACAGCGTCTCGCGCTTGAACAGGTTGCTCACCTGCGGCTCGATGCACTCGTAGCAACCGGCGATCGAGGCGATGGTTGCGGTCGGTGCGATCGCGATCAGCAACGAATTGCGCAGGCCGTGGGTCTTGATGCGCTCGCGCAAGGCATCCCAGCGTGCCACATCGTTCGGCTTGGCCTGCGGCCAGTAGTCGAACTGCAGTTCGCCATTGGCGGCGCGGCTTTCATCGAAGCCCGGGTGCGCGCCCTGCTTCTGTGCGATCTCGTTCGATGCGTCGAGCGCATTGAAATAAATCTCCTCGGCGATGCGCGTGGACAGGGCCAGCGCTTCGCTCGAATCGAACGGCAGACGCAGCTTGAAGAACACGTCCTGCAGGCCCATCACGCCCAGGCCGACCGGACGCCATTTGCGGTTGGCGGTGGCGGCGGTGTCGATCGGATAGAAGTTGAGATCGATCACACGATCGAGCTGACGCACGGCGGTACGCACGGTAGCGGCAAGCTTGGCAAAATCGACCGCGCCGTCGACCACATGACGGGCGAGATTGATCGAACCGAGATTGCATACTGCCGTTTCGCCGGCCGAGGTCACTTCCAGGATCTCGGTGCACAGGTTGGACAGATGGATGACGTTCTCGGGTTTGGCCGTCTGATTGCTGGTGGCGTTCGAACGGTCCTTGAAGGTCATCCAGCCGTTGCCGGTCTGCGCCAGCGTGCGCAGCATGCGGGCGTACAGCTCGCGCGCCTTGACCTTCTTGACGGCCAGCCCGGCCGCTTCAGCGTCGCGATAGGCCTGCTCGAAGGTTTCACCCCAGCTATCGACGAAATGCGGCACCACTTTCGGGTCGAACAGCGACCAGTCGCTGTCGGTCTCGACGCGGCGCATGAATTCGTCGGGAATCCAGTTGGCCAGATTGAGGTTGTGCGTGCGACGCGCATCGTCGCCGGTGTTGTCGCGCAGTTCGAGGAACTCCTCGATGTCCGCATGCCACGGCTCCAGGTACACGCAGGCCGCGCCCTTGCGCTTGCCGCCCTGGTTCACTGCAGCGACCGAGGCGTCCAGCGTCTTCAGCCACGGCACCAGGCCGTTGGAATGACCGTTGGTGCCCTTGATCAGCGAACCGCGCGAACGCACGCGCGAGTAGGCGAGGCCAATGCCGCCGGCAAACTTGGACAGCTTGGCGACGTCGCCGTACTTCTCGTAGATCGATTCGAGCGAATCGGTCGGCGAGTCGAGCAGGAAGCACGAAGACAACTGCTCGTGCGAGGTGCCGGCATTGAACAGCGTCGGCGAGCTCGCAATGTATTCGAGCGACGAGAGCAGGCGATACAGCTCCAGCGTCTCGCCCATGTCGTTGCCGCCGAGCGCGCAGGCGATGCGCATGAAGAAATGCTGCGGCGTCTCGATCACCTTGCGCTGTTGCGGATGACGCAGCAGGTAGCGATCGTACACCGTGCGCAGGCCGAAGTATTCGAAGCGGCGCGTGGCCAGCGGATCGATCGCATCGTTGAGCTTGCGCGCATTGGCGACGACAAAGTCACGCAGACGTGCATTGAGGATGCCCAGCTCGGCACCGCGCGCGATCGACTGCGAGAAGCTCTGTATTTCCTGGCCGCTGACTTCCTTTTCGATAAAGGCGCCGAGCAGGCGCGCGGCGAGCTGGCCGTATTCCGGCTCTTCGGCGGTAAGCGCCGCGGCCGTACGGATGGACAGTTCGTCCAGCTCCTGGGTGGTGGCGCCATCGTAAAGGCCGCCGATGGTCTTCAGGGCGACGCGCAGCGGGTCGACCCCGTGCAGGCCCTCGCCGCTGCGGGTGACCGCGCGCACGATCTTGTTGACGTCGACGATCTCCTGGCCACCGTTGCGCTTGGTCACGCGCATCTGGCCCGGGTTGTGCGGTGGCGTCAGCGCAAACGGAGTTTCCGTTGCGGCAGGGGAGGTCGAGCCGGTGCTGGCAGCATCGGCGGAGAAAGGAGAAGCGTCCACGCGACCGACGAGGCGTTCGCGCGTGGAAGTATCGAGAGGTTGCATGGCGGCAGCGCTCCAGCAAAAAAGTTCGTTTCGCCTGCTCCCGCGCGCAGGGCTGAAAGGTGTGATGTAAGGGTTCCGCGAACGGTCGTATGGCGAGGCTAGGTGCCCCGCGTCCACGACGCGCTTCCCCGCGGAAGCCGCCATCACTCACCGCGGCGGCAGGCCGCGATGTGTCGGCAGGTCTTCGGACTCGTGGACGAGGATCATTCCGGGCGATCCACCTACTTGCCCCCGCTTCCCAGCCTTACCGGCCAGTGCGATGGGGGTGTTCGTTTCCACTTACCGCTGCGGGGCAGTTCCGGATTTTCACCGGGATTCCCTATTAAGCCGATCCGACCGTGGGTCTGAGAAAGGCACCGACGAGGCACAACATATCGGGGTCCAGGGGTCTGGTCAACCCAATAATTTGTGGATAAGCCGGTGGATAAATACAAACGAAGCAGCCTGTTCAGGCGCTTGCAGGAATTTGCAGCTTTGTACGAATCGCCTGTCATTGGCCCGGTCCGGGCCTAGCCCCGATGCATGCCCCGGCTACGCGGGTCCCGGAACACCAGCCAGGTTGCCACCAGGCCGCATAGCGCGGCGAAGGACAGCCACAGGCCGGGCGCCGCCTTGTCGCCGGTGGTATGGATCAGCCATTGCGATATGGCCAGGCTGGAGCCGCCCAGGGTGGTGGCCAGGCTATAGGCCAGCGAAAAGCCGGTGGTGCGGACCTGGGCGGGCATGATCTCGGTCAGGGTCACCACCAGGGCGCCGTTGTAGCTGGCATAGATAAAGGACAGCCACAGCTCGACCACGAGCAACCGGCCGAAGCCGGGCTCCGCGACCAGCCAGCGCAGTACCGGATAAGCGGTCAGCAGCGCCAGCATGGTGCAGGCCAGCAGCAGCGGGCGGCGACCGATGCGGTCGGAGAGCGCGCCCATGATCGGCAGCCAGATGAAATTGGAGACGCCCACGCACAGCGTCACCAGGAACACGTCGAAGGTGGACAGCTTCAACACCTCGCTGCCGAAGGTCGGGGTATAGGCGGTGATCAGATAGAACGACACCGTCGTCATCATGACCAGGGCGACGCCGATCAGCACGATGCGCCCATGCGCGAGCATCGAGCGGTAGATCTCGCCAAAGCTTGGCTGCCGGCGCGAAAGAAACTCCTCGGTCTCTTCCAGCGAGCGGCGGATGACGAACAGGAACGGCACGATCAGGCAACCCACCAGAAACGGAATGCGCCAGCCCCAGCGGTCGATGGTCGCCGGAGGCATCCAGTACTGCAGCAGCAGGCCGATCGACGCGGCGAACACCACGGCGACCTGCTGGCTGGCCGATTGCCACGAACAATAGAAGCCACGCTGGCCGGGCCGCGCGATTTCGCTGAGATAAACCGAGACGCCACCCAGCTCCACGCCGGCGGAAAAACCTTGCAGCAGCCGACCGGCCAGCACCAGCAGGGGCGCGAGCACACCGATCGTCGCGTAATCGGGTACGGCGGCGACCAGCAGCGTGCCGACAGCCATCAACAACAAGGTAAGGATCAAACCCTTGCGGCGGCCGTGATGGTCGATATAAGCCCCCAGCACGATCGCGCCCACCGGCCGCATCACAAAGCCGGCGGCAAAGGCGAGCAGGGTCAAAAGCAGCGAGGCATAGGCGCTATGGCTCGGAAAGTACGCACGTGCAATGGCCGGGGCGTAATAGCCATAGACCATGAAGTCGTACATCTCGAGAAAATTGCCGCTGACCACCCGCACGATGGCCTTGAAGCTTTCCTTGCGCGAGCGCGGCGTGGCGGCAGACGTCATGGACCGGGCTCAGGGCACGACGCTGACGTCGATCTCGATCGGGTAATCCGTCTGACCGGGTTGCACCGGTGGCTTGGGGAACGTCCAGGCCGAGAATTGCCCGGCGACGCACTTGGCCACGGGTGTGGGCACGCGCACGTCCACCCGTAGCGGATGGCCATCCGGCGAGATATCGGCCACCAGCGTGAAAGGCGACTTGTCTGCTGGCGCGTTGCTCTTGATGCAACCCTTGAGCGTGTCGGTCATCGGATCGCCGGTCTTGTCCCAGAACAGCTTCTGGTAGGCGGGACCGGTGGCCGCGCCTTCGGCCAGCTTCGCGCGGGTGACGCGCGTGGAGAAGTCGTCCACGGCCGGCGTTTGCGGCGCGCCCATCAGCAGGGCGAGGCTTATCAGGCTGAGCATGGTGTTGCCTCCTAGGATCTTGCGTTCAATCGGATCGGTGATCGAGCGCCAGGTACGCCTCGCTCTGCATTTCGATCAGGCGCGATTCGGTACGACCAAACTCCGCGCGCAAGCGTTCGCCATCGTACAGCTCGGTGATCGGTGCGGCAGCGGAAAGAATCAACTTGACGTGACGGTCGTAGAACTCGTCCACCAGCAGCACGAAGCGCTTGGCCGCGTCCTCGCTGTAGACGGTAAATTGCGGCACGTTGGAGACGATGATCGCCGGTCCGGCTTTAGCCAGTTCAATGTAGTCGGACACAGCGCGCGGCCCTTCGCAGAGCGCATCGAATTCGAACCAGAGGATATTGTCGGCGCGTTTGCGCAAGGGAATCGGTCGATCGTTGATGACGATATCGCCACCCTCGACAACATCGCCGACGGCCTGCGTGGTGAAGATCTTCGACAGCGCGCGCTCGGCTTCTGCACTCGGCGGCGTGTGATACACCGGTGCCTGCGATAGCGCACGCAGGCGCCAGTCGCGGCTGGAGATCATTTCCACCACGTGGCAGCGCTGTTCGAGCAAGGCGATCGCCGGCAGGAAGCGGGCGCGTTGCAGGCCGTCCTTGTAGAGATTCTTTGGCGCGGTGTTCGACGTCGTCACCAGCGTGACGCCGCGGGCGAACAAGGCGTCGAGCAGGGTGGCAAGAATCATCGCATCGCCGATGTCGTTGACCAGGAACTCGTCCAGGCACAGGACGCGACACCGCTGCGCGATACCGGCGGCCACTTCGATCAGCGGATCCTGGCGCTCGCCCAGTTCGCGCAGACGCTCATGCACCTCGCCCATGAAGCGGTGATAGTGGCGGCGCAATGCCACGCCAGGTGGCAGGCTCGACACGAACAGGTCCATCAGAAACGTCTTGCCGCGACCGACGCTGCCCCAGAGGTACAAGCCGGGCACGGGCTCCGACGATTCGTTGCCGAGCAGCGATTTCAACTTTCCGAAGAAGCCGCTGTTGTCCTGCCTGGTTTCGCAGAGCGATGCATACAAGCGATCGAACTCGGGCAGCAGCGCCTGCTGCGCGGGATCGGCTTCCCAGCGATGTGCCGCGATACCTTCCTGGTAACGCGCGCTGGGGGAGAGGGGGATGTCGCTCATGGTCTACCGGATAATTCGTATGGCTGAAAGAAACCACCGTCATCCCGGCGAAGGCCGGGATCTACTCCTCTAAGTGGCCGCTTGCCAAAGGTCGTCTGACAGGCGAGGACTGAGGAATGGATCCCGGCCTTCGCCGGGATGACGACGTAGGAGAGGATGTTTAATTCAAGGCATGTAATCGACCGGCAACGTTGAGTCACGCTCGTCATGCCACGCCTGAATCGTCTTCGGCAGACGCTTTTTCCAGGCAGGTACATTGGTGTAGTAGCGCATACGCGAGTTGTTCTGCTTGTCGAACACCAGCAGGCCGATCCAGAGTTGATCACCCTTGCGCATCACTACCGCGGCATTGGTATTGGCCAGGCCGCGCACGAAATAATCGCCGACCTTCGCGCCCAGGCCGTCCTTGTCGTCGATCTCGCCCTGCATATTGATGGTGTCGAGCAGGTTCTGATAATCCTCGCCCAGCAACTTTCGCGCGACGGCGTCCTGGTTCGCGTCGAGCACCTTCAGACTGACCAACGATGCTTTTGGCTTGGCCGCGATCGCGCTCGCCGGCAGGTAGTTGCCGCCGTAATAAACACCGTTGCCCGCACCGCAATCGTTCTGGTTCTGGCGCACGGTCAGTCGTTGCCCGACCCGCACGAAATCGAGCTGGCAGCCGTCCTTGTCGCGATAGGTGGCGCGGTCGTTCTTCAGCACGATCTTGCCTTCCAGTGCACCGCTGTTGCCGCCGTTGTTCGCCTCGATGCTGAACTTCAGCGCCGGCGGTTTGCCGGTGATGCTGATCTGGCTGCTGGCCGACGGGTTGTCGTTGTCGAGCTGCCATACCTGCACCCAGCGCGCATCGCCGGTACGCGCCGTGCTGGCGGTGTTCTGCAGACGATCCAGGCGTTCCTGGTAAACACGTTGAAGACACGCGGTGTCGCCGCCGCAGGCGTTGCGACGCTTGAGCCAGTCGCGCTGCGAGCTGCGCAAGCTGTCAGGGTTGGCAGCGGCCGACATGGCGCTGATGAAGGCGCTATTGAGATCACTGTCCAGCTTGGACAGATCGGCATCGCCGCAAATGGCTTTTTCCGCGGGCGTGGCGGCCTTGCTGCAGTCGAAGCTCGCTGCGTTTGCGGCCAGCGGTAGCGCCAGCAGCGCAGCGGCAATCAGAAAAAGGCGCATCCTTAACTCCTTTGAGGCGGTAGCCAATCGCGGATCGAGTGCTTGATCGCACCGCGCAGATCCATCAGGCGGCGATGAAAGAAGTGGCTGGTTTCGGGCATGCGCACCAGTTCCGGCGGATGCTCCATGGCGTCGATCCAGTCGAATACGGCCTGCGGATCGACGATTTCGTCGTCTTCGCCCTGTACGACCAGCCAGGGACAGGTGGGCAACTCGACCGTGTCGAATGGCCAGCGCCCGGCAGGCGGTGCGATGCTGATCAGCGCGTCGGCGTGCAAACGCACCGCGTTGCGGATCGAGACATAGCTGCCGAACGAGAAACCGGCCAGCCACAATGCGTCGTCCGGGCGTAGCCTGCGTACCCACTGAGCGACCGCGGCCAGGTCGTCGCCCTCGCCATTGCCGTCGTCGTAGCTGCCTTCGGACTCGCCGGTACCGCGAAAATTGAAGCGCAGCGTATCCAGGCCCGATTCGCGCAGGCTGCGCTCGACCATCGTGACCACTTTGTTATGCATGGTGCCGCCTTGCAGCGGATGCGGATGGCAGACGATCGCCGTACCGCGGCGCGCACCAGGACGCTCGGCCACGTCGCTGATGACTTCGAGCTTGCCGGCCGGGCCGTTGAGCGCGAAGCTGGCGGCCTGATCGGGAAAACTGTCGGGGTCTGCGGGAAGCGCCAGGATGTTCATGACCGGAATGATAACCGCCCCGGCGACCGGACGAGCCGCGCCGCGACGATGAACCACCTTGCCCATGCCTTGCTCGCGGGCGACGACGAGCTGATGCAACTGGGCGGCATGCTTGGCGATTTCGTGCACGGACCGCCCGAGGCGCTGCGCCTGCCCGAAGGGGCTATCGACGGTGTCCGCCTGCATCGCGCCATCGACGTCTATACCGACAGTCATCCGGAAGTGATCGCGGCGCGCGCCCTGTTCGAGGCCCCCTATCGCCGCTACGCGGGGATTTTGCTCGACATGTGGTTCGACCATTGCCTCGCTCGCGATTTCCTGCGTTGGAGTGGGCAACCCCTGCACCTGTTCTCCCCGGCGCTACGCGATCTGCTCTATCGCCACGAGCCGCTGCTGCCGCCGGATCTGAAACGATTCCTTGTATATATGGAGACGCACGGCCTGCCCGCGGGCTATGCCGACCCGGCGGAGATCGGCCGGGCGTTGGGCGGCATTTCGCGCCGACTGCGGCGGGCCAATCCGCTGGCGCAGTCGTTGCCGGTACTGGAGGCGTTGCGCCAGCCGTTGCAGCAGCGATTCGAGGCATTTTTCCCACGGCTTCAGCGTTTTGCGCGCGAATGGCGTGCCGAGCGTGGGCTGCCTTAGAAACGACAACGCCGCCCCAAGGCGGCGTCGTTCGAATCGGTAGAGCGGCGCGGCTTACTTGGCCTGCTGAGTGATCCAGGTCACCGCGGCCTTGACCTGCTCGTCGGTCAGCGACGGATTGCCGCCCTTGGCCGGCATCATGTTGCCATCAGGGCCCTTGTAGCCCTCGATCGCGTGCTTGACCAGGGTGTCCAGGCCTTCGGCGATGCGCGGACCCCAGGCAGCCTTGTCGCCAAGTTTCGGCGCGCCGGCCACGCCGGCCGTATGGCAGCTATGGCAGAGGTTGTCGTAAATCGTCTTGCCATCCTTGGTGCCGCCATAAGCGACCTGGGACGCGGCGGCCTTGGCGGCGGCTTCCTGCGCGGCCAGCATGGCGGCACGGCCGGTATTGCCGGCGTATACGGCGCCGTTGGGCGCGATGCGAGCGTCTACTTGCGCCTGGGCGCTGGGGTCGACTTCTTTAGGCTCGTGGTCATAGATCGTCCAGGCCAGGCCAATCAACAGCAACGTCAGCACGGCCAGGCCCACGATCAGCAGCGAAAAGCTGCGCATGAAGCTCTGGTCGGATTTGCTCATGGAACCGCTCACGCAATTACTCCAGTCAAAAGTAAAGTCGGCGGGCATCGGGCCGTTGCACACCGTTAGCGTGGCGTCAGACCGAGGCTATGCTTACTTGCCGCTCCCCCGGACAAGCTGTCCCCGGGCAACAAGCCTCAGAGTATAGACGAAGCCCGCGCGAAGTTTGCAGCTGGTTCAGCCTACACTGCGCATCTGGACGTCACATTGTTGGGCAACTATTCGTAGCGAGATAGGTCAGAACAAGGCACGAGAGGGGATTGGCCCTGCCATCGGTCATGCACCACCCATGTCAACCGGCATTGTCAAATCTCGTTCCACTGCCCCTATCCTTTCACCCAACGTAAAAACGGGCGCACGCCGCGCCAGGTGGGGTCGGGTGGCCCGCCGTCTAATATTTGGGAGCTCTACATGTCGCGTTTTTGGAAGATCGCGCTGATCGCCATTGTGGTGATCGTGGTCGGTTTCGTGGGGTTCCGCATGCTGCATAAGCCTTCGGGCGAGGACAGTGCGGGCGGCGGCCGTCATCGCGGTGGAGAACAGGCACAGGATGCCGGCGGCGACAATAATAAGGATGCACCGCCGGTGCCTGTCACCGTGGTGCCCGTCACCAAGCAGAATGTGCCGATTTTCCTGACGGCGCTCGGTACGGTGCAGGCGCTCAACACGGTGACGATCAACCCGCAGGTCACCGGTCAGCTGCTCAGGATCAATTTCAAGGAAGGCCAGGAGGTCAAGACCGGCGACGTGCTTGCCGAAATCGACCCGCGTACCTTCCAGGCCAACTATCAGCAGGCCGTTGCCAAGAAGCAGCAGGACCAGGCCTTGCTTTTGACAGCCAAGAGCAATCTGGATCGCAGCGTCGACCTGGGCACCAAGGGCTACATCTCCAAGCAGGACATGGACACCTTGCGCAACACGGTCAGCCAGAACCAGGCCACTGTGCAAGCCGATGATGCCGCGATCGACAGCGCCAAGGTGCAGCTGGGCTTCACCAAGATCCTTTCGCCGATCGATGGCGTGGCCGGTATCCGCGCGGTCGATCCGGGCAACGTGGTCACCACCACCAGTGCCATCGTCACGCTGACCCAGCTGCACCCGATCAATGTGATGTTCTCGCTGCCCGAGCAGAATCTCGAAGTGGTGCGCGAAGCGATGACCAAGGGCCTGCCGCTCGAAGTGGCCGCGCTCGATCGCGCCGATGCGCACACCATTGCCAACGACGGCGTGCTGAAGGTGGTCGACAACCAGATCGACGTCACCACCGGCACGTTCCGCCTCAAGTCGGAATTTCCGAATGCGACCTCCGCGTTGTGGCCGGGCCAGTTCGTCAACGTGCAGCTGAAGGTCAATACCGTCAACGGCGGCCTGGTGATTCCGGCGCAAGCGGTGCAGCGCGGTCCCGATGGCGACTATGTCTATCTGGTGCAGGCCGACAACACGGTCAAGATGCAGGCGGTGAAGACCACGGCCGAAGTCGGCGACAGCCACGTGATGATCGGTACCGGCCTGAAAGAAGGCGACCAGGTCGTCACTGAAGGTCAGTTCCGCCTGAAGCCAGGCAGCAAGATCAAGCCGCTCAAGCCCGGTGAAGTCCCCGCCGCGCCGACCGACGAAGAACTGCAGAAGGCGAAGAAGGACGGCAAGGGCGGTCGTCGCGGTGGCGGCGGACGGTGATGAGACGCGGGAGATGGGAGACGGGTAGCGGAGGCGCAACAGTCGTGCGCTTGCACAACCCGGGGGATGCAAAAACCTTGCGGACTTGCGCCCCCACAACCCATCTCCCAGCTCCAGGTAATACGGACACGCGGCTGCGCATGAGCGCGCCTCCCCAACCACTGACGGTCAACTAACCCCATGGGCTTCTCCACCCTTTTCATCCGCCGACCGATCGCTACATCGCTGCTGATGGTGGCGGTGTTGCTGCTGGGTATCCTCGGTTATCGCCAGCTGCCGGTGTCGGCGCTGCCGGAAATCGACGCCCCCAGCCTGGTGGTGACCACGCAGTACCCGGGCGCCAGCGCATCGACCATGGCGGCGCTGATCACCACGCCGCTGGAGCGCAACTTCGGCCAGATCTCCGGCCTGAGCATGATGACCTCCGATTCGTCGGCGGGTCTTTCGACCATCGTGCTGCAGTTCTCGATGGATCGCGACATCGATATCGCCGCGCAGGACGTGCAGGCGGCGATCAGCCAGGCCAAGGGCACGCTGCCGAACAACCTGCCGTATCCGCCGGTCTATAACCGCGTCAATCCGGCCGACGCGCCGATCGTCACGCTCAAGCTGATTTCCGAAAGCCTGCCGCTGCGCGACGTCAACAACTACGCCGATTCGATCCTCGCGCAGAAGCTCTCGCAGGTGCAGGGCGTGGGCCTGGTGTCGATCGCCGGCAACGTGCGTCCGGCCGTGCGCATCCAGGTCAATCCGGCGCAGCTGTCCAATCTGGGCCTGACCCTGGAAGATGTGCGAAGTGCGCTGACCCAGGCCAACGTCAACGCGCCCAAGGGCACGTTGAACGGCAAGACGCAGTCCTACAGCATCGGTACCAACGACCAGCTCAGCGACGCGGCCGAATACAAGAGCACCATCATCGCCTACAAGAACGGCGCGCCGGTGCGACTGTCCGATGTCTCCAGCGTGGTCGACGGCGTGGAGAACGATCAGCTCGCCGCATGGGCCAACGGCAAGCCGGCGGTGTTGCTCGACATCCGTCGCCAGCCCGGCGCCAATATCGTGCAGACGGTCGAGCGCATCCGCGCGCTGATGCCCGAGTTGCGCAGCGTGCTGCCGGCGGACGTGCACCTGGATATCTTTGCCGATCGTACGGTGACCATCCGTGCGTCGGTGGAGGACGTGCAGTTCACGCTGATCCTCACCATCTTCCTGGTGGTGGCGGTGATCTTCGTGTTCCTGCGTCGCCTGTGGGCCACGATCATTCCCTCGGTGGCGGTACCGCTGTCGTTGATGGGCACATTCGGCGTAATGGCCTTTACCGGCATGTCGCTGGACAACCTCTCGCTGATGGCGCTTACCGTCGCCACCGGCTTCGTGGTGGACGATGCGATCGTGATGATCGAAAACATCGTGCGCTATATCGAGCAGGGCAAGGACGGCAAGGAAGCGGCCGAGATCGGCGCGAGGGAAATCGGCTTCACCGTGTTGTCGCTGACCGTGTCGCTGATCGCGGTGTTCCTGCCCTTGCTGCTGATGCCCGGCGTAACCGGCCGCCTGTTCCATGAGTTCGCCTGGGTGCTGACGATTGCGGTGGCGATCTCGATGCTGGTGTCGTTGACGCTGACGCCGATGATGTGCGCCTACCTGCTCAAGGCCGATGCATTGCCCGAAGGCGATGACGTGCATGAGAAGCATGCAGCCGAAGGCAAGAAGAACCTGTGGACGCGCACGGTCGGCGTGTACGAGCGCACGCTCGACTGGGTGCTCGATCACCAGCGCACCACGATCACCGTGGCGGCGATCACCGTCGTGGTCACCGTCATTCTCTACATCATCATCCCCAAAGGCCTGCTGCCCGAGCAGGACACCGGCATGATCACCGGCGTGGTGCAAGCCGATCAGAACGTCGCGTTCCCGCAGATGGAGCAACGCACGCAGGCCGTCGCCGAAGCGTTGCGCAAGGACAAGGCGGTAGTGGGCGTCGCCGCGTTTATCGGTGCCGGTTCGATCAATCCGACCCTTAACCAGGGCCAGCTGAGCATCGTGCTGAAAGACCGCAGCGATCGCGACAGCCTGGAAAAAATCCTGCCGCGCCTGCAGAACGAGGTTGCCGGCATTCCTGGTGTCGCGCTGTATCTGAAGCCGGTGCAGGACGTGACGCTCGATAGTCGCGTGGCCGCGACCGAGTACCAGTACTCGTTGTCGGATCTCAACTCCGACGAACTGGCCAAGTACGCCAACCAGATGACGCAGGCGATGCGTCAGCGGCCGGAACTGTCCGATGTGGACAACAACCTGGCCGATAGCGGCAACTCGTTGTCGCTGGTGATCGACCGCGAAAAAGCCAGCCGCCTGGGTGTGCCGGTGCAGACCATCGACGACACGCTTTACGACGCGTTCGGTCAGCGCCAGATCTCGACCATCTTCACCCAGTTGAACCAGTACCGCGTGGTGCTGGAGGTCGCGCCGGAATTCCGCACCAGCACGGCGCTGCTCAACCAGCTCACCGTGCGCGGCAACGGCAATGGTGCGTTGACCGGTTCCAATGCCACCAGCTTCGGCCAGCTCACCTCGAGCAATTCGGCCACGCCGTCGGGCATCGGCAATACCGGCAACGTCGGCTTCCAGGTTGGCGGCGGCGGCACGATTCCGCTCGCTTCGCTGGCCACGGCCACCGCGACAGCGGCGCCCTTGGTCATCAGCCATCAGCAGCAGTTGCCGGCAGTGACCTTGTCGTTCAACGTGGCGCAGGGCTATTCACTGTCCGATGCGGTCAAGGCGATCCACGAGGTCGAGTCGACGCTCAACTTCCCGCCGCAAGTGCGCGGTCAGTTCGTCGGCAAGGCGGCGGAGTTCTCCTCCTCGCTGGGCGATGAAGTCCTGCTGCTGCTTGCTGCGGTGGTGGTGATCTATATCGTGCTGGGCGTGCTGTACGAGAGCTACATCCATCCGCTGACCATCATTTCCACGCTGCCGCCGGCCGGCGTCGGTGCGTTGCTGGCGCTGATCCTGTGCGGTATGAGTCTGTCGGTCGACGGCATCGTCGGCATCGTATTGCTGATCGGTATCGTCAAGAAGAACGCGATCATGATGATCGACTTCGCGATCGAGGCCCAGCGCACCGGCATGCGTGCCCAGGACGCCATCCGTCGCGCCTGCCTGCTGCGCTTCCGCCCGATCATGATGACCACCGCGGCGGCCATGCTGGGCGCCCTGCCGCTGGCGCTGGGTTCGGGCATCGGTTCGGAGCTGCGCAAGCCGCTGGGTGTGTCCATCGTCGGCGGCCTGCTGCTGTCGCAGCTGGTCACCCTGTACACCACGCCGGTGATCTATCTGTACATGGAGCGTTTCTCCGACTGGCTGCGCGTCCGCCGCGAGCGGCGTGAGCTGGCCAAGGCGCAGCAGGCGCTGTAACAGCGGAGATGGGAAATGGGATGTGGGGGCGCAATGCTCCCCGCTGAGGCAACGTGGGGCCGTGCGCCCCGCTACCCATCTCCCATCTCCAGATAGCCCTGCCAGAAGTCATGCCCTCAAGTGGCAATTCCCGCTTAGCCATCCAGCCGTCCTGGCGTAACATGCGATAGGCAATCTGTCGCTATCCACGGCCATTAGCGCCCTTCAACCGATCTAAAGGTCGTGCGTTGAAACAACGATGAATATTTCCGGCCCGTTTATCCGCCGCCCGATCGGTACGTTCCTGCTGGCCGTGGGCATGTTTGTGCTGGGCATCATCTGCTATTCGCTGCTGGGTGTGGCCGCGCTGCCGGATATGCAATTTCCGGTGATCTTCGTGCAGGCCTCGCAGGCCGGCGCCGATGCCAGCACGATGGCCACCACCGTTGCCGCGCCGCTGGAACGCCACCTTGGCCAGGTGCCGGGCATCGATACGATGCGCTCGCGCAGTTCAGAGGGCGGCACGTCAGTCTTCATGATTTTCGACAACGGTCGCAATATCGATGCGGCCGCGCGCGACGTGCAGGCGGCGATCAACTCCGCCGCGCCGGATCTACCTGCCGGGCTGAACAATCCGCCGAGTTACCAGAAGGCCAATCCCAACGATGACCCGATCATCGCGTTCGCGCTGACCTCGGATACGCAGTCGGCGGCCGATCTCTACAATATTTCCGATTCGCTGCTCGCACAGCGCCTGCGTCAGCTCGACGGTGTGGCTTCGGTGGATATCGCCGGTGCGGCGACGCCAGCCATCCGCGTCGATCTCAATCTGCGCGCGCTCAACGCGATGAACCTGTCGCCGGATCAGATCCGCAACGCGTTGACGGCGGCGAATGTCACCTCGCCGCTGGGCTTTCTTTCCAACGGCATTACCACCACCGCGCTTACCGCGAACGACCAGCTGAAAAAGCCGGAGGAATACGCTGACCTGGTGGTGGCGACGCACAACGGTATCCCGGTGCGACTTTCCGATGTCGCCCATGTTTACGCCGGTCAGCAGGACGCCTATCAAGCCGCCTGGTTCCAGCGCAAACCCGCTGTGCTGATGTATGTGTACAAGAAAGCCGATGCGAACGTGATCGCCACGGTCGACGCGGTGCGCGCCCAGCTACCGATCCTGCGCTCGTACCTGTCGCCTGGCACGGTGCTCACGCCTTACTTTGACGGCACACCGACGATCCGCGATTCGTTGAAGGAAGTGCAGATCACCTTGCTGATCAGCCTGGCCATGGTCGTGCTGACGATGGCGTTGTTCCTGCGCCGCCTTGCGCCGACGCTGATTGCCGGCATCGCAGTGCCGTTGTCGCTGGCCGGCGCGTTCCTGTGTATGTATCTGCTCGGCTACACGCTCAACAATCTCACTTTGCTCGCGCTGGTGATCGCCATCGGCTTCGTCGTCGACGATGCGATCGTGGTGATCGAGAACGTCATTCGGCATATCGACGAAGGCATGACGCGACTGGAAGCGACCCTGGCCGGCGCGAAGGAAATCGGCTTTACCATCGTGTCGATCACCGCGTCGCTGGTGGCGGTGTTTATCCCGTTGCTGTTCATGAGCGGCTTCAGCGGCTTGTTCATGCGCGAATTCACCGTGACCCTGGTGGCGGCGATCATCATGTCGGCGCTGGTATCGCTGACCCTGACGCCATCGCTATGCGGTCGTTTTCTCAACGGTCATGTCGAGCCGGACAAGACGTCGAGGCTGAGTCAGCGGCTGGAGAAAATCCAGGACGGCATGCTGCGCATCTATGTGCGCGCATTGAATTTTTCGCTACGTCACGCGTTACTGTTGTCGCTGACGCCGCTGGTATTGATCGGCGTGACGATCTTTCTGTTCGGTGTGGTCAAGACCGGTTTGTTTCCTGCGCAGGACACGGGTCTGGTATCGGGTCGCGCGACCTCCAGCGCGACGGTGTCGTTCGGTGAAACCATCAATCGTCTGGATCGCCTGACCCAGATGATTCTCGCCGACCCCGACGTCAAGGCGGTGAGCTCGCGCCTGGGCACCAGTCGTACCGGTACCAGCGGCAGCTTCAATATCGAGCTGCGAACGCGCGCCGAAGGGCGCACGGATACCACTTTCGACGCGCTGGCGCGGCTAAGCGCCAAGGCCAACGCGTATCCCGATCTCAATCTGCGTCTGCGCCCGATTCAGGACCTGCCCAGCGGCGGTTCCGGCGGCAGCTCGCAGGGCGGTCAGTATCAGGTGTCGCTGCAAGGCAACGACCCGGAGGCGCTGGAGGAGTGGCTTCCCAAGCTGGTCAATGAGCTGAAGAAGAACAAGAAGCTGACCGATGTCGGCTCGGATATCGACGACGCCGGCTTGCGCCAGAATATCGTGATCGATCGCGACCGCGCCGCGCAGCTGGGCGTGTCGATCGGCACTATCGATGGCGCGCTCTACAACGCCTTCGGTCAGCGCCAGGTGTCGACGATCTACTCGGACATCAACCAGTACAAGGTAGTGATCAACGCGCTGCCGGCGCAGACCGCGACGCCTGACGCGATCAACCGTATCTATGTCGCTTCCAACACTGGCCAGATGGTGCCGCTAAGGGCGCTGGCCAAGCAGATGGACGGCCTGGCACCGACGATGATCACGCACGAAGATCAGTACACCACCATGGATCTGAGCTTCAATCTCGCGCCTGGCGTGAGTATGGGCGAGGCCATGTTGATCGTACAAAGCACGGCCAGCGGCATGCGCATGCCCGGCGATATCCGTCTGAACGTGGGCGGCGACTTTCGCCGTTTCCAGCAGTCTCAGAACGGCATGCTCTGGTTGCTGCTGGCTGCGGTGGTCACCGTCTATATCGTGCTGGGCGTGCTGTACGAAAGCCTGATCCACCCGGTGACGATCCTGTCCACCTTGCCGGCAGCCGGCGTGGGCGCCTTGATGGCGATGTGGTTGACCGATACCGAGCTTTCGATCATCGCGCAGATCGCCTTGGTGCTGTTGATCGGCATCGTCAAGAAAAACGCGATCATGATGATCGACTTCGCCCTTGTCGCGCAGCGCAAGCATGGCAAGTCGCCGATCGATGCCGTGCGTGAAGCCTGCATCGTGCGTTTCCGCCCCATCATGATGACCACAATGGTGGCGATCCTCGCCGCCGTGCCGATTGTCGTCGGTCTGGGCGAAGGCTCCGAACTGCGTCGTCCGTTGGGTATCGCGCTGATCGGCGGCCTGTTCATTTCGCAAAGCCTGACCTTGCTCAGTACGCCGGCCTTGTACGTGATCTTCTCCTGCCTGGCCGAGCGCTGGGCCGCGATGCGCGAACGCCAGCGTGCGCGCAAGCGGGCGCGATTGAGGCAGCCGGTTTCAAACTGATCGATCGGTCGTTCACCAGGACACGAGAGCGCGGGTAATACCGCGCTTTTTTTGTGCCCTGACGAGGGCATAAGCGCCCTCACAGCTCGTTAACACCGCTCGAAGTATCAGTGACGCTCTCTTCGGTGAGGAGGAAGGCTCCATGAGCAATGACAGCGGCAAAGCGGATTTTTCCGATGTTCAATCGGGTGTGAGTTCGACCGCGGAGCAGAGCTACACCGTGGTCTCGGGTGACAGCCTGTCCAAGATTGCCAAGCATTTCTATGGCAATGCGAATGCATGGCAACCCATCTTCGATGCGAATCGCGATCAGCTGAGTAACCCGGACAAGATCAAGCCGGGCCAGGTCCTGAAGATCCCAGCCAAACCATAACGAGGAGCGAGATCATGAAGTTCACCCAGCACGCTTTGATCTTGAACGTATCGCTGGCTGCCATGCTCGCACTCGGCGGCTGCGGCAAGAAGGAAGACAACGCCATACCACCGGCATCCACGCCAGCGGCACCGCCACCTGCGGCGCAGACCACCCCAGCGCCGGCGGCACCGGTGGCGGTCGCCGTGAGTTCGGTCGATCTGGGCAGCGCGGTCGACGGCGACCAGAAAGTCACCACGCCCACGACCAGCTTCGGTGCCAAGGACACGATCTACGCCTCCGTCGCCACCACCGGCGCCGGTACGGCCAAGCTCGATGCCAAGTGGACCTACCAGGACGGCCAGACGGTCAACGAAGAGAGCACGACCATCAATCCGACCGGGCCGGCCAATACGGCTTTCCATATCGCCAAGCCCAGCGGCTGGCCGACCGGCAGCTACAAGGTGGAGATTTCGCAGGATGGCAAGTCGGTATCCACCAAGGACTTCTCGGTGAAGTGATGCGATCGTAAATCGGCCAGGAGAAAGGCGCGCTGCGGCGCGCCTTTTTTATTCCCACCCCGACAGCCTTTTCAACTCGGCGATAGCATCGTCCGCATCGGCGTTTTTTGCGTTGGCGGCATCCAGGCGTCGGAGATCGTCATGGCGATTGCTGTCGATGGTGTCGATGACCGCATCGCGGCGATCGCCGAGGTAGCGCAGCAAGAGCTGCTGTGCGGTGCGATCTCGACCCGGCGGGAGTGCGGTGATCGCTGCCGTGTCTCGATAGAGCGATTGCCATGGCGGCAGGACTTCGTGCTCCAGCGCATCAGCGTAAGCGGCGGCAGTCAACTTTCCGGTCTTGATCCGCTGGTCGACCTGTCCGTTGGCGGCGATCGCGGCGACTTCTCGCGCATGCAGTTTTTCCAGCAGATGATGGAATTGCCGTATGGCCAGGGTCGGCGGCGAGGGATGCATCAGCGACCAGGCCAGTACTGCCAGCACCGTCGTGCCCCCCATGCAGGCAACGATGAGCTGCCCCAGCCTTATCCTGGCATGCGGCTGGAGATTCAGCGGCCGTGCCAACGCCAGGCCCATGGCCATGCCGCCAAGCAGCCCTCCGACATGGGCGACATTGTCCACGCGGTCGTTGGTGAAGCCGCTGAGCAGCGAGTAGACGGCGAAAACGAGCAGGCTGATGCCCGCTGGCTGCAGGGCGGGTGCCGATGTGCGCCAATGTCGACGCGCCATGAATACCGCCAGTGTGCCGAATACGCCAAAGATCGCACCGGAAGCGCCCGCGCCGTTGACCGCCGGGTTCCACCATTCGCTGACCATATTGCCGACGACGCCCGCGTAAAAGTACAGCAACACGAAACGCAGGCTTCCGAACAGCCGCTCGGCGACGCGGCCACTTTGATACAGCGCATACATGTTCACGGCGATGTGAGGCAGGCTCAGATGGACGAACGTCGAGCTGATCAGTCGCCACCATTGGCCGTCCGCGACCAGCGGAGCGTAATCCGATCCCCAGCGGACCGCGTCCTCGCCGCTGACTTCGTTCATAGCGACCCCTGTGGTCACCATGGCGCCGAATACGGCGATATTGGCGGCGATCAGGCAGGCGGTAACCGGCGCGTGGCGCCATAGTTCGTGCAAGCCCGCCAGCCTCGGCTGTCTCCGGTTGTCCTTGCCCATGCGGCCTCCTTCTCCGGTCGCCAGCGGCGATAATCGCCGAAAACCATCGGCCTCACGCGGCGCAAGTCCTTGTCGCAAGAAGGTCACGTGAGCTCCCTACGCTTGCGTATGTGTATCCGCGTCGATGGCTTTCCCTGACCCCTGCTTAGTCGCGACAATAGCGGTCTTGCACGGATTCCTTCGTTGCCTGGCGGTTGATTTCGCCGAATCCGACGCCACTAGCCTGTGGGCGCGTCTTCCTGTCGAGGGCGCTCCTCATGAATTGATGCCGTAGCCAAAGAGGTTGTGCCGACCATGTCCCAAACGCCCAAGATCATCTACACGCTCACGGATGAAGCCCCGTTCCTGGCTACGCAGTCCCTGTTGCCCGTTATCGAAGCCTTTGCCGCCACGGCGGGCATTGCCGTCGAGACCCGCGATATTTCGCTGGCCGGCCGCATTCTTTCGCAGTTCCCCGAATACCTGAAGGATGGCCAGAAGATCGCCGACGATCTGACCGAGCTGGGCGAGCTGGCGACCACGCCGGACGCCAACATCATCAAGCTGCCGAACATCAGCGCCTCGGTGCCGCAGCTGAAGGCCGCGGTGAAAGAGTTGCAGTCGCAGGGCTATGCCTTGCCCGACTACGTCGATGAACCCAAGGACGACAAAGAAAAAGAGACCAAGTCGCGCTATGCGCGGGTCATGGGCAGTGCGGTCAATCCGGTGCTGCGCGAAGGCAATTCCGATCGCCGCGCACCGCTGTCGGTCAAGAATTATGCACGCAAGCACCCGCATCGCATGGGCGCATGGAGCAGCGACTCCAAGACGCACGTAGCACAGATGGACGGCGGCGATTTCTACGGCAGCGAAAAGTCGGTGACCATCGCCCAGCCGGGCAGCGTCAAGATCGAGTGGTTCGGCAAGGACGGCAGCAGCAAGGTCCTGAAAGAAAAGACCAGCGTGCAGGCTGGTGAAGTGATCGACGCCGCGGTCATGAGCAAGAAGGCCCTGGCCAGCTTTATCGATGCGCAGATCGAGGACGCCAAAAGCCAAGGCGTGTTGTTCTCGCTGCATCTGAAGGCGACCATGATGAAGGTCTCCGATCCGATCATGTTCGGCCTGGTGGTCAACGAGTTCTACAAGGACGTGCTGGCCAAGCACGCTGACGCGATCAAGCAGGCCGGCTTCGATGCAAACAACGGCATCGGCGACCTGTACGCACGTCTGAAGAATCTGCCGGCCGATCAACAGGCCGCGATCGAGGCCGACCTCAAGGCCGAATACGCCAAGCGCCCGGGTCTGGCGATGGTCAACTCGGACAAGGGCATTACCAACCTGCACGTGCCCAGCGACATCATCATCGATGCGTCGATGCCGGCGATGATCCGCGACTCGGGCAAGATGTGGGATGCCCAGGGCAAGCTGCAGGACACCAAGGCGGTGATTCCGGATCGCAGCTACGCAGGCGTCTACCAGGTCGTCATCGAGGATTGCAAAGCCAACGGCGCATTCGACCCGGCGACCATGGGCAGCGTGCCCAATGTCGGCCTGATGGCGCAGAAGGCCGAAGAATACGGTTCGCACGACAAGACCTTCCAGATCGCCGGTGACGGCGTGGTCAAGGTGACCGATACCAGCGGCAACACGCTGCTCGAGCACAACGTCGAAGCCGGCGACATCTGGCGCATGTGCCAGACCAAGGACGCGCCGATCCAGGATTGGGTCAAGCTCGCCGTCAATCGCGCGCGCCTGAGCGACACGCCAGCCGTGTTCTGGCTGGACGCCAAGCGCGGTCACGATGCGCAGATCATCAAGAAGGTCGAGACCTATCTGAAGGACCACGATACCCAGGGTCTGGATATCCGCATCCTCTCGCCGGTCGAGGCTACCAAGTTGTCGCTGGAGCGCATTCGCAAGGGTCAGGACACCATTTCGGTGACTGGCAACGTGCTGCGCGATTACCTCACCGACTTGTTCCCGATCATGGAGCTGGGCACCAGCGCGAAGATGCTCTCCATCGTGCCGCTGATGGCCGGTGGCGGCCTGTTCGAAACCGGCGCCGGCGGTTCGGCACCCAAGCATGTGCAGCAGTTCGTCGAAGAGAACTATCTGCGCTGGGATTCGCTGGGCGAGTTCCTGGCGCTGGCCGCTTCCTTCGAGCATCTGAGCAATCGCTATAACAATGCCGACGCCGGTGTGTTGGCCAAGACGCTCGACCAGGCCAACGGCCAGTTCCTCGACAGCAACAAGTCGCCGGCACGCAAGGTCGGTGAACTCGACAACCGCGGCAGCCACTTCTACCTGACCCTGTACTGGGCACAGGCCCTGGCCGCGCAGAACGAGGACGCCAAGCTCAAGGCGAGGTTCGCGCCGCTGGCCAAGACGCTGGCCGAGAACGAGGCGAAGATCGTCAGTGAGCTCAATGGTGTGCAAGGCAAGCCGGTCGAGATCGAGGGCTACTACCACCCGAACCTGAAGCTGGTCAGCGCGGCGATGCGCCCCAGTGAAACGTTCAACAAGGCGCTGGCATCGCTGTAAGCGGCAGGGCGCTAGATAAAACGGGGCGCTTCGGCGCCCCGTTTTGTTTGCATGGCACATGCTAAACCTGTGCTTTGTGCTATTGAGACGGCATTGAACTTTGCCTGCTCGCCAAGGATCAGTCCTCTACCCACTAGCGTCCATCAACCCAGGAATCGTTTATGCCTATCGCCAAGTCCGTCCTGCTGTTGGCGCTTAGCGCAGCCCTCCCTGCCGTCGCGCAGAGCGTGGTACCTGCCGGCACGGCCCCGGCCCCGGCGCCGTCGGGCTCGGTGGCCAACCTCGAAGCGATTACCGTGAGCGGCGTGCAGCCCGGGCCCGGCTTGTGGAAAGTGAGCAAGGGCGATCATGTGATGTATGTGCTCGGCACGGTTTCGCCATTGCCCGATCACATGCAGTGGAAGACCGATGAAGTTGAGGACGTGATCGCGCATTCGCAGGAAGTGATCGATCCGCCCAAGGTAACGATCAAGGCGGACACCGGATTTTTCGGCAAGCTTTTCCTGCTGCCGTCGCTGGTCGGTGCACGCAAGAATCCCGATGACAAGACCTTGCAACAAACGCTGCCTACGTCGTTATATGCGCGGTGGTTACCGTTGAAGCAGCAATACATCGGCAACGATTCGGGCATCGAACGTTGGCGACCGATCTTTGCCGCGCTGGAGCTATACGACAAGGCGATCAAGCGCAGCGGCATGAACGCATCGGGCGGCGTCAAGAACACCGTGCGTGACCTGGCCAAGAAGCACAACATCAAGATCACCGAGACCAAGTATCAGATGGTGATCACCGAGCCGCGCGCGGCGGTCAAGGCGTTCAAGAGCCTGTCGATGAATGACGAGCAATGTTTTTCCAACGTGCTCGATACGGTGCAGAGCCAACTAGGCGCCATGGTGGCGCGCGCCAACGCGTGGGCCACCGGCGATATCGACGTGTTGCGCAAGGCGTCGCTGAAGGATCAGCGTGAGGCATGCGTTACCGCCGTGACCGAGACGGGTCTGGCGCAGAAGATCGGTTTGAGCGACCTGCCGCAAAAGGTCGAAGACGCCTGGATGAATGCGGCGAAGAACGCGCTGGCGAACGACACCCAGAGCTTTGCGCTGCTGCCGATGGATCAGGTGCTCGGCGCCAAGGGCTTGCTGGCGAAGTTGAAGGCGCAGGGGTATCAGGTGTTGGCGCCGGATGATGACGATACGGAGAATCCGGAGTCGCCGTCGCCTTGAAGGCCCCCTCACCCCGGCCCTCGCCCCTGGCGAAGCCGGGGGCGAGGGAGCAGGTCAGGCAAGTGCGAAATACTGAAGCTCACCTCAGTCAGCTCCCTCTCCCCTGGCTTCGCCGGGGGAGAGGGTTGGGGTGAGGGGGCGCTCTCAGCTCGCGCTAGCTACATCCAACTGAGCAATCTCACTCGCACTCAACCCAAGCGTCGCCGCCCCCAGAATATCCTTCAACTGCTCGACACTCGTCGCACTGACGATCGGTGCAGTCACACCCGGTCGCGCAATCAACCAGGCCAGCGCCACCTGCGCCGGCGTCGCACTATGCGCCGCAGCGACCTGATCGAGCGCCGCCAGCACCCCCAGGCCCTGCTTGTTCAAGTATTTCTTCACTGAGCCACCGCGTGCGGAACTCTTTGCCAGATCGGCTTCGCTACGGTATTTGCCGGTGAGAAAGCCGCTGGCCAGCGAGTAGTAGCCGATCACACCAATCTGCTCGGACCGGCAGATCGGCTCCAGGCCTTTTTCATAGCCGGCGCGACTCACCAGGTTGTACTCGGGCTGCAGACTTTCGTAACGCGGCAGGCCGTATTGCTCGGATACCTGCAACGCCTCGGCAAATCGATCGGCACTGTAGTTCGATGCGCCGATCGCACGCACCTTGCCTTCTTCGATCAGTCGCGCAAATTCGCCGAGGCTTTCATGCAGCGGGACGGTGGCGTCATCTTCATGTGCCTGGTACAGATCGATCTGCTCGACCTGCAGGCGCTTGAGCGAACCTTCCACCGCTTCGCGGATATTGATCGGGGACAGGCCCGGTTGCTGTCCCCACTTGGCGACCTTGGTAGCAATCAGCACTTTGTCGCGCTTGCCGCTGCGCTTGAGCCACTTGCCGATAATGGTTTCCGATTCGCCGCCACGGTTACCCGCCGCCCAGGCGGAATACACGTCCGCCGTGTCGATCAGATTGAAGCCGGCATCGACAAAAGTATCCAGCAACTGAAACGATCGCGCTTCGTCCGCGCTCCATCCAAACACATTGCCCCCAAAAGCCAGCGGAGCGACGGAAAGCGCGGACCGGCCAAGCTGGCGCAGGCTCAAACTCATGGTGAAACTCCTCGAAGAGAACCGTGACAGATCATTCTCTTCGAGTTGGTAGCGCGGCGGTGTGAATCAACCCATCCAGAGGCTGCGGCGCAAGGAGGCAGCCAGATAGTAGGTCGCGCGCCGCCGTGCTGGCCGAGGCTTGCCGCCGCCTGTCTTGGGCGGTGTGGCCGGGGGTGTCGGCTGCACCAGCCGGCGGGCCAGCTTGGGGTCGGCAATATGGCCGTGCAGGAACAGCATGTCAGTCCAGAGCGAACTCATAACCGCGCCTCCATAAGTTTCTGCGAGTGGCACAGGACTCAAGATAAGCTCACCCCAGGGGCCGGAAAAGCGATATATTGACAACTCAGGCTTGAGAGATTTTCAAGATGGCACGTATCTCGCTGGACCTATTGCAGCAGTTTGTCGTCGCCGCCCGCGCAGGAAATTTCTCGCGCGCCGCCGAGCAGTCGCACCTCACCGTCAGCGCGCTCAGTCACCAGATTCGTCAGTTGGAGCAGCGTGTCGAGCGCAAGCTATTCGACCGTGGTCCCCGCGGGGTTCAATTGACCGCTGAAGGACAGCGCCTGCTCGACGCGATCGGCGTGCATTTCGAAGGCATTGACCGTGCTTTGGCGGTCTATCGCTGCCGACGCGAAGAAGCGTTGACCGTCAACACCATCCCGGGCGTCATGACCAGTTGGCTGGTGCCGCGCCTGGCCGGTCTGGTGGCCGCCCATCCCGAGCTGGAGTTGAACCTGCAGTCGAGCACCAGCCTGGTCGATTTCGAGCGCGACCCGGTGGACGTGGTTATTCGCTATGGACTTGGCGGCTGGTCGGGTTTGCAAAGCGAGTGCCTTTTCGACGAATGGATCGCGCCGGTTGCCGCCCCCGCGCTGGTGGAGCGTATGCAGGGGCGTGACCCGCATGACCTCAGCGCGTGGCCCTTGTTGGGTGATCCCGGCGGACGTTGGCGGGACTGGAGCGAATACGCCGGTGTCGAGGTTCCGCGTCGCTTCGTGGCGCAATTTGACACCACCGATGCGCTGCAGCGCGCGGCCGTGGAAGGCATGGGCGTGGCGCTTGGGCGCATGGTGATGGCGCGTCCGCTGATCGATGCCGGCTTGCTCTGCATGCTGGGAGATCGCTACATGAAGATCCCCGAAGCGTATTTCCTGGTGTATCCGCCACGCTCCGAGAGTCATGCCGGCTTGCGACTGTTTCGCGAATGGATAAAGAAAGAGGCTGCGGCCTACCAACAGGCGATCAAGTGCGCACCGGCAAATCGCCGCGTGACGGCGCGTTCTCCATAGCAGAACGCGCGCAGTCACGGGGCAACGCTACTGGAGCCAGGCTGCCGGTGTGGCCTCCTGCATGGCTTGCCCTATTTTCTGATGCATGCGGGTAGTGGGATGCAGCGTGTCCCAGAATACGAACCCATCGGCGGTGCAGTCGGTGCGTCGATCGTGGTTCAGTGCATAGTTGAGCGAACTGTCGTTGTCGATGCGCAGACAAGATTGCTTCGTATCGCGGAAGCCAGCCTGTTCCGGCGCATCGAGTATCCGTTTGAAAAAGGTGTTGGCATCGAACAACGCCATGGTGTTCGGATAATCGGCTTCAAGTTTGTCCACTAGCTGGGGAAGACGTGCATTGAACTCGTCGATCCTGGCAGCCATGGCCGCATTGTCGTGACGTATCCGAAATACAGGCGCACGCGCTGCGTCCGGTAGATTGGAGATGACGATTTTCCTTGCACCTGCAGCTAGGAGTTTGCGTAAACCTTCTTCCATGGGGGTCAGGGATTGATCTGGCGTACGGTCATGGTTGATCAGGTCATTGACGCCGATCAGCAGGTAAAAGAGGCTTTGCCCTGGATCATAGTTCTTGGCGCTGCGCATCATGCTGATCCACGAATCGACTTGCTGAGTAAATCCGGGGATGACAAGTTTCTGATCCGCTGCTGCTCCGGCAACAGCCCAGTTGTAGACCGTCAGTCCGACGTTCTTTCCCAGGTATTCCGGCCACACCGGACCATTGCTGAAACGCCCCAGGAACCACGAGCCAGCGTTGGGCGCCAGCCCATGGCTGAGATTATTCAGGTTGTGCGTATCACTCAAGCTGTCGCCGAAAACGATGATTCGCTCCGTACCTTGCGAGCCTCCCGGTTTGGGTTGCGTCCAGAGGGCGTGATTGAACGATGCCGCGGTATCCGCACCTGATATATCGACAAGCTCGGTCCGGATGCCTTTTCGTTTCAACGAATCGGCGCAGGCTTGCAGCAATTCGGCCTGCGCGGTGGTCGTGTAGAACATGTTCCTCCATTCAAAGAGACTCCCCGAATACCAGTAGCCATTGACTCGGTACCACTGGCCACGGGTATTCGTCGCCCATTCGTACTTGACCTGCGTGCCGTCTGGACGGCTATCACTGCGATAGTGGCAGCGCAGATAGGTGTAGGTATCTTTGCCGGCGAATGCGCGGGGCGGTGGCGAGGGATTGTCGGTCGGAGCGGCGAGTTCGAATGCGGACAGATCCGGTTGGCGGTCTTCCTGCAGCGTGCCCACCGCAGGCATCCGTGTATCTTGAGCCGATACCTGCGTTGTCAGCGCGGCAAGACAAACAAAATACGCAAGTATTTTCATGTGAACTCCTTTTCGTTGAGCCTCCTTTTTACCGAATCCCTTTGTGTATCGAAGTCGGTACAGGTGACAGTGCCTGCTGGGAACGAGCGCGAATTGCTGTAGCAAGGTGACGCATAAGGTCCGCGATATGTATTAGCTGATACGCTATTGAGTCATGCCGACTCGATACGGCTTTTACGATCGAGCCCATCCCTGTTTTTCGTCCCCATAAGGAGCACTCCATGAAATCGCGCGCCGCCGTCGCTTTTGCCGCAGGCCAGCCCTTATCGATCGAGGAAGTGGACGTTGCTTCGCCCAAGGCTGGCGAAGTGTTGGTGCGTATCGTCGCCACCGGCGTTTGCCATACCGATGCATTCACGCTTTCCGGTGCCGATCCGGAAGGTGAATTCCCTGTGATCCTCGGTCACGAGGGTGGCGGCATCGTCGAGGAAGTCGGTGAAGGTGTGACGTCGCTGGCAGTGGGCGATCACGTCATTCCGCTGTACACGCCTGAATGCGGTGAATGCAAGTTCTGTCTCTCCGGCAAGACCAATCTCTGCCAGAAGATTCGTGCGACCCAAGGCAAGGGCCTGATGCCTGACGGCACCTCGCGTTTCTCCTTGAACGGCAAGCCGCTGTTGCACTACATGGGCACCAGTACCTTCAGCGAATACACCGTCCTGCCGGAAATTTCGCTGGCAAAGATCAACAAGGCGGCGCCGCTGGAAAAGGTCTGCCTGCTCGGTTGTGGCATTACCACGGGTATTGGCGCCGTCCTCAACACGGCCAAGGTCGAGCCGGGCGCATCGGTGGCGGTGTTCGGCCTGGGCGGGATTGGCCTGTCGGTTGTGCAGGGCGCGGTCATGGCCAAGGCCGGGCGCATCGTCGTGATCGATACCAATCCGGAAAAGTTCGCCATGGCCAAGGCATTGGGCGCTACCGATTGCGTCAATCCAAAGGACTATCCGGACACACCCATCCAGCAGGTGATCGTCGATCTCACCGATGGCGGGGTCGACTATTCGTTCGAATGCATCGGCAACGTCAACGTCATGCGTGCCGCGCTGGAGTGCTGTCACAAGGGCTGGGGTGAATCGATCATCATCGGTGTTGCAGGGGCAGGCCAGGAAATCAGCACGCGCCCGTTCCAGTTGGTCACTGGGCGCGTATGGCGCGGCAGTGCCTTCGGTGGGGTGAAGGGGCGTTCTCAGCTACCGGGATTTGTCGAGCGCTACCTGGGCGGCGAGATCAAGATCGACGAAATGATCACCAAGGTATTGCCGTTGGAGCGCATCAACGAGGCATTCGATCTGATGCACGAGGGCAAGGTGATTCGGTCTGTGATTCACTATTGAGCGGTCAAGTCGCTAAGATTCTTTTCTCGCCGTCGGCTGAAGTCGGCGGCGATCATCCCGTTTCTTAATTAGGACCATCCCATGAACAACACAGCCATCCTTGTCGACGGCGCATTTTTTCTTGCGCGCTACCGCAAGGTCTGGGGCGAGCGCGACGCCAACGACGCGCGCACCGTTGCCAAGACCGTTTTCGGCATGGCGTTGGAGCACCTCAAGGCGCTCGACCGTCCGCGCGAAGCGCTCTATCGCATTTTCTTCTACGACTGCCCGCCGCTGGAAAAGAGCTTCGTCAAACCGATCAGCGGAGACAGCATCGATTTCTCGCGGACCGGCTCGGCCTCGTTCCGCCGCGATCTTCACGATCAGCTACGCCGCCAGCGCAAGCTTGCGCTGCGGCTGGGCCGGCTTGCCGAGCGCGGCGAATGGCAGCTCAAGCGCTACGCCTATCAGCAGCTGCGCGAAGGCACCCTGCAGTGGGACGACCTGGGCGATGAACATTTCGAACCGGATATGCGCCAGACCCAGGTCGACATGAAGATCGGGATCGATATCGCCGCGCTGTCGTACAAGAAACAGGTCGACCAGATTATCCTGGTGGCCGGTGACGCGGATTTCATCCCCGCCGCCAAGCTGGCTCGCTACGAGGGCATCGATTTCATCCTCGATCCGATGTGGCAGGGGATCGCGCCGGATCTGCACGAGCACATCGACGGCCTGCAATCGGTCTGCCCACGGCCGTTCTGATCCGATGGCCGCTCCGCTGGCGTAATGACAGCCAATCGAAAGGCCCGGTCTACACCATTTGTTGACGTGGCTTGCGGCCTGCCACGTGTTAGCCTTTCTGGCGCCGCGATAAGGAGTTGTCGATGAAAACCCGTACCACCTTGGCGCTGACTGCATTGCTGGCAACCGGCTGCGTTATCGCCTTTCCGGCGTTTGCCCAGGAAGCGCAGGATCAGCCCGCCGGCGATCTCGTGCCACCCACCAGCGCGCGCGATTTCACCTCGCAGCAGCTGGACGGCGTGCTTGCCGGCAACTGGCGCTCGGCGGCCAATCGCGCCCGCGACCCGTACCGGCATCCCAAGGCTACGTTGGAGTTCTTCGGCGTTCGCCCCGATTACACGGTGGTCGAAATCACCCCTGGCGGCGGCTGGTACACCGAAATTCTTGCGCCGCTGCTGAAAGACAACGGGCATTACGTAGCCGCCGTGCAGAAACCCTCCGATAGCGAGGCGCGCCAGGACGCGAGCGGGCTGCATCAGAAGTTCGCTGCCGATGCGGCGCATTACGGCAAGGCCGCCGTGGTCGAGTTCGATCCCAAGGCGCCCGTATTCGGTGCACCGGGCTCGGCCGACATGGTGCTCACGTTCCGCAACGTGCATAACTGGGTCATGGCCAATACCGCGCCGCAGATGTTCAAGGCGTTCTTTACGGTGTTGCGCCCGGGCGGCGTGCTCGGTGTCGAAGACCATCGCGCGGCCGACAAGGCTTCGGTCGATGCGGTCAAGAAAAGCGGCTACCTGCCCACGGCCTATGTGATCAAGCTGGCGACCGACGCCGGTTTCAAGCTGGAAGAATCCAGCGAGATCAACGCCAACCCGAAGGACACCAAGGATTATCCGCAGGGTGTCTGGACGTTGCCGCCGACGCTTACCCTGGGTGACAAGGACAAGGCCAAGTACCAGGCGATCGGCGAATCCGACCGCATGACCTTGCGCTTCGTCAAACCGGCCACTCCGGTCACCGCTCACTGACAGGCGGTGCGTCCTGACCGACGCACCGTGCAATGCACGCCATGTTGATCGCCTTGAACAAGCCCTATGGCGTGCTTTGCCAGTTCACCGATAGCGACGGCCGGCGCACGCTGGCCGAATTCGTCAAGCAGAAAGACGTCTATCCGGCCGGGCGCCTCGATCACGACAGCGAAGGCCTGCTGCTGCTCACCGACGACGGCGCGCTTGCGCACAAGCTGACCGATCCGCGTCATAAAGAGCCCAAGACCTACCTGGTGCAAGTGGACGGCCAGATCACCGACGAGGCGATCGCGTCGCTACGTCGCGGCGTCGTATTGAATGATGGGCCGACGCGACCGGCGACGGTCGAACATGCGATCGAACCCGAGTGGCTATGGCCGCGCGATCCGCCGGTGCGTTTTCGCAAGGCGATTCCAACGAGCTGGGTCAGTGTGACGTTGAGCGAAGGGCGCAATCGGCAGGTGCGGCGCATGACTGCGGCCGTCGGCTTTCCCACGCTTCGCTTGATTCGCGTACGCATTGGGCCGTATGCGCTGGATGGTCTTGCGCCAGGTGAATCGCGCAGGGTTTGAGCGCGATTTCGGTGGGAGCGGCCTCAGAGGACTTCTGAGTATCTTTCCTATCCGTCATTCCGGCGAAGGCCGGAATCCATTCCTCAGCGCAGATGCTTGCCATGGGCTACCTGACGAGCATGGACCGAGGAATAGATCCCGGCCTTCGCCGGGATGACGATGAAAACTGAGGTTGTTCGAGAGGGGTTTACTCGCCCTCTATTCCAAAAAACGCCTCCGCCGTAGCCGTACTCTGCGCAGCGGTAACCTCGGCAGCCTCACCGCGATCACGCGCAATCTCCAGACAGATATGCCGCAGATACATCGGCTCGTTGCGCCGGTGCGAAGGCTGTGGACGCACGTTGCGTGGCAACAGATACGGTGCATCCGTTTCGATCATCAACCGGTTCGCCGGAATCTCGCGGACCAGCTCACGCAAGTGCAGCCCGCGGCGTTCGTCGCAGATCCAGCCGGTGATGCCGATATGGCAATCGAGCGCGAGATAGTCGCGTAGCGCCTCGCCGGTATCGGTAAAACAATGCACGACGGCAGCGGGGACGCGATCGCGATAGCGCTTCAGCAGCGCAATAAAGTCCGCGTGTGCATCGCGCTGGTGCAGGAACAAGGGCTTGCCCAGATCCGCGGCAATCTTCAACTGCTTCTCGAATACCTCGAGCTGCACGTCGCGCGGCGAGTAGTTGCGGTGATAGTCCAGGCCCGTCTCACCGACGGCACGCACTTGCGGCTGGGTCGCCAGCTCGCGCAGACGCGCGTCGGTCGCGTCGTCGTAATCGATTGCATGGTGCGGATGCACGCCAGCCGTGGCGTACAGGCGACCCGGATGGCGTTGGGCCAGCTGCAGCGCATGCTCGCTCCCATCGCGCGAGGCACCTGTCACCACCATGCGGGTCACGCCCTGTGCCTGGGCACGCGCCAGCACCTCGTCGAAATCGTGGTGAAAGGACTCGTGCGTGAGGTTGGCGCCGATATCGATCAGTTGCATGAAAAGGTCGCTTGGAAAACCGCCATTGTCCCAGAGCCGATGTGGGCCGGCCAAATCACGTCCCGTAGGTGCCACGGCACGAAATTGCGAACCCGGTCCCTATTCGCAAAACCTTGCGCTTGTAGCTTGGTCATTCGGTGCGCCGGGACGGTTCACCTGTAAGGGGATATTCCAGCGAAGTTTCAATAGCTTGCAAAGACTGCCCGCTGACAGGGGCTGTGGAGGGTCTTAGCGCAGGGATGGCGGCAGGCACTTCGCTCCTTATCGACAATGAGAGGGATAGACGAATGAATCAGCGTTCCCAGATGAAGTTGCTGGTGGCTTCCATGCTTATGGCGATGGGCTTGCCGGCGGTAGCGGCCGATATTTCGGCCAATACCAGCCGATTCGATCTGAGCTCGGTCCAGGAAAATCAGACCTACGATCATTTTGTCGTGCTTTATCGCGACGGCAGCACCGAGCGGGTACAGCCGACGGCGGCTGTGCAGTCCCTCAATGCCGCCGCGGCGCGTGCCAACCTGGTCGATCAGGCCGGAGCCGGCGCACAGGCGCTGCGCAGCGGTGGTCGTTTGCTCAACGTGAGCTATGGTCATCGCCTGGCGATCGGCGGCGACGTCGTCACCACCTCGCGCCGGTTGAGCGCGGCCGAAACCCGTCAGTTCGTGCAGCAGCTGGCAGCCGATCCGGCGGTGGAGTTCGTGCAGCCCGACTACATGCGCCAGGCGGTGGATCGCCCGACCATTTCGCCGGCAGGGGCGGCGACCTTCACGGTGCCTAACGACCAGTACTACGCAGGCTACCAATGGGACTACCTCTCGCCCGGTGGTACCGGCTTCAGTGACAGCAGCCTGGGCACGTCGGTCGCCAATTGGGGCGGCGCCAATATCCAGCAGGCCTGGACCCTGGCCGATGGCACCGGTGTGGTCATTGCGAGCCTGGACACGGGCGTGACCAATCATCCGGACCTGGATCTCACGCTGGCAAGCGCAGGCTACGACTTCATCACCGACCATACGGTTTCCGGCCGCAGCGCAAATGGCCGCGTTGCCGGAGGCTGGGATACAGGTGACTGGACCACCGCAGGTCAGTGCGGCGCCGGCCAGGCCGCCGAGGCCAGTAGCTGGCATGGCACCCACGTATTCGGCACGGCCGGCGGCGAGCTGACCAACAACAGCACCGGCATGGTGGGGACGGCTTTCGGCGCCAAGGTACTGCCGGTACGCGTACTGGGACATTGCGGCGGATCCGATAGCGATATCGCCGATGCGATTACCTGGGCCTCGGGCGGCCATGTCACCGGCGTACCGGACAACGCTAACCCGGCCAGGGTCATCAGCCTCAGCCTGGGCGGTTCGGGCACCTGTTCGTCCAGTTCGGTACTCGGTCGCGCCATTACCGGCGCAACCGGTCGCGGTACCGCCGTGGTTGTCGCTGCCGGCAACAGCAACGCCAATGTATCGGGCTTCTCGCCGGCCAACTGCGCCGGTGTGGTTGCTGTGGCGGCCACCGGCATCAGCAGCAAGCGCGCGTTTTACTCCAACTATGGCAATGGCATTACGCTCGCCGCGCCCGGTGGTGGCGTATATCGAAACGATGGCTCCAGCGGCACGCAGGCCACGACCGGCTTCATCTGGTCGACTATCAATGCCGGCTCGACCACGCCGACCACCTCGACCTATGGCGGCATGGCCGGTACGTCGCAGGCCACGCCTCATGTCGCCGGTACGGTCGCCTTGATGCGGAGCTATCGCCTCGCGCTGGGCAAGACCCTGCTTACTACAGCGCAAGTGACCAGTCTGTTACGTTCCTCGGCGACGGTGTTCCATGTCACGCCGCCATCGAACCGGCAGATCGGCACGGGTATTCTCAATGCTTATGCTGCAGTGCAAGCAGCCGGAGCACAGCCGTAAAGTAGTCAACGGCAGACTCCAAAGTACAGAAATCGGCCGGCGTCCTCAGGGGCGCCGGTTTTATTTTTATCGCGCCGATTCCTACGCTGCGTTTAGCGATGCAACGCTCGCGTAACCCCAGACGAATATGTTAACAATGCATCTCTCTGCACCTTCCGGGGGCGATGCATGGAGCATCGTGGGTGCGAATCGTTATTGGATGCGGGGTGAGAACATGTCGGCAGCCACACTAAAGCCGGCGACCAACCAGACCGTTGCGGCGACCCAAGACCGCGAAGTGGCGGTCTGCTCGTTGCTGGTCGCCAAAGGTCGACTGAAGGACGGCGACCTTGTCAGGGCGCGGCGTCTGCATGAGGAATCACCCGAGGGCACCCTGACCGGCCTGATGGCGCGGCTGGGTCTGGTGTCCGAGCGCGACCTGGCCGAAGCCTGGTCCGAATACCTGGGCGCACCGTTGCTGGCCGCGCGTGAAGCGCCGGAATTGCCGCCGCCCGAAGTCGATATCTCGTTGCGTTTTCTCAAGCAGCAACACGTCGTTCCGGTGCGCGATGGCGAGGACGGTCTGGCCTTGATGGTGGCCGATCCGGCCGATCCGTACCCGGTGCATGCGGTCGAACTGGCGACGGGGCGTCCGGTCGCCTTGCGCATCGGCCTGCGTTCGGAAATCGACGACCTGATCGAACGTTATTACGGCTCCGGCCGTTCGGCGATGGGCACCATCGTCGAAAACCTCGATGGTAGCGCCGCAGTCGAAGACGACGTCGAGCACTTGCGCGATCTCGCTTCCGAAGCGCCGGTGATTCGCCTGGTGAACCTGATCCTTCAACGCGCCGTCGAACAGCGCGCGTCGGACGTGCACATCGAACCGTTCGAAAATCGCCTGAAAGTGCGCTACCGCATCGACGGCGTGCTGCACGAAGTGGAAGCGCCACCGGCCAGCTCTACCGCCGCGGTCATTTCGCGCGTCAAGATCATGGCCAAGCTCAATATCGCCGAGCGCCGCCTGCCGCAAGACGGTCGTATCCAGCTGCGCGTGCAAGGCAAGGAGCTCGATCTTCGCGTGTCCACCGTGCCGACCAGCTTCGGCGAATCGGTGGTGATGCGTATTCTCGATCGCGAATCGGTGGTGTTCGATTTCGCTTCGCTCGGCTTCACCGACAACTTCCAGCAGCGCTTTGTCGACGTGCTCGACCGCCCGCACGGCATTCTGCTCGTGACCGGTCCGACCGGTTCGGGTAAGACCACCACGCTCTATACGGCGCTGTCGCAGATCAACACGCCGGACGTAAAGATCATCACCGTCGAAGACCCGGTCGAATACCAGATCGAAGGCATCAACCAGATCCAGGTGAAGCCGCAGATCGGCCTGGATTTCGCCGGTGCGTTGCGATCGATCGTGCGACAGGATCCGGACGTGATCATGATCGGCGAAATGCGCGATCTGGAAACCTGCCGCATCGCGATCCAGTCCGCGCTCACCGGTCACTTGGTGTTGTCCACCCTGCATACCAACAGCGCAGCGGGCGGTATTACCCGTCTGCTCGACATGGGTGTGGAGGATTACCTGCTCGGCTCGACCGTCAACGGCATCCTGGCGCAGCGACTGGTGCGCCGCCTCGATCCGGAAACCGCAACTTCCTACGAGGCCCTGCCGGAAGTGATCGAGCAGTTCGAGCTGCACAAATACACCGACGAACGGCCGATCCGCCTGTGGAAGCCGGGCACCAGCACGGCCAACCCCACCGGTTATCGCGGCCGCCGCGCCATCATGGAATTCCTGGTGATGACCGACCCGTTGCGCCGCCTGGTGATGCAGCGCGCCGATGCGGGCGAAATCGAGCGCCAGGCACGTGTTGAAGGCATGCGCACGATGTACGAGGACGGCATTGCCAAGGCAGTGGCCGGCATCACCACCATCGAGGAGGTGTTGCGTGTCACGCAGGAAAGCTGACCGGCATGATGCCGGTCTGGCCTGGAAGGCCCAAGCAGTTCTCAAAACTTTACCCGCAAGTCGCGAACTACAAGCCGCTTCCCGCAGTCACAACTTATGGCGCCTTTGCGCCATGGGCGGCCGCTTGCCGTTCACTTTCGCTCGTTCACCCTCACTTGCGCGCTCCTAGCCCATGGCTCAGTTTCGATATCGAGCGGTCAACGACTCCGGCGAAATACTGCAGGGGCAGATGGAGGCGTCCAGCGTCGACGAGGTGATCAGTCGCCTGCAGGAACAGGGCAGCACCCCGCTCGATGCCCGCATGGCCGATGCGGCGGCCGGTGGCAGCGGTATGGCCGCGCTGTTCAAGCGCGGCCCGTTTACCGGCGATCAGCTGGCCCAATTCACGCACCAGCTGGCGACCCTGCTTGGCGCCGGCCAGCCGCTGGACCGTGCACTGGGCATCCTGTTGGAGCTGCCCGAGGGCGAGCGCGCCAAGAAGATGGTCGAGCGCATTCGCGATCGTGTGCGTGGCGGTACGCCGTTGTCGCAGGCGCTGGAAGAAGAACACGGCGTGTTCCCCAAGCTCTACATCAGCCTGGTGCGCGCCGGCGAAGCGGGCGGTTCGCTCGAAGACACGCTGCGCCGCCTGGCCGATTACCTCGAACGGTCGCAGCAACTGCGCGGCAGCATCATCAATGCGCTGATCTATCCGGCCATCCTGATGTTCGGCGTGCTCGGTTCGCTGGTGCTGCTGCTGGCCTACGTGGTGCCGCAGTTCGTGCCGATCTTCGAAGACATGCGCGTGCCGATCCCGTTTATCACCAAGGCCGTGCTCGCGGTCGGCGAAGTCATGCACTCATGGTGGTGGCTGATCATCGCGGCGATCGTGGTCGGTAGCTTGATCTGGCGCGCGCGCATGCGCGATCCAGTCACGCGGTTGGCCTGGCACGCGAAACTGTTGACCATGCGCCTGGTCGGGCCGCTGCTGCTGAAAGTCGAAACCGCACGCATCGCACGCACGCTGGGCACACTGCTGAAAAACGGCGTCCCGCTGCTTTCGTCGTTGGGCATCTCGCGCCAGGTCACGTCCAACCGCGCGCTGGACGAAGCACTCGCCCAGGCCGCCGAACAAGTCAAAGGCGGCTCGGGCCTGAGCCTTGCTCTCGCGCAATCGCAACGCTTTCCACGCCTTGCACTGCAGATGGTGCAGGTGGGCGAAGAAGCCGGTCAGCTCGACACCATGCTGCTCAAAGTCGCCGACACCTTCGATCTGGAAGCCAAGCGCTCGATCGATCGTCTGTTGGCGGCATTGGTGCCGGCGTTGACCATCGTCATGACCATTCTGGTGGCGATCATCATGGCAGCGATCATGCTGCCCTTGCTCAGTCTTACCAGCAATATTCAGTAACCGAACGGAGGAATCCACAAATGACGCAGATGATGCAAAGAACCACCAGGACAGCACGGTCGCTCCGTTCGGGCGGTTTTACGTTGCTGGAAATGCTCGCCGTGATCGTGTTGATCGGCATCATCGGTGCCGTGGTCGTCACCGGTGTCGGCAAGAACGTCGACAAGGGCAAGTACGGCGCCGGCAAGGCACAGCTGACCACGCTCAGCCAGAAGATCGAAAACTACGCACTCGACAATGGCTCGCCGCCGCAGCAGTTGGGCGACCTGATGGCCAAGCCGGCCAACGCGCGCAACTGGCAGGGCCCGTACGTCAAGGAATCGGAAATGCATGACCCGTGGGGCCATGACTTTGGCTACAAGTATCCCGGCGACCACGGCAGTTTCGACCTGATCTTCTACGGTCAGGACGGCCAACCCGGCGGCGACGGCTACAACGCGGACGTCGGTAACTGGCAATGACAAAGCAGGGACGAGCGACAGCGAGCAACATGCGCAGGTGGGCGATCATCCCGCCCGCATGCTCGCGTCTCTCGTTCCGGTCGGGAGTGAACAAGAATGAGAAACGAGTAAACCCGAACAACGTGCGGGCTCCTGCTTTCTCTCACTCCTCGCTCCCCAAAGGCTTCACCCTGCTCGAAATGCTCGTGGTGATCCTGCTGATCGCCATTGCCTCGGCCGCCGTATCGGTATCGGTATCGCAAGGCCTGACCAGTGCACGCGTCAACGCAGCCAGCGGCGAAATGGCCTCGGCACTGCGTGCAACGCGTGCGCAGGCGATCGTGCAAGGCAAGGAGCAGACGTTTGCCGTCAACACGCGTGACAACACCTACACCCCGGTCGGCGGGAAAGTGGTTCGCCTTCCGCAAGGCATGACGCTGGGCATTACCAGCGCCGCCGAAGACCAGATCGGCAGCAACACCGGGCGCATCCGTTTCTTTCCCGACGGCAGCTCCACCGGCGGTCATGTCACGCTGAAGCTGCAACAGCGCCAATGGCTGGTCAACGTGTCGTGGTTGACCGGCGCGGTGAGTGTGGTGGTGCAATGAAACGCGCACTGGGGAGACAACGTGGTTTCAGTCTGATCGAAATCATCGCCGCGTTGCTGATACTGGCGATCGCCTTTGCCGCATTGATGCAGGTGGCGGGTGGTTCGATCGGCCTGACCAATAATGCGGCCGATCACGCGCAAGCGGCCTTATGGGCGCGCAGCCTGCTCGACAGCGCCGGCATGGAGCAAAAGCTCCAGCCTGGAACCAGTGAAGGCAAGTTCGACGATCAATACCATTGGCGTCTGGCGGTTGCGCCCTACCAGCCCGGCGATGCGGGCAACAACACGCCGATGCAGATTTTCAAGCTCGACTTGGACGTGATGTGGGGCGGGCGGCGCGAGCGTACCGCGCACTTCAGCACATTGCGGCTGGTCAGTGCGGTGCCGCAGGCGCAGGGTCAGCTGCGATGATGCATTCATCGCGCCGCGAGCATGGTTTCACCCTGATCGAGGTGCTGGGCTCGCTCGTCCTGCTGTCGTTGCTGCTGCTTGCCGTTTACGGCGGTATACGTGCCGCGTCGCAAAGCGTGCGCTCCGGGCAGGCGGCGATCGAGCGGCTGGATCAGATCCGTTCCGCACAGATGTACCTGCGTCGCGAACTGGCGCAAACGATGGCGATGGCATTTGCCAAGACCGACAAGGGCGAAAACATCTATTTCCTGGGCGATGAGCATCAGATGCGCTTCGTCGCACCGTTGCCGGGTTACCTGGGCAAGCTCGGGCCGCAACTGCAACAGATCAAGCTGGTGCCCAACGACAAGGGTGGCGGTTCGCGCCTGGAAGTGAGCTTCGCGATCCTTCCGCCCGATGGTAGCGATCCCAAGCCGTTGGGCGATCCTGAAGTGCTGATGGACAACGTGCGCGAAGGCAGTTTCAGCTATCGCAGCCCCGATACCGACGATCAGGCCGGCACCTGGGGTACGGACTGGAGCGACGGCCGTGCCATGCCCATCCTGGTGCAGGTCAACCTGCAGGTCGACGGCAACTACGGCTGGCCGAACCTGGAAGTCCCCTTGCGCGTCGATCCGAGCGCCACCGGCAATCAGATCAACTTGCTGCGCGGCCTGAGTCGCGGGCAGGTGCTGCGATGAAGTCGTTGCCTTTGTCATCGCGCAGCGCGCAGCGCGGCGTCGCCTTGCTCCTCGTCATGTGGGCGTTGACCTTGCTGGCGATCATGCTCGGTGGCTATGCCATGCTGGCGCGCACCGAAGGCATGCAGGCGCGTTATCAGTTTGCCCAGGCGCAGGCGCACTACGCCGCCGAAGCTGGCGTCATGCGCGCGATTTACGGGCTGCAGGACACGCAGCCGCAGACGCACTGGGTTGCCGATGGCCGCACCTATCCCTTCAAGTACGAAGACGCGACGGTCAAGGTCAACGTGGTGGACGAGGGCGGCAAGGTCGACCTCAATGCCGCGCGGCCGGAAGTATTGATGGCTTTGCTCACCGCTGCCGGCGTCGATAGCGGACAGGCCCGGGATATCGCCCAGAGCATCGTCGATTGGCGCAGCTTTGGTATCAGCTCCGACGATGTCAGCCGGCGTGCACAAGCCTACAAAGCCGCCGGGCGCGACTACGGTCCGCGCAGTGGTCCCTTTGCCAGCGTTGAGGAATTACAGATGGTGTTAGGCATGACGCCGGCGATCTACTCCAAGATCGGCTCGGTCATCACGATCTGGTCCGGCCGCGACAGTCCCGACCCCAATACCGCGCCTGCGCTGGCGTTGGCGGCCATTCCGAACATGGACCCACAGCAGATCGCCAGCCTGATTGCCGCGCGCCAGGCCGGTGCGCAGCCGGGCAGCAATGTGCAGGGTCTAGCCGGCATCCAGGGAGTAACGCATAGTATCCGGTCGGAAGCGACCCTGGCCGACGGCACTCATGCGGTGCTGAACGCCACGGTTCGGTTACAAGGAGTTCGATTCGGCGCGCAACCTTTCGCGGTATTGCGTTGGCAGGAAGGAGACGGGGAATGAGTTCCGCAACGCAATCGTTGCAACCGCTGCTGGATAACGTGCGTCGTGCCTGGCGCACGTCGCCGATGCCGCATTTTTTCCAATGGTGGGGTGGGGAGCTGGCGGCCCTGCTGCCGGTTCGCTGGCGCTACGCGTTTGGCGGTGGGTCGGCCTGGCATCTGCTCGAAAAACAAGGCGACGATTGGCAGGTACGTCGTGCAGGCGACAGCATGCCCTTGGCGACATGGAGCGACAGCCTCGATCCGGCTGCGCAGCTGGTGGCATTGAACGATGCATTGCGCGGCGTCGATCCCGAAGACCTGCATATCGCGCTGTGTCTGCCGTCGACCACCATGCTGCGCCGAAGTCTGTTATTGCCGATCGCGGCGCGCGAAAGCCTGCAGCAGATCGGCGCGTTCGAAATGGACCGGCAGACCCCGTTCCGTGCCGAGCAGGTTCGTTACGACGTACGCGATACACAAGGGCCTGCACCTGCCGGGCGGTTCGCCGCCGAACTGGTGGCCGTGCCGCGTCAGACGCTCGACCCGCTGCTGGAACGTCTGCGTGCTGTCGGCATCGGTATCGACGCAGTCGACATGGCCTCCGGCTACGACCGCCTCGGCGTCAACCTGTTGCCGCCCGAGCAGGCGCCGCGTCGCAGTCATCCGCGCCAACGCTTGAATCTGGCCCTGGCGGCGGCATGCGTTCTGTTGGTCGTGATGTCCCTCGGGGAATGGCTGCACAACCGGCAAGCAGCCCTGTCGGCGATGCAGTCGCAGGTCGACAGCATGCGCGCCGAGGCACAGAAGGTTGCGGCCCTGCGCCAGCAATTGCAGGACAACGCCGGTGCAGCCGGTTTCCTGGCAGATCGCAAGCTGCACACGCCATCGGCGTTGAGCTTGCTGGACGATCTCAGTCAGCGCCTGCCGGACGATGCCTGGCTCGAACGCCTGAGCATCGACAACGCCGGGCAGGTGGGTTTTCAGGGCCAATCCAAGCAGGCGGCCAAGCTGATCGACGCGGTCAAGGGCTCGCCTGTCATCACCGATGCCAATTTCCAGGGCACGATTCAGGCGGATCCCACCACCGGCAAAGAACGTTTCTATATGGTCGCGCAGCTGCGTAAACCCGATACCAAAGCGAAGGCCACGCCTGCGCACACCGGGAGTGCGCGATGAAGCTTGAGAAACTCAAGCCGCGCGAGAGCCGCATCGCCGCCGTGTTGCTGCTGTTGGTGGTGCTGGTGGTTGCCTACTTTGCGCTGCTGCACTGGTGGTTTGTCGCGCCGCTGCAACAGATCGGGTCACAAATGGACGACCTGCGTGATACGCAAAGTCGTTTTGCTGCTGCCCTGTCGGAAAAGCCGCAGTTGCAGAAACGCATCGATGCGCTCGGCGCAGGGCAGGCAAGCAGCAACGCCTTCCTGCCCGAAGACGACGCGAACGCTGCTGCTGCCGGCTTGATGCAGCGCGTGGTCGACGTGGTCGCTTCGCATCAGCCGGGCGGCAACTGCGACGTGATCCAGAAAATGCCCGTCGCCAATCCGCGAGCCGACGCGAACGACCCGTACAAAAAGGTCGCTGTCAGCATCAGCCTGCGCTGTGACATCGAATCGGTCGGTTCGGTCATGCATGCGCTGGAGCAGAGCACGCCCTATCTTTTCATCGACGACATCTCGCTCTACCGCAACCCGGTCGCCGCACAAAAGAATGCCGGCGCGCCGATCGAGGTGCAGTTCACGCTCTCGGGCTATATCCGCAAGGCGCGTCAGAGCGGGAGCAACGACGACGGAGGGGCATCTTCATGAACGCTGCTGCTCAACGTCGTCTGACACCCGTACTTGGCGGCATCGCTGCCGTATTGGCGGTGGTGTTCGTGGTCTTGCTCGGTGGTGTCGGACGCGGCGTGCACTGGAATCCGCCCTTGCCTACGCCGCCCCTGCCCGACATGCACAATGATAGCGGCATGCCCACATTCCAGCCGCTCGAGCGCTACGGCGTGGTTTGGCAAAAGCCGCTGTTCAATCCGGATCGCAAACCGGTGGCGCGTGTCGCCGGTGAATCGAGCAATCTCGGCGATATGGAACTGACCGGCATCATCATGACGTCGAGCCTGCGCGTGGCGTTGTTGCACAGCAAGGACGGCGACAAGGAACTGCGCATTCGCGAAGGCGGCACCTCGCCCGACGGCGCGATCAAACTCGCCGAGTTGAGCCCGCGTTCGGCGGTATTCGAGGTTTCAGGCAGCCGCACCGAGTTGAAGCTGCCGGCCGGTGCGCCGGTAACACCATTGGCAAAAGCCGGAGCCGCCGGTACGCCGACGCCCCTGGGCGCCGTGCCCAATCCGCCATCCGATAACGGCAATCCACCGCAGATGCAGGTCCGGCACGTGCCGCCCGGCGTCCAGCCCGTTCCCGCGCCCGGCAATCAGCCGTCAGGACAAAACGCGGAGCAGGCCGAGCGCATTCGCCAGCTGCGAGAGAACATCCTAAAGCGTCGCGCACAGCAAGCGGCCACCCCTGAAGGAGTACGTTGATTCATGTCCCGCCCCATCCTTCAACTCTTTCGTATCGGCACCGTCGCCATGGCGGTGTGGATAACTGGCTGCTCGACGTTGCCGAATCCTAAAGACGACGGCGTGCTGCAGCGCGAAGCTATGGCAGGTACCGAGAAGCCGGCGCCTGAGCCCGTAGCGCTCAACAAGGAAATCACGGCGCCCGATGCTGCGGCTGCCGTAAGGCCGCAGGTGTCCGAGGGCACCGGGCAGTTCATTCGTCCGCAGGGCCTGGCTACACCGATCAAGGCTGCCAGCGGCGATAACGCCGTCACCTTCAATTTCGAGAACCAGCCGGTGCCAGCGGTGGTGAAAGTCATTCTTGGCGATTTGCTCAAGCAGAACTACACCATCGTGCCGGGCGTGCAGGGCAACATCTCCTTCTCCACGTCCCAGCCCGTCGACAGCACCCAGGCGATTCCGATTCTGGAAACGCTGCTCTCCTGGACTGGTAACGCACTGGTCAAGCAAGGCAGTGGCTATGTCGTGATGCCTTCCAAAGATGCCGTAGGTGGCAATGTTGCGCCGAGCCTAGGTGCCGCATCGCCACAAGCCGGTTTGCAGGCACGCCTGTATCCGCTGCACTACATCTCGGCCAACGAGATGCAGAAGCTGATCAAGCCGTTTGCGCGCCCCGAATCGATTCTGTTGGCTGATCCGGCGCGTAATGTCATCGTGCTGTCGGGTACACCCGGGGACCTTGCCAATTACGAGCGCACCGTCAAGACCTTTGACGTCGATTGGTTGCGCGGTATGTCGATCGGCGTGTACAGCCTGCAACGCGCAAATGTCACCGAGCTGATGCCTAAACTGGACAGCCTGTTCGGTTCCAAGGGCGACACACCGCTGGCCGGTATGCTGCGCTTTATACCGATCGAACGCACCAACTCGCTGGTAGTTATCACGACGCAGCCTAGTTATCTCTCCGAAGTCGGTGGCTGGATTGAAAAGATCGATCGCGGCGGTGGCAACGAACCGCAGCTGTTTGTGTACGACGTGCGTAATCTCAAAGCATCCGACCTAGCGCAGTACCTGGCGCAGATATATGCATCAGGCAACGGCAACGGCGGCAATGGCGGAGCTAAGGTGGGCCCAGGTCTGACGTCGGGCACTCTGGGCGGCAGTGATAACGCGAATGGTTCGGCCAATGGCCTGGGTAGTCTTGCCGGCAGCTTCGGCAGCAGCACCAACGGCGGGATCGGTGGTGGCTTAGGAAGCAACGGCGGGCTGAACTCCGGCGGTATCGGCTCAGGGACATCTGGCGGTATCGGTGGCACGAGCGGTCTCGGCAGCGGCGGCATTGGATCCAACCAGTCGTCCAATGGTTTTGGTGGATTCACGCCAGGCGGTATTAACAGCAACGGTACGTCCAATAGCGTATTTGGCAACAACAACGGACAGCAGTCGCAGCAGTACAGTAACGACGACGGAAGCATCCGTATCAGTTCGGTCGATGCGAACAATCAGTTGCTTGTACGCGCACCGCCGTCGAAGTGGGATGAGATCAATTCAGCGATCAAGCGCCTGGACACCACGCCGCTTCAGGTGCAGATCGAGACGCGTATTCTGGAGGTGACACTGACGGGTGATTTCCAGTTTGGTGTGCAGTGGTATCTTGAGGGCTTGATCAACAACAGCGTTAATCCTACGACCGGTGCCATTATTCCTGGTCAGCCGGGCAATCAGCAGCAAGGTGCGCTAGGTGCTGGTGGGCCCAATTATTCGCCTGTTACTAATAGCGGCGGGGCCATAAGCGGAGATGCATTCTATTATTCGTTCGTGAACCACAATTTGCAGGTAGCCCTGCATGCTCTGGAAACGAGCGGAAAAACCAAAACGCTTTCTGCGCCGTCGATGGTTGTACTGAACAATCAAGTTGCTCAGATCCAAGTGGGTGATCAGGTGCCCATCAGCTCTACCACCGTTAATACTGGTCTCGCGACCGGTACCGTAAGTACAGCTCAATACATACCTACTGGCGTTATCTTGGGCGTTCAGCCTCGAGTCAATCCAGGTGGTTTGGTTTATATGAATGTCATGCAGCAGGTGAGTCAGGCAGCTACCGCCGCGGCCGGCGCTAATCCGACTATCAGCCAGCGTGCGCTAAGCACCCAGGTAGCTGTACAAAGTGGGCAAACGGTACTCCTGGGCGGACTGATTCAACAGGTAGATCAGACTACCGATACAGGAATTCCGGGGCTAAATCAGATTCCTATTCTTGGACGATTGTTCGGGAGCACTAACCGCAGCAAGAATCGTACAGAGCTGATTGTCTTGATTACTCCGCGAGTCATAACAAACAGCGAAGAAGCGAAGCAGATCACCGATGAGTATCAGCAGAGATTTGAGTCTCTGGCTCCCCTGCGCGCCACGGACAACAAGCCTGGCTCGGCGCCGGCAACGACAATGCCGCTGAAGTAGGAAGTGTCGGACAATGCGGAGGGACGCATGCTGTTCGATGAACTTACTAGCTCTGACTTTTATGCATTGTAGATATTCCTACTCTTGATGCCGGCCATTTGGCCGGCATCAAGAGTAGGGAGCTATGAAGCGCATAATGTTTTCGTTTGCTGTATTGGGCTGCATTTTTTCTAACGCGACATTTGCTGAAAAAGCCGAGATAGGTTCAGCCGGTGGAACTGTCGAAATCTTGGCTAGCCTGAGCAGCTGTAATCGAGCGGAGCCGCGTGGTTATCTATGGACGGGTGGCACCTACAATACGGGCTGCATCCCCGTTTCGGGTAACAACTGGGCATATGTATTCAGTAGTTATTTTGATAGGCCAATAGGCGCGCAGATGGTCGTGTGCTCTGATGAATCCGTCTTCCCTGACGGCTGGTTTGTAGTCAGTCACGTTCAATTTTCCGGTTGTGTGGATGGCCGGTACCTAGTTCCTGTGATTCAGCGATATTTTTAATTTTAAACTAGTTGATTATCACAAGTGCTTGTAACCGGGCTTCTCGAAGCCCTGACATTGGTAGTGCAGCGTAGGTTGCTATGCGCTATCGGGATTGTCATTCAAGCTCTAGGTTCGCGTTATCATCTAAAGAATGGTAACGCGAACCCTTTCCTTCCCAATTTCCATGATGCTGCCGGAGATCCAGGAATCTCTAAGTATCAGTATGCGCCTGATTCTCGAGGCGCCTCCGGGAGCAGGTAAGACCACTCAGGTGCCACCTGCGTTGATTGGGGCTGATTGGTTAAGCGGTCAGCGCATCTTGATGCTAGAGCCTCGTCGCATTGCCGCGCGCGCCGCCGCCCAATTCATGGCGAGCCAGCTAGGCGAGGATGTCGGCCAGACGGTAGGTTATCGAATCCGCTTCGAATCCCGCATCAGCGCAGCGACGCGGATCGAGGTGGTGACAGAAGGTATCCTCACGCGCTTGATCCAGGACGACCCCGAACTGACCGGGATCGGTGCGATCCTGTTCGACGAATTCCACGAACGGCATCTGGCGGGTGACCTCGGCGTTGCATTGGCGCTGGATGTACAGGCCACACTGCGACCGGATCTCCGGATCGTGGTGATGTCCGCCACCCTCGACGGCGAGCGTATTGCGCAGTGGCTGGATGCGCCACGTATCAGCAGTCCGGGCCGGAGCTTTCCGGTGCAGATCGAATATCCACCAGCGCGTGCACAGGAAACCCTGGAACAACATCTCGCCCGGGTATCGCGTCAGGCCTTGGCGGAAACCGATGGCGACGTACTCGCGTTTCTGCCCGGGCGTCGAGAGATTGGACGAGCGCAATCCATCTTGCTGCAGAGTCTGGATCGCGATGATGCGACAGACGTCGAAGTCGTGCAGCTGCACGGCGAACTGTCAATGGCCGAGCAGCAGGCTGCGCTTTCCCCTGCGGAGCCAGGAACACGGCGCATTGTGCTGGCAACGAACGTCGCCGAGTCGAGTGTGACCTTGCCCGGTATTCGCGCCGTCGTCGATGCAGGACAGGCACGCGAGCCGCGTTTCGACCCGAACTCCGGTTTTGCGCGGCTGGAGACGGTGGCGATTTCGCAGGCTTCCGCCGATCAGCGTGCCGGCCGCGCCGGTCGTGTTGCGCCGGGCATTGCGTATCGACTGTGGCCGCAGAGCAAGCGCCTCGATGCTTCGCGTACAGCCGAAATCATGCAGACCGAGTTGTCGGGGCTGGCCCTGGAGCTGGCTGCGTGGGGTAGCGAGAGTCTGCCGTGGCTGGATCCTCCGCCGGCAGGTGCGTTGGCGCAAGCGCGTGCCTTGTTGACTCAGCTGGGCGCGCTGGATGCCGGTGCGCGCATCACATCGTTGGGCCGGCGCATGCTCGAACTCGGCGCCATGCCACGCCTCGGCGCGGCCGCCATGCGTGCGCCACCCGAACTGCATGCCTTGATTGCTGACCTGCTTGCGCTGATGGAAGCGCGCTCACCGCTGCGAGGCGAGCAGGCGCGAAGCGACGATTTCCGCGCGCGCGTGCATGCCTTGCATGCGTGGCGCGATCGCAGCACGGCCGGCGCGCGTGGCGGTGCGGATAGCGGTGCGCTGGCCGCGATCGAGCAATCATCCAAGGGTTGGCGTCGTCGCCTGAATATCCGCACCGCTGCCAGTGGGGTGCCGGATAGCCATGCGGTTGGCGATTTGTTGCTGCATGCGTTTCCGGACCGCGTTGCTCGCCGCGACGACAGCAATCCGCTGCGCTATACGCTGGCCAATGGCCGCGGTGCGCGGCTGCACGAAAATACGGCGTTGCACGGCGAGCCCTGGTTGGTGGTGCTGGATATTCAGTACGACACCCGCGACAGCCTGATTCGTGCCGCCGCGCCGCTCGATCCACGGGCGCTGGAACGCGATTACCCGGCGCAATTCGTGCGCGAGCGCGTACTGCGCTGGAACGATGAGCGTCAGGCGGTGGAGGCGTTCGAGGAGTATCGCTACGCCGCGATTACCCTGGAGCGCCGCAGTGTCCCGGTCAAGCCGGAAGACGCGCTGCCTGCGTTGTTGGCGGCGATACGCAGCCGGGGTATTGGCGTATTGCCGTGGAGCGACAACGCGCTTCGCCTGCGCGCACGCATGCAATCCCTGCGCGGCTGGATGCCCGAGCTGGGGTTGCCGGATGTGTCCGACGAAGCGTTGCTTGCCTCGCTGGAGGATTGGCTCTCGCCCTATCTCAATGGCAAGCGCCGTCTCGATGCCTTGAGTGCGGAGGAACTCTCACAGGCGCTGACTTCGCTGTTCGACTATGAACAGCGTCGCCAGCTCGATAGCCACGCGCCCGATAGCCTTACCGTGCCCAGTGGTATCACGCATCGTCTCGAGTACACGCCTGATGAGCCGCCTGTGCTGGCGGTCAAGTTGCAGGAGCTATTCGGGCTTGCCGATACGCCGCGCATTGCCGGTGGCCGGATTCCGGTCACGCTGCACTTGCTCTCGCCCGCGCGGCGCCCCATTCAAGTGACGCAAGATCTGAAGGGTTTCTGGGAACGCACCTACCCGGAAGTAAAAAAAGAACTCAAAGGTCGCTATCCTCGCCACCCTTGGCCGGACGATCCGTGGACCGCCGCGCCGACCCATCGTGCCAAGCCGCGCGGGACCTGATCGAAGGAGTCATGCATTGAAGATTCGAGCCGTACTGTTCGACCTTGACGGCGTGCTTGCCGACTATGACCGCGATGGGCGTATCGCGCGGATGGCCGCGTCGGCCGGTGTGTCGGCCGAAACCATGCAGTACGCGGTGTATGGCTCAGGCGTCGAGCTGGCGGCGGACTCGGGCATCGGTTACGACCCCGATACCTATCTGGCGGCGATCAGCCGGCTGGCCGGTGCCGAGGTGACGCGCGAGGCGTGGATTGCCGCGCGGCGCGAGGTCACAAAGCTGCGGCCGTGGATGTTGGAGCTGGCGGCGCGTCTGGTGCGCGAGGGTGTGGCCGTGGCGATGTTGACTAACAACACCTTGATGTTTGGCGAGTCGGTGCGTCGCGTTGTGCCCGACATGTTTCCGCTGTTCGAACACACGGCCTGGACCAGTGCGCAGTTCGATACGCGCAAGCCGTTTACCGATGTCTACGAACGCTGCCTGGCGTATTGGGGCCAGGAGCCGGCGACGACCTTGTTTGTCGATGACCTCGAAGAGAATGTTATCGGCGCGGAGAAGGCGGGATTGATCGCCCATTGGTATCGCGACCGTGCTGGGTTTACCGCGGCGATGGCGTCCTTGGGGATCGACGTGCCGTAAACGGCAGGACGATCCTGGGAGCGAGGGAAACGACGCGATCGGGCCGATGACGGGTTTTGCCTTCCTGTTGCGATCTATCTAGTGATCGCGATCATCTCAAGCGCACGCTTTTTGTCTGGACGCCGCCGAACGATCGAGCCGATCAGTGTCATCGACCTCTCAATCTACAAGGACATGTGATGAACCATCGATCCCTGCTGCTTTCCCTCGGTCTTTCCCTGGTTACTTTGCCGGCCTTCAGTCAGAGCCTCGTTTCGAGCGAAAAGTATAGCGACAACCCGATGGACGGCGTTGGCGTTGCCCATAACGCCTATGCGGGCTGCATGGCGGCCAATTACGACCAGACCGGCAAGACCACGCCCATCGAAGTGGTGGTCTATCGTTGCGGCGTCCCGACCGAGGGAGATCCGGAAGCATTCATCCGGAAGTACACCGACATGGCCAACAACACCCGGCCGGATCCCAAGCTGTCGTTCGTGGAGAACATGAAGCGCTATCGTGAGAATTACAACGCGCAGCAATTTGCCTACTTCGAGTACATCGACAAGGTGCTCGTTGGCTCGACAAGCCCCGAAGAAGCCGACCGCGGCCTGAAGGCGCTCGAAGACCAGGCCATCAAGGAATTGGGGCGCACCGATGGCGATCTGGCGGTGCTCGGCGTGATCAGCACGGGTCGGCATTCGATCGAGCTATGGACCAAGGATCGCCCGGTAGGTGAAGCGTCAACCCAGCGTGGCATTCCCTGGGCGCTGATTGGTCAGATCGCCGGCGCGGATATGAGCGGCTACGCGAGTGGCGCGAGCATCTGCGGCAAGGTGTGTGGATACGTCAATGCGGCTGTTCAATCGGTGGTCGCCGTTTTCGATTGAAACCCCAGCCCGTATGAACGGAAAGGAGTCCCGTGATGGGGCTCCTTTTCAGCGCGGCATGCGCGGCCGCTACAGGAATGTTTTCTTCGCCAGCCATCGCGCCTTGGCAAGCTGCGGCGCCTGCGATGACATTTCCCGTTCCAGCACGGGCATCGCTTCTCGCAACAGGCCTCTCGCACGATCGGCATCGTGCTCGCGAAACGCCAGATCGGCGGCGAGCAACTTGACCTTGGCTATCTTGATCGGGTCGCTGTTGCGTTCCTTTTCCGCCAACGCCAACGCTTCGCCCATACGCTGTCTGGCCAAGGGAATCTGGCCTTTGGCTTGCGCCAGTTGGGCATCGAGTTCGGCCAGCCTGATCCAGATAGCGGTATAGGGGCCGGCGTTGCGCGCCTCGCTTAGTCGTTTGGCCGTCGCCAGCGCCACCTCGGCCTGGCGCCATCGTCCGGCATCGAGCAGCAGTTGCGCATAGCGCGCCTGGATCTGCGAATACTCGAGAGAGTCGCCGCCTCTGTCCTCGCGCACCCATCGAAGCGCTTCGTCGACATCCGCCCACGCCTGTTCGAACTGGCGCAAATCTCCGTGCGCCGAAGCGCGCTGCTTGTACGCAACCCAGCGCCAGGTGATGTAGGTGGGATCACCCTGGGGCAACCTTGCCAGGGTCGAGTCGAGCAGCACGATCGCGCGCCGGCTGTCTCCACGGCCTTCATAAAGCCATGCCAGCAGGATGTCCTGTTGCGCCAGGACAAGGTCATCCAAACCCAGAGCCTGATGAAGCGACCTTGCGCGTTCCATGTGCGTGACCGCTTCGCGATATCGGCCTAGCTGGCCCAGTACCATCGCCAGCTCGCTCTCCTGGTCCATGGTGTACTGGCTGCTGTTTCCATAAACGCGTTGAGCAATGGCCAACGCCGACTCGGCATGCGGCAGCGCCTGGGGATACTGTCCCAAGCCTCGATAGACTGTGCTGGCTGTCTGATGCACCGTGCGCCACTTGGGATCGTCCGCCCCCAGTGTCGCGGTTGCCAGCTCCAGCGCCTGTGTGAGGTGGGGCGCCGCTTGGGAATCGCCGGGTCGGCCGGCGTGCAGATTCATCCGGTCGAGCAGCAGATCCAGGCGGAGCCGGTCCGCCGTTTCGCCGCCGGCTTTGAGCAAGGTCAATGCGTGATCCAGCGACCGCTCGGCTTGTTCGCGGTCGCCTCCCATCGCAGCGACGGTTGCGTACGCTTGGTGGGCGCGTGCAAGCGCGAGCACGTCGGCATTCGGGCTTGAGCGCAGCGCAATCAGATCCTGCAATGTGCGCTTGGCGTCGGCGATACGCTCCAGTTGTCCTAGCAGCACGCCGCGTGTTTCGAGCATTCGCGCCTGCAGATCCGGGTTTATCTGGTTCGTCCGCTTGAACAGATCGGCGGCGGTGTCGATGGCTTGCAAACCCGGTACCGGATCGTTGATGTTCTTGTAGATCTCGGCGACAGCCAGCCAGACGAGCGCGCGTGTGCCGCCGTCCCGCATGCGCTCGTTGCGCAGCTGGGATGTCGCCGAGGTGAGCAATGCCGATACCGTCATGGGCCGGCCGCGGCCAGCCTCCGGATCGGAGGCAGCCAGCACCGAGACCAGAAACTCGCGTGAAGCGTTGGCATTGCCGGCTTCTCGCACAGCCGCCGCTTCGGCCTGCAAGGCCCGCTGGCGTTCAATGTCCAGGCGAACGACGAAAGCGACGATCACGCATACGACGGCCACGCTCGCAGTGGCAGCCCAGCGATGCCTGTTGACGAGCTTGCGCAGGCGATAAAACAGGGAGTCGGGCGCCGCCAGCACGGGCTCGCCTTGCAGATAGCGATGCAGATCATCCGACAAGGCGGCTGCCGTTCGATAGCGATCCTCCGGCGCGAGCGCGGTGGCTTTCATGACAATGCGGTCCAGGTCGCCGCGCAGCTCGCGCTTGCGCGATGGAGCGATTGGCTGGCCGCTTGGCAGAGGTACTGGCATGTCGCCCCTGCGTAGATCCGGCAAACGCAGGCCGGTCAGGACATCGAACAACAAGGCGCCCAGGCCGAAAATATCGGTCGCCGTGGTCGCCGCGTGGCCACGTATCTGTTCCGGCGCGGCGTAACCAGGCGTGAAGGCCTGCGTTGTCGTATGAACGCCGGACTGGCTCGCCTCCAGCAGCGTTCCAATGCCGAAATCCAACAGAACCGGCGTGCCGTCGTTGCTCACAACGATATTGGACGGTTTGACGTCTCGATGAAGCACCAGATGCTGATGCGCATGCTGGATCGCATCGCAGCACTGCGCGCAAAGCCGGACGCGATCGCGCAGCGTCAGCTGCCTGGACGTCAGGAAGTCCGCGAGCGCGTGGCCCTCGACATAGTCCATCACCAGGAAGGGTTGGCCGCTCGCCGTCTCGCCGCTATCGATCAGGCCGGCGATGTGCGGATGGTTCATGCCGGCAAGCAGTTCACGCTCGCGCGCCATGCGTCGTTTGCCTGCCGCCGTGGGCAAGCCATGCAGCAGTTTCAGTGCAACCCGCTGGGCGGCCCCATCGACGTCACGCTCGGCGAGGAAAACGCTGCCCATGCCGCCCTCGCCGATCTGCCGCAACAGGCGGTATGGGCCCATGCGATCGGGCATCGCCGCCAGCGACGACCCGATGCGCTGTAGTTGCGCCTGGACGGGATGGGGATCGTCGTTGTGCGCGTGTTCGAGCATGCGCAGGACAGCCGCCCTGACCGCGGCGTCGGTTTCGTTCGTTTCCAGGAAATGCGACCACCGGTTCGGCGGTTGCGTGATGGCGGCATTGAACAGTTGCTCCATGCTCCGAAACCGTTCCGGCGTCATCGCGACAGCCACTCCCGGAGCCACGCCTTGGCGAACCGCAACTCGCGCTCGACGGTGGACAGGGATATCGCAAGCGTATCGGCGATCTCTTGCTGGTTCAGACCAACTAGCAAGGCCAGTTCCGCGATCCTGCATTTGCGTGGGTCTTGTTGCTCAAGCTCGACGAATGCCATCTCCACGTCCAGCCATGGTGTGCTGGAGGTCGAAACATGGTCAGCGAGCGAAAGCGTTACAGCGATAGCGCCCGATCCTCGCTTTTCGGCGTACTGGCGCCGACTGAGATCGATCAGGGTGCAGCGAATAGCCGTGGCGGCGATCTTGAAGAAGTGCTCGCGGCTGGTCGCATCGGGCACATGTTCAAGCAGGCGCAGGAGACTTTCGTTGACGAGCTCGGTGGAATCGAGAGCCAGTGCGCTGGGTTTCGACAGCCGCCGCAGGGCGATGCCCTTGAGCTCGTGGTAGATCAGATTGAAAAGCTGCTCCTGCGCTCGCGCATCTCCCTGGCGCCAATGCTGCAGCAGACAAGTGAAGTCACCTGCATCGACAGAACGCTCCGGTTCCATACCTTCTCCATGAATTGCGTGAAGCTCTCCCTGGCCCATCCCTGGCCCGATTATGCATCACATGGGCGGTCCGAACACGGCAAGCCAGCGACCGCGCCAGCCACGCGTACGGCGCAGCACGCGCCACATGCCGATCCAACCGTGGAGCGCAATGCGAAACGGATTGTTGCTGCTGATCGGATGGACCAGGCCGTAGCGGCAGGGATCGTCGGCGTGTTCGGCAGCGAACGTGCCGAACAGTCGGTCGTAGATGATCAGGATGCCGCCGTAGTTCCTGTCCAGATACGCCGCGTTGCTGGCGTGGTGCACGCGATGGTGCGCCGGGGTGTTGAACACCCACTCGATCGGCCCTAAACGCGGCAGCAATTCCGTGTGCAGCCAGAACTGGTAGAGCAGGTTGATCGCGGTCGCGGCCAGAATGGCTGGGACGGGGAAGCCCAACAGCGCCAGCGGCGTAAAGAAAATCACATTGCCGCTTATCCGCGCTGTCCATCCCAGGCGATACGCGGCCGCCAGGTTGTAGCTGTTGCTGGAGTGATGCACGCAGTGTGTCGCCCAGAACCAGTGAATGCGGTGATCGGCACGGTGCATCCAGTAGTAGAAGAAATCCTGCAATACAAACAGTAGCGGCCATGCCCACCAGGCGTGCATCGGGATGGTGGTGATCCGGTAGCGATACGCGATGCTGAAAAAGATGCCGGCCACGCCGAGTCCCAGCAGACGCGTGAAAACCAGTCGCCCGATCGCATCGCCCAGCGACGCGAAATAGGCGCGCCAGTCATAACCGCCTGGGCGATGGCGGTGCAGGTACCAGCCTTCGATCGCCGCCAGCAGGATGAAGGCGGGCAGGAGTGGCATTAGATGACGAGGCAGCTCCATGGCGATACCGCTTACTTGTTGCCGCGCTTGGCGGCGAGATAACGGCCGATCTCCTGCAGCGTCACCTTGCCGTCGTGATCGGTGTCGATATCGTCGAAGTGCTGGGCAACGCGCGGCATGGCCTTGGCTTCCTCACGATCCAGCGCGCCGTCGCCGTTGGTGTCGGCCTTGTCGAAGTGCTGCTTGATTTCGTTGACCATGCGGCTTTTGTTGTCTTGCGATACTTGCGCGGTGGCGGTGAGTGGGGCCAGGGCAAGCAGGCTGAGGAATAAAACGGTGCGGCGCATGACGGCGTCTCCAGAGTGGGTGTGGCACACGATAGATGGCCGCGTTGCGTAAGGTTTGTCGGGTTCGTTGGCGGTTGTAAGTAAATGTTTCGGCTGTGGACTGAAGGGAACCTCAAAAAAACCTCGGTTCCTCCAATCGTCATCCCGGCGCAGGCCGGGACCCAGTGACTTCGGTTTCCGGCTTTCGCGATAGAGCATCTGCTCGTTGGCTCTCGCGATAGCCGACTGCAAAGTCACTGGATCCCGGCCTGCGCCGGGATGACGAGTAGGAGGGGGTTTGGGATTTTTAGCGAGGCAGTTGCAGGGTGGCTTCGAAGCCGCGCTGGGGCAGGTTGCGTACGCTTAGGCTCCCGCCATGTTGCGTAGCAATGCGCTTGACGCTGGCCAGTCCCAGGCCGCTCCCCATGGCGTCACTACGTGCCTGGTTGCCGCGCACGAACGGTTCGCCCAATCGATCAACTATGTCCGGGGGAGCGCCCAGCCCGCCATCGGCGATGCTCACGCGAATCTCCGCCGGCCCAACCGCAAGCACGGCACGAAACGGCGCGTCGCCATGGCGCAGCGCATTGCGGATCAGGTTGTCCAGCGCACGCCGTAGCGCGAGCGGATGCCCCTGCACGACGGCGTGATCCGGCGACTCGATTTCCCAGGGTGGGCCGCCATTGCCGCGATTGAGCGACAACAACTCGCGCAATAACAACGCTACGTCCACCGGCGATGCGGGTTCGTCGCTGCCATCGCGGATAAAGCCGATGAATTGCGCGCTCATCGCGTCGATCGCATCGATGTCCGCTTCCATCCCTTCGCGCAGCGACGTATCGACAGCATCGCCCGACAAGGCCAGGCCGAGTCGAAGGCGTGCCAGCGGCGTGCGCAGGTCGTGCGAGAGTGCGGCAAGCATGACATCGCGTTCGCGCGCATTGCTGCGTACTTCTGCGGCGGCGCGCGACAGCGCGGCATTCAACTCGACCAGTTCGCGCACCGAGCGCTTGGGCAGCGGCGGTAGTGGCGTGCCCGCGACGACCGCGGGTGCCGCCTGAGCCAGCCTGCGCAATGGCTCGGTAAGGCTGCGTGCATAGGCCGCGGCCATCAGCAGCACGATCAAGGCAGCGAATGCGGTGGTGACCACAGCCGTGCGCACCAGCGGCACACGCAGTCCCATCAGCGGTATGCCGATCCAATCATTGGAAGGCGAGAGTGCTTTCAACCAGAGCGTCGGTTGCCGCAGCCCGGCGATATAAGCCTGGCGCTGCGGCCAATGCAGCCGCGTTTCGACAAGCAGGTTGCGATTGGCGCGCAGGGCGGGCGGATGCCCTTGCGGCGGAGTGGTGGAAAGCTCGATACCGAGGCCGGCCAGTTCGCTATCGTGCCCCTGCGCGATCAACACATCGGCCGCAGAAACCTGCAAGGCCACCGTGCGTGTGGTGTACGCGTTGCTCAGGCGGCTACCGGTGACATTGAGCGTGATCAGGCCGATCGCCACGACCAGGCCTACCGTGCCTGCCAGCAGCCACGCCAGGCGGGTAAATAGTCCGCTTGGCTTGGCCGTCATGGCGCGCTCCCTTCGGGGACGAACACGTAGCCATGTCCCCACACGGTTTGCAGCCAGCGCGGTTGCTTGGGGTCGTCCTCGATCAGGCGACGCAGACGGCTGAGCATCACGTCCATGCTGCGGTCGAAGGCATCGTGTTCGCGGCCGCGCGCGATGCTCATCAACTGATCGCGCGTCAGCGGTTGCCCGGCACGCTGCACCAGCGCGGCAAGCACGGCGAATTCGCCGGTGGTCAGGCGCAGCGACTCGCCATCGCGCAGCAGTCTGCGCGTATCCAGTTCCAGTACGAAGCGACCGAAGCGCACGCTGCCCGCATCGGCGAGCGGCGCTCCCGGTGCCGGCCGGCCACGCCGTAGTACGGCATTGATGCGCGCTACCAGTTCGCGCGGGTTGCCGGGCTTGGGCAGGTAGTCGTCCGCACCGATTTCCAGGCCGACTATACGATCGACATCGTCGCCGCGTGCGGTAAGCATGATGATCGGTGTGTCGACGCCCTGGCCGCGCAGGCGCCGGCAGATGGACAGACCGTCCTCGCCCGGCAGCATCAGATCGAGCACGATCAGGTCGACATGGCGGCGGCTCAGCTCACGGTCCAGTTCGCGCCCGTCGCCGACCGAGCCGGCCTGGAAACCCTGTTGTTCCAGATAACGCTGCAGCAGCTCGCGCAGCCGTCGGTCGTCGTCGACGATAAGGATCTGAACAGGTGAAGGCGTGGCGGTCATGGGTCGATTCTGCCGTGCTGTCAGGCGCCCTGCGAGCGCATTTGTAAGCAGATGTTTCCAGAACGGCCGACGGCAATATCCGTTTGCATTCGCTTGCCCTTGGGATACGCCTGGAAGCGGGGACGAGGCGACGATCAACCTCGGGGCATCCGCCCGACATCGAGGAGGTTGTTCATGAACAAGATGATGATAGGTATCACCCTGGGTCTGATGCTGGGTTGCGCCGCGCAGGCCGACGCCGCCGGACGCGTGGTCGCCGGCGGTATCCGCGCTCGCGCCGGTGGCGGCGTCGTGGCTGGACACGTGGCGGGTTTTCGTGGCCCCAACGGCGCGGCTGGTATTCACGGCCGGCGTACCGTCACGGACGGGCAGGGCGATGCCCGCACGGCCAGTGCCGGAGCCTGGCGTGGCACCAATGGCGGCACCGCGGCGCGGGCGGGCGAAACGACCCGCAACGCAGACGGTTCGGCGCAGCACCAGTCGGGTTTCCGCGCCACCGGTGCGAACGGCGGCACTATCAGCAGCAACGGTTCGGCTACACGCAACGCGGATGGCAGCGGCAGCTTCTCGCGTTCGACTCAGGCGGCCGGCGCTAATGGCGGCAGCTATAACGGCTCCACCACCGGCGCGACCGGGCAGGGTGTCACCCACACCACGCAGGCGACCGGAGCCAACGGCAATAGCTACACCGGCCAGACCACGGTCACCAAGGATGGTGTGACGCATACCGGTAGCTGCACCAATGCCGCCGGTGCGACCATTCCTTGCCACTGATTGCCAGACGGAGATCGGCCGATGCTTCGCTTCTACGGTTTAACGTTGTCGCTGCTGCTGGGTCTGGCCGCCACCGTCCGTGCCGACGACGCGGTGGTGCTGCGTGATGTGGCCTATGGCGATGCGCCGGCTCAGCGTCTGGACGTCTATAAGCCGGCGCATGCTCATGCGGCGCCGGTGATCGTGATGGTGCACGGCGGCGGCTGGATGATCGGCAACAAGAGCAATCCCGGCGTCGCCGGGCGCAAGCAGGCGCACTGGGCCGGGCAGGGCTATGTCTTCGTCTCGATCGACTACCGCATGGTGCCGACGGCCGATCCCTTCGTGCAGGCCCAGGACGTGGCCGGTGCGCTGGCCTATGTGCAGCAGCATGCGGTCGAGTGGGGTGGCGACGGTGCACGCGTGACCCTGGTAGGTCATTCGGCTGGCGCGCATCTGGTCGCCTTGCTGGCCGCCGATCCATCGCTTGCCTATGCGCAAGGTGCCAAGGCGTGGCTGGGTACGGTCGCGTTGGACAGTGCGGCCTACAGCGTGCCGCGCATCATGACGCTGCCGCACGCGGACTTTTACGACCGCGTATTTGGTAAAGACGAGGCGTTCTGGCGCAAGGTATCGCCGCTCGATCGCGTGCAGGGAAAGTCCCAGCCGATGCTCCTGGTGTGCTCATCGCAGCGGCTGTTGTCCTGCGCCCAGGCGCAAACCTTCGCCAAGGCGGTGAACGACAAGGGCGGTCGCGCGCAGGTGCTGCCTGAGGCGCTGACACATGCGCAGATCAATGCGGAGCTCGGCGGCGACTCCGACTACACGCGCGCTGTCGACACGTTCCTGCACTCGCTAGGCCTGCCTTGATCGGCGCAGCCTAACGAATGAAATAACTGCGTAGCGCCCACGCCGCCTGCGGTGTGGGCGTGTCGATCAAGCGGCCGAGCAGGGCAATCTGCCGTTGGCACAGTTGTCCTGTCACCGAGCTTCCCGTGACATGTTGACCGGCCAGAATCGCTTGCCGTTGCGCCATCATCAGCTGCGTACCTTCCGCACGTTCGTGGTCGCTGATCTTCGTCCCTAGCGGCGCGGAAAACAGGGCGTCGTACGCGGTGCCGGTGCCGATGTAGAAATCGGTGTTGACGTGTTTGAGTTCGACGCCGGTGCCATCCAGGTAATGGTCGCAAGTCAGCAGCGATTCCTTGTCGCGTATCATTTCCAGCTGGTCGCGATAGCGCACGGCAAACGAGCGCACGGCCGCATCCGGTGCACGCGCCATCGCTACGGCGCGTCCACCACGCAAGGTTTGCCAGAGATTGGTACGGTAGCTTTCGATGCGTTGTGCCCGCGTCGCTTGACGCAGGATCGCCATATTGCGTTCGGCCCAGGCGTTGTAGATATCGGGTTGCTGGCTGCGCAGGTGTTCGAACGCGACACCGATATTGCGCATCGTCGGTTCCTTTCGATACGCGTACAGAAACTGCTCGCCATGCCAGTCGTGTTCGCCGATGACACGGTCGTCGATCGCCACGCCGGTAATGATGTGATTGGCAAACAGCGTATTGCCGTCCGGGACCCAGACATCGCCGCCTTGTTTGGCAAATGCCATGTCGATAAAGCTTTGCGACGCGCCGAGCTTGCTCATGAAGCCCTTGAAGCTATCCTGCTGGGTGTTCACCATGGTCTTCGAATAATTGCTGTCGATGATCGAACGCATCTGGTGAAAACCCATTTCTGCGTTCGGTCCGACCAGCCGCTGACTGGCGCCGACGAACGCCAGGGTGCAGGCGCTGGCGCACAGGTGATCGACCTCGACCACGATATCGCCGTGCGCGGCAAGATAGTCATGCAACTGCATGCCGTTGTCGACGTCGCCGCCACGGCTGTCCAGCAGCAAGTGACGCTGTTCGGGATACTTGGCAAAGGCTGCCTGTACCGCGTCGGCGAACCCGATCCCCATCGTGCCCTTGGCCAGGATTCCCTTGCCATTGGGCGCAAGGCCGACGGTAAAGTCGCTCATGCTGCGCTGCTCGACGGCGGCGCGAGCAATCATCTGAAAGCTCTTGACCGTAGTGATGCCGCTACCGATCGTGCCCAGCACGACGAAAATCATCACGATGTTGACCACGACCGCCCAGCCGCTGCCACTCAGAGCCGCCGAGCGGAACGTGCCGACCACCTGCCACACGGTCACAACGAGGCGCAAAGGCGTATAGATCGCCAGCAGAACCAGCAGCGAGGTCAGCGACAGGTGCTGGGCGCGCAACAGCGGGATCATCATGGTTTCCACGATCAGCAGGAGAAAGCCGATCAGGAAGACGTTGATCCAATACGATTGCGCGAGCGGCAACTCGCCGCGCCAGTGTGCGCCGATGTAGCTGGATTTCTTGCGTGCCGCGGCGGTGCGCGGATGCGCGTAGTCCTTTGGTACCGGCGGCGGCAGTACCGGCGGTTCGTCGAATACCGCAGACGTGAAATCGATGGTCGGTTCGGGGCGGTCCTGCGGAATCACGTGTGCGTTCCTCCAGGCGGGAACACCGCCGCGTGATACGCGGCGGTGTCGTCACGACTTAGTTGGCTTTCTTGCCCTTGAACAACTTGGCGAAGACACCGCCGATGGCGGCGATGCCGATCACGATGAACTTCTTCAATGCCAGCAGGAGCACGCCGAGCTTGGCGAACAGGCCGGCCTTCGCCGCGATGCCGCCAGCGACCAGCGCGCCGATGCCATAGGCAGCGAGCTTGTCGGTGCTGGAGTTGTAGTCGGTGTAACGATTGCCCGCATCGAACTCGGCCATCGACACCACGTCGGGCATATCCGCACGCACCTGCGCCAGCTCGGCCATCGGTGCCACCGCGTTGAGCGAGAGATAGCCGTGGCGACCCAGTACGCGGATGGCGTAGTTAAGCGTGCTGCTTTCGTCCTTGCCGTCGGAGCCCTTAAATTTCAGATTGCGTGCCCAGTACAGCTTATGCGACGAGCTGTCGTAACGCGGCGGCTCGGCCCAGCCCACCAGTTCGATTGCCGGATAGCCCTGCTTGAGGCGCTCGGGATTTTCATCCTTGGTGGCCTGCTGCATGTCCTTGAGCATGTCGCTGTAATCGATCTTGGCGGCGTCTTCGTCCGACACGTAGCCGTCGGCGGAATAGGTCACCACCACCGCCCACGCTTTCTCGTCGAGCAATACCTTCGGGTCGGTGCTGGGCAGGATCATGCCCAGCACTTCGGTATCGGGCGGGTTGTCCCATAGCTGGGTCAGCACGCGCTGTGCGTCGTCGGCACCGAGGTAGCTATAGTTGCTGCCGAGTTTCAGGGTGGCCTGTGCCTCGGGCACGTTGACGTCGCCGGTCTTCGGGTGCAGCGTTTTCAGAAAGGCCTCGACCTTGGCATCGCCCTGGTCGTCAGCGGTGTCGGCATGGGTGGCGGGCGAGAAGGCGAACGCAGCCAGCAGGCCTAGCGCGGCCAGAAAGGACTTGCTTGTCATGATTTTCCCTGATTAACGTGAGAGGGCCGTTCCCCCACGGCGCGGCCCTGCGCGTCTTTTTATCAGGCCGGCCGTGTCCGCGCCAGTTCCCGCCCTAGGGGTTTATTTTGCCGGAGCGGCCGGTGGCGAGCGCTCGAAGCTGCCGGCATCGCCCGGAAACACCACCGGGCTCTGGTAGCCGTCGGCGGAGACCGCCGAGACCCCAAAGAACCAGTCGTCAATCACCACATCCTTGAGGACGGCCTTGTCGGTCGCGCCCACCAGGCGGCTGTGCTGCCACTGGGGCGCCGTGGTATCGCGCCAATGCACGATGTAGCCGGAGGCGTCGGGCTGCTTCTTCCATTGCACGGTGGTATCGCTGCTCACCGCGCCATCGATGGCGACGCCGGTCGGCGGCGCCGGGGCGCGGCTCAGCGAGGCCATGGTGATGGTGTTCAGGGCCGTCACGCGGGCCAGGTAGCGAAAATCCACGCCGTCGATGGTGTCGCCGTAATGCACGCCGTTTTCGGTACGCAGGTCCTGGTGCTGGCGGGTGTAATCCTCGTGAGCCTCGGTGACACGCACGGCCGGATAGCCGGCTTCGAGAAAGGACACCTGATCGCCGCCGCGGCCGAAGCGGTCGGTGCGATAGACCATCATCACATGCAGGTCGGGCATGTAGTCGTTGGCGAGCTGTTCCATATAGCGCGCGATATTGCGCGACGGCGAATCCACCTCGCCGCCGTGATAGCGGCGGAAATTGGCCTGCTTGTCGGTTTCGTTGCTCTTGGTGCCTTCGGAGAACACGCGCACCGTGGTGTTATCGCTCACGCCGTTCTGGCCGCGGCTATTGCCGACGATATCGTTGTTGAGATCGGCCTCGACCTGCCAGCCTTGCGCTGTCGCGTAGTCGGCCAGGACCTTGCCGCCGTACAGGCCTTGTTCTTCGCCCGATAGCGCGGCGAATACCAACGTGGCCTGGTTATCGCCCTTCGATAGCAGGCGTGCCGCTTCGATCAGCGCCGCTACGCCGGAGGCATCGTCGTTGGCACCGGGTGCATCGCTGGTGGCGTTCATCACGTCGGTGACGCGCGAGTCCAGGTGGCCGGTCATCACGATGACGCGTTTCGGGTCGCCCTTGCCGCGCTTGATCGCGACCACGTCCATGACTTCGGTAGGTTGCGGCACACGTTTGCCGCTGAAGCTTTGCGACGGCGTGACCACTTCGATGCAGCCGCCGCATTCGCGCGAAATCGCTTCGAAACGCGTCTTGACCCAGCGGCGTGCGGCGCCGATGCCGCGTGTGTCGGAGGTGGTATCGGACATCGTGTGGCGGGTGCCGAAGCCGACCAGCTTTTCGATCGTAGCGCGCAGCTCCGCTTCGCTCGGTGCCGTGGCCAGTGCGTGCAGTGCGGCCTGTTCGCGTGGTGCGGGCAACGCGGGATCGGCGGCAAATGCCGGCATCGCGCAAAGGGCGAGCAGGAGAGGAGCGGTACGGCGCATGGAGAATCCCCGATGGGTGAAAACCTGTCGGAGTTTATAGGTGAAGTGCGTGGATCGGTTCGAATGTTGTGAGGATCTGGAGCCCCCCTCACCCCAGCCCTCTCCCCCGGCGAAGCCAGGGGAGAGGGAGCAGGCAGCGCAAGTGCGAAACATCGAGGTTCCCTCAGTGGACTCCCTCTCCCCTGGCTTCGCCGGGGGAGAGGGTTGGGGTGAGGGGGCGCCCGCAAGCACGGAGCAACAATCAGAACGCGATACTGGTCTTGAGACCAAGGATGAAGGCATTACTGTTCTGGCGCGTGCCGCCCGGGTGCAGGATGTACTGCAGGTTCGGGCGCAGGTTGATCGATGCGATCGGCGACCAGTTGTAGAACAGCTCCGAGACGTACTCGTAACCGTCCAGCACCTTGACCGGGGAAGTCGGATTAAGCGCGTTGTACTGACGCTGGTAGTCGCCCAGGCGACCGTTGGCGTGCGTGGCGCCGACGGCAAAGCCGACCATGTCGCGCGGACGGTTGAAGATGCCCTTGTATTCGGCGCCCATCGCGATCTGGCGATCGGTGGCCGAGGTGAACTTGTCGGCCTGGGAGAAGTTGAAGAACACCGTCGTGCCCGCACCGCCGGCATCGCCGCTGACCTGCTGCATCATTTCCAGGAAACCGCCGTAGCGGCCACTGCGTTGCAGCGCCGTGCCACCAGCGAGAGCCAACGGTTCGCGATCGGTATTGAGATAGAGATCCTTGCCGCCGGAATTGTTGTACCAGCCACCGATCTTGTAGGTGCCGGGCAGGCCGTTGGCATTGGGCGTCCAGCCGAATTCGGCCGGCATCAGCGCACCGGTGGTGCCGCCGGGGAAGTTGAGCTTCCAGCCATTGCGGCGCGCCCAGGCGTCATCCACGTAATTGGGGTTGACCTGATACGCGCCGACCTTCACGTAGGTCGTATCGGTGGTCTTGAACTTCAGCCAGGTGGCCCACTGGCTGGTCGGCCAGTTGACCCAGTAGTCGCCGACAATATTGCCCGGAGGCGCACCGCAGAAGGTCAGGTTCTCGAAGTCGCAGCTGAAGCTGGCCATGTCTTCGCCAACCGGCAAACGGCCGATGCGCCATTCGAGCCTGTCGTCGAAGAATTTCTGGTCCAGCGCGAACACCGTGATATGCCAGGTCTGACCGCGGCCATAGACTTCCTGGATCAGCTGGTTGTTGCCGATATTGGCGTCGGCACCGAGATTGCGACCGTTACGGTCGGTCACGTAGATGTCGAACTTGCCGCCGGACCAACCCCAAAGCTTGTCCAGGTCGAGACTGGCGCCGAACTTCCATTGGTCGGTATAGCGGGTGAGGCTGCGCGTGCCGCCGGTGAAGTTATGCGCCGCTTCGAACCCGTAGCCGAAGTCGAACTTGATGCCCTCCTGTTCCAGGCGGGTACGCGTGCCGTTCCAGTCGCCAAACAGATACGGACTGTCATCCGCACGGCTGTCGGGTGCCGCGGCAAGTCCCAGCAGTGCGAGCAGGGTGCACGCGGCAAGCGGCTTTTTATTATGTTTGAGATCCATCACATGACTCCATGGGGGCGTGGGGTGTCGTGGGGACGGCTCAGTGGGTGGGCATGGCGAATTGCGCGCCGCCTCCTCCTGCGCCACCGGACAGCCAGCGTTGGGTGACCGCTTTCTGCCGGGTATAGAAACGGACCGATTCCGGGCCGTGTGCGTGGTGGTCGCCCATCAGGCTCTTTTTCCAACCACCGAAACTGTGGAATGCCATCGGTACGGGAATCGGCACATTGATGCCGATCATGCCGACCTGGACGCGATGCGCGAACTCGCGCGCGACATGTCCGTCGCGCGTGAAGATGGCGGTGCCGTTGCCGAACTCGTGCTCATCGATGAGCTTCAGCGCCGTGGCGAAGTCCGGCACGCGGACGACACAGAGCACGGGGCCGAAAATTTCTTCCTTGTAGATACGCATGGCCGGTGTAACCCGGTCGAATAGTGTACCGCCCAGGAAGAAACCTTGCTCGAATCCGGCGACGCGATGTTCACGTCCATCAACCACCAGTTCAGCGCCGCTGATAACGCCGTCGTCGATATAGCCGACAATCTTTTCGCGATGTTGCGAGGTGATCACCGGGCCCATTTCCGACGCATCGTTCATGCCTTCGCCTACACGAAGCGCACGCACTTTCGGAACGAGTTGGGTAACCAGGGTGTCTGCCGTCTCTTCGCCAACCGCCACGACCACCGAAATCGCCATGCAGCGCTCGCCGGCGGCACCGAAGCCCGCGCCCATCAAGGCGTCGACGGTCTTGTCCATGTCGGCATCGGGCATCACGATCATGTGATTCTTCGCGCCGCCCAATGCCTGCACGCGTTTGCCGCTGGCGGTGCCGCGTGCGTAGATATATTCGGCGATCGGGGTCGAGCCGACGAAGCTCACCGCCTTGACCTTCGGATGATCGAGCAAGGCATCGACCGCGGTCTTGTCGCCCTGGACCACGTTGAACACACCGTCGGGCAACCCGGCCTCGGTCAGCAGCTCGGCCAGCATCAACGAGGTGGTGGGATCGCGTTCGGACGGCTTCAGTACGAAGGTGTTGCCGCAGGCGATCGCCATCGGGAACATCCACATCGGAACCATCGCCGGGAAATTAAACGGCGTGATGCCCGCGCATACACCCAGCGCCTGGCGCATCGTCCACGCGTCAATACCGTTGGCAATCTGCTCGGTGTAGTCGCCTTTGAGCAGTTCGGGGATGCCGCAAGCGTACTCGACCACTTCCAGGCCACGTACTAATTCGCCCTGAGCGTCGGAGAAGACCTTGCCATGCTCGCGCGTGATCGTCGCGGCGAGCTTGTCCATATCACGCTCGATGAGCTGTTTAAAACGGAACATGACGCGAGCGCGCTTCAAAGGCGGCGTTTGCGACCACGCCGGGAAGGCGGCTTCGGCGGCCTTTACGGCCTGATCGACGTCTTGTGCCGAAGCGAGAGCAACCGCGCCGATCACGGCGCCGGTTGCCGGGTTGTACGAGGGCGCGCTGTTGCCGGCGCCCGCTTGCATGCGTCCATCGATGTAGTGGCCGATCGCGGAGGGTTGGGTATGCGTATTAGGTTGTGCAGACATGTGAATTTCCTGTCGACGTGATCAGCGCGGCATCAGCCAGTCGTGCGCGGGATCGTTCTTGAAATGCCATTCGCGGCGCGGGCCGGCCATCACGTTGAGGTAGTAGCCACGATAACCATGCGGCATCACCACCGGGTGATAACCACGTGGCACCATCACCACATCGTGATCGCCCACGGCCATGGATTCATCCAGGTCGCGCGCATCGGTATACACGCGCTGGAACGCAAAGCCTTGCGGCGGATCGATACGGTGGTAGTAGGTCTCTTCCAGCGAGCTTTCCACCGGTACGTTGTCGCTGTCGTGCTTGTGCGGCGGATAGCTGGACGAATGCGCGGCCGGCGTGACGACCTCGACGACGAGCAGCGATTCGGCCGGTTCGGTCTGTGGAAGGATGTCGCAGACGTAACGCGTGTTCGTGCCTTGTCCGCGCACCGAGCGTTTCATCTGCGCCGCGGCGATCAGTCGCGCGGCATGCTTGCCGCTGGCGGGTGCGGTGGCGAGCGCGAGTTCGACGTCGTCATGCGCATCGATGCGATAGCGCGAACCCGGCGGTGCGTAGACCGCATCGGGCGAGCGTTCGTCGAACACGCTGGCGCGACCACCGAGATTCGTCCACGCATCCGCGCCGACGGTGACATCGGCCTTGCCAGTCAGTACGACCAGGCAGCCTTCGCGATCGGTGGGTAGCTCGATCTCCAACGCTTCGCCTGCCTTGAGACGATAGCCTTCGAAGCCGACGTATTTCCAGCCCGCCGATGCTGGCGTCACCTTGACGATGTCGCGTCCTTCGCGTGCCTTGACCAACAAGCTCATGTGAGCGTCTCCCAAGAAAGTATTCGAAGCGATGCGCGCATCACGCCACCTCTTTGAGCGGCTTGCCATCGACCAGTGCACGCAAAGTGCGGTACCCCAGATCGGCATAGGCGTAGCTCGGCGCGACGGCGGGATCCTGTTCCGCTTCGACCACCAGCCATCCTTGGTAGCCGTGTTTGCGCAACACGCCGACAATCGCTTCGAAATCGATCGCACCATCGCCGGGCACGGTGAACACGCCATTCAATACCGAGTCGAGAAAGCTCCACTGGCGATTGCGTGCATGGCGAATGATCGCTGGGCGGACGTCCTTGCAATGCACGTGACAGACGCGGTCGATGTGTCTGGTGAGAATCGCCAGCGGATCGCCGCCGCCAAAATAGGCATGACCGCTATCGAACAACAGGCCGACCTCGTCGCCGGTGTATGCCATCGCGCGATCGATATCGTCTGGCGCTTCGACGTATGCGCCCATGTGATGGTGATAACCCAGGCGCACACCGGACTTCAGCAGGTGTTTGCCGAAGGCGGTGAGGCGTTCGCCGTAGCGCTTGAACTCGTCGTCGTTCATCCAGCGCGGCCGCTTGTACAACGGGACGCCGCGCTCGCCCTGGATCGAATCGGCGACTTCGCCGTACACCATCACCTTGCAACCATTCTCGGCGAGCAGGCGCAGATGACCTTCGACTGCGACGATCTCTTCTTCTACCGAGCGTGTTGCAAGGCGGCCGGAATACCAGCCAGAGACGACATCGAGGCCATAGCCGGCCATCAGTTCGCGCAATGCGGCCGGATCGCGCGGGAACTTGTTACCCAGCTCGAAACCTTGATAGCCAATCTGGCGGCCTTCGGTGAGCGCCGTCGACAGTGGCGTCTCGCCGCCGAGCGAGGGCAGATCGTCGTTGCTCCAACTGATCGGATTGATGCCGATCCTGACCTGGAATTCTTTAGTTGCCATCCGTCTTACCTGTGGCGGCCCCAGGCCGCTGTTGTTGTTTGGCGATGTCGTACTCGCGACGTGCCTTGAGCACGGCATCGCGCTCGGACACTTCCGGCACGGCCACCTCCCACCAGCAACCTCCTTCTTCAGTGGTGCGGCGATGGTCGGTATCGATCGAAATCAGATAGGTATGCTTTGAAGCGCGCGCGCGCACGAGCGCCTGTTCGAGTTCGGTGATGCTGTTTACATGCTCGGCCGATGCACCCATCGCGCGTGCATGGGCGGCGAAGTCGATCTTCGGCATGCCCTCGTCGCCTTGCAGGCAGTCGTCGAACATGTTGTTGAACGGCGCGCCGCCGCACGCCTGCTGCAGGCGATTGATACATCCGTAGCCGCCGTTGTCGAGTACGATGACGATGAGCTTGTGGCCAAGCATCACCGACGTGGCGATTTCGGCGTTGAGCATCAGATAGCTGCCGTCGCCGAGCATCACGATCACTTCGCGATCCGGCTTGGCCATCTTCACGCCCAGGCCGCCGGCGATCTCGTAGCCCATGCAGGAGTAGCCGTACTCCATGTGGTAGCCACCGGGTGTCGAGGTGCGCCACAGCTTTTCCAGTTCGGCCGGCAGCGTGCCGGCGGCGCAGACCACGATATCGTCGCGCGCCGATGTGGCAGCCGAGCGTTGTACCGCGCCTATGATCTCGCCGTCATAGGGCAACGTGCCGGTGGGTAGTTCGCGTCGTCCGGTAATGCGAGTGACGATGTCCGACCATTGCCGCGCCTGCTCGGCAGCGTGTTGTTGCCAGCTACGGTCGCTTTGCCATTGGCCCAGCGCATCCGATAGCGATTGCAACCCCAGCTTGGCATCGCCCTGTATTTCTACGCCGCCGCCTTTGAGGGTGTCGTAGCCGTTGACGTTCAAGGTGATGATGCGAGCGTTCGCATACAACGCGTTGGAGCCGGTGGTGAAGTCCTGCAAACGCGTGCCGACAGCCACAACCACATCGGCGTCGGCCAGCAAGGCATTGGCGGCGGTCGAACCACAGACGCCAGCGGGGCCCAACTGCAGAGGATGATCCCAGGCCAACGCGCCCTTGCCGGCCTGTGTTTCCGCGACCGGAACGCCGTGCTTTTCCGCAAACGCACGCAGGGTTTCACTTGCATTCGCATACAGGGCGCCGCCGCCGGCAATGAGCGCCGGACGCTTGGCGGCGCGAAGCGCCATGGTCGCTTCGGCGATGTCCTCGGTCGACGGCGGCTGCTCGCGAATGTGGTGAATGCGTTCGGCGAAGAAGTTCTCCGGCCAGTCGAATGCCTCGGCCTGCACATCCTGCGGCAAGGCCAGCGTGACCGGGCCGCACAGTGCCGGATCGGTGAGCACGCGCATCGCGCGCGGCAGTGCGGTGAGGAGTTGTTCCGGCTTGACGATACGATCGAAATAACGCGACACCGGGCGCAGGCAGTCGTTGACGCTGGCCGTGCCATCACCGAAATCTTCCAGCTGCTGCAACACGGGATCGGGCGCGCGCGAGACAAAGATATCGCCCGGCAGCAACAGCACTGGCAGACGGTTGACATGCGCGAGCGCTGCCGACGTCACCAGATTGGTGGCGCCGGGGCCGATCGAGGTGGTGACCGCCATCATGCGTCGACGCATTTGAGCCTTGGCGTATGCGATGGCGGCATTGGCCATCGCCTGCTCGTTGTGCGCGCGATAGGTCGGCAGGGCATCGCGCTGCTGATAGAGCGCTTCACCGAGGCCGGCGACATTGCCGTGGCCAAAGATCGCGAACACACCACCGAACAGCGGCACGGCATGGCCTTCTTCGTCGCCAATGCGCTGCGCAGCGAGATAACGCACCAGGGCTTGCGCCATCGTCAAGCGAGCCGTTGCGCTCATGCAGCGGCTCCCAGGGTCTTGGCATCCGTCGCGCGCTGCTTGCGCGCCTTGTTCCAAAGCGCGGCCAGTTGGCTGAACTGCGCGGAGGCGCGCTCGATCAGTTCGGCGTCGTCGATCTCGTTGAGTAGCCAGGCGCGCGCGGGGTCGACAAAGATGCTTCGACCCACCGCGAAGCCACGACAGCTCGCGCTATGCGCGGCAGCGGCAAACCCTTCGGCGAGTTCTTCGAACGGCGCATTGAGACCAAGCAGCAACACGCCGCGGCAATGGACGTCGCGTTCGGCGATCAAGGCGTCGATCGCTTTCCAGTCGTTGGCCGTCACCGGCGCGAGCTTCCACCATTCGGGTCGGATACCGAGGTTGTAGATGCGCTTCATCGCGCGCAGCACGCGCTCGCCCGGTGTGCCGACCGCGTTCGGATTGGCTGGCGGTATCACTTCGAGCAGCAGCTCGTGACCGCTCTGTTTGACCGCGTCGTACAGTGAAAGTAGCTGCGTTTCCTGTTCCAAACGGCTCTCCGGTGCACCGTCCGGGTCGAACGGCACCAGGCATTTCACGACATGCTCGGCAGGCCAGTTGACCAATTGCGTACCGACCGAGCGGCCATATTCGAATTCCAGCGGATTGGAGCCGGGCATCTCGACCGGCCGGCCGATCCACCAGCCACGACCGGTGGCGGCATTGAGCGCGTCCTGGCCGTAGCGTTGGTCAGTCAGCACACCAACACGGTGCTTGAGATCCAGGGCCGCTTCGGTTTTTGCCACGGCTTCGATCAGTAGCTGCTTGAGGCGCGGCAAGCGATCTTCGATAGCGTGGCATTCGCGGGCCAGTTCGAAAAACTGGCTGCGATGGTCGAAGGCGAAGATGTGCAGGTCGTCCCAGTGCGGGCGTGCCACGGAGACACGATGCAGGTGCGCCAGCTCGTCGTCGCGGTCCGGACGCTGCAGGCGCTCGGCGTTGGCAAGGAAATACTCCAGCTCTTCGCGGCTGGGCATCGCCGGCGCACAGCCATGGCGCGAGACGACGATGGCGCCGCAGGCGTTGGCGTAGGTGCAGCAGCGTTCGATGCTTTCGTCGCGCAGCCAGCCGAGTAGAAAGCCGGAGATAAACGCGTCGCCTGCACCGAGTACGTTGAGTACTTCCACGCGGGTGCCGTTGAAGGTGGGTGCGTCGTCGATCCGTTGCGGGATATCGCCTTCGATCACGCTGCACCCCTGTGCGCCGCGTTTCACGACCAGGGTAGCCTGGGTTCGTTTGCGCACGTTGCGCAGTGCCGTCATCAGGTCCTCGCTGCCACCAGCGATATGAAACTCTTCTTCGGTGCCGACGATCAGGTCGAACTGCGGCAGGATGTTCTGCAAGTGCGCGGTCACGCCGTCGTTGGCAATAAAGCGTGTTTCGCCGTCGCCGCGCCCGGTCAGGCCCCACAGCACCGGGCGATAGTCGATATCCAGCACGGTGCGCACGCCATGCTTGCGTGCATAGTCGAGAGCGCGGCTGCTTGCCGCGTGCACGCCGGGCGTCGAGAAGTGCGTGCCGGTGATCGCGAGCGCGTGCGAGGAGGCGATGAAGCCCTCATCGATATCCGCCGCCTCGATCGCCATATCCGCGCAGTTCTCGCGATAGAAGACTAGCGGGAAGGTCTGGCGATCCTTGATGCCGAGTAGCACCAGGCCGGTCAGGCGTTGCGGATCGGTGCGTACGTGGCTGACATCACAGCCGACGCTGCGCAGTGTATCGAGCAGGAAACGGCCCATATGGTCGTCGCCCACGCGCGTGAGCATCGCCGAGCGCAAGCCGAGGCGCGCCGTGCCGAACGCGCAATTGCCCGATGAGCCGCCCAGGTACTTAGCGAAGCTGGAGGCATCTTCAAGGCGGGCGCCGGGCTGTTGCGCATACAAATCCACGGCCAGGCGGCCGAGGCAGATCAGATCGTATTGACGTTCATTCATTGCGGAGGGCTTCTTCAATAGGGATGCCGGCGTTGTGCCGGCAGGGCGGCTGGGCAGACGAGTAGCGGTTCGCGGCCGGGTCGTGCGACATGCCATCGACAGGGAATGGCTTTATTGCCGCCGGCCCAGGAGGGGTGCCGCGCCCTCGCTACTCGTCTCCCGCCGCAACCGTCAGGCCGCGTCGCGGCCTTCCAATGCGTTGAACAGGCTCTGTATCTCGGTACCGCCGGCCATCATGTCGAGCACCTCCTCCTTGCTGATGTTTTCCTTGGCGAACGTGCCCATCGACTGGCCGCGGTTGAGCAGGGTGAAGCTGTCGCCGATCGGATAGGCGTGGTGCACGTTGTGCGTGATGAAGATCACCGAGATGCCACGCTCGCGCGCCTTGTGGATCAGCTTGAGCACATTGCAGCTCTGCTTGACGCCGAGCGCCGCGGTGGGCTCATCGAGAATCAACACCTTGGCGCCGAAGTGGATCGCTCGCGCGATCGCCAGGCATTGGCGTTCGCCGCCGGACATGGTGCCGACCGGCTGGTGCGGCGAGCGCACGTGGATACCCATTTCGCTGAGCTTTTCTTCAGCGACGCTGGCGGCATGGTTGATATCCATTACCGGTATCACGCCGAACAGCTTCTTCATCGGCTCGCGACCGGCAAAGAAGTTGCGTGCCACGCTCATCAGCGGCACCAGGGCGAGATCCTGATAGACCGTGGCAATGCCCTTGTCGAGCGCCTCGCGCGGCGAGGTGAAATGGACCTCTTCACCTTCGACCAGATAACGGCCCTTGTTCGGCTTGTGCACGCCGGCCAGCGTCTTGATCAGGGTGGACTTGCCCGCGCCGTTGTCGCCGAGCAGGCAATGCACCTCGCCGCGACGCAGGCGCAGGGTGACGTCCTGCAGCGAGATCACCGTGCCGAAGTACTTGCTGATGTTTTCCAGCTGCAGGATGTAATCGTCTTTCGTTTCAGTCGTCATGGCCAGTCCCTATTTGCCGGTCGTTGCACGCGAGCGGATGTAGTGATTGAACAGCACGGCCAGCAACAACATGCCGCCGAGAAACACGCGATACCAATCCGAATCGAAGTTGGTGTACGAAATGCCGATCTGCACCACGCCGAAGATCAGCGCGCCGAAGCAGGCACCCAGTACCGAACCGTAGCCGCCGGTCAGCAGGGCGCCGCCGATGACCGCCGCGATGATGGCTTCGAATTCCTTCTGCAAGCCGCGATCGGCCGCTGCCGAACCCACGTCGGCCACCTGCAGCACGCCGAACAGGCAGGCACAGAACGCCGTGAACACGAACAGGCTGATCTTGACGCGACGCACCGGTACGCCCACGTTCTGTGCCGCGTTGGAGTCGCCACCGACCATGAAGATCCAGTTGCCGAAACGCGTGCGCGACAGGATGAAGCCAGCCACTACCGCCACGCCCAGCCACCACAGCAGCACCTTGGGCAGGCCGCCGACGACCGGCTCGCCATTGGGCAGTTTCTCGATCAGGCCGATGTTGCCCAGCCAGCCGAACAGGCCGTGTAGCGTGGTGCCCTGGAACAGGATATGCACGACCGGATCGGCACTGAGCTTGTCGCCTACGCCGCTGACGATGGTGCTGTTGGAGAAATGCGTGGACAGCACCAGGGTGAGACCGCGCAGGATGAACATGAAAGCCAGCGTGACGATGAAGCTCGGCAGTTTCGTGCGCACGACCAGGTAGCCGTTGAGCCAGCCCAGCGCCATGCAACCGGCGAAGGCGAAAAGCATCGACGCCCACATCGGCCAGCCGAGGAACATCGCCGGAACCGCCATCATCATGCCGGCGAAGCCGATCATCGAGCCGATCGACAGGTCGAATTCGCCTGAGATCATCAGCACGCATGCGCCGACGGCAATGATGCCCAGGTAGGCGGCGACGGTGGACCAGTTCATCACGCCGTCGAGATTGAACATGCCCGAGTCGCCGGCAAACACGCCGAACAGGATGAAGATCAATACGGTGCCGGCGATCGAGCCGAACTCGGGGCGATTGAGCAGGGCGCGCCAGGGCGAGATGCGACGGATGCGTTCGTCGGCCTTGGCTGCCGGGTTCTTGCCGATGCTTTGGGTCATGGAGGGAGTTATCGCACTCATGAGTTACCTGCTTTCCAAACTTGCGACTGCGCGGCCGGGCGATGCGTGCTGCATCGCCCGGCCACGGGTTTAGCGGTACTGACCGGCGTATTTCTCGACGGTCGCGACGTTGTCCTTGGTCACGAAGGCAGGACCCGACCGTACGCCGTCAGCGGTGTAGATGGGCTCAAGGCCGTAGGTCTTCAGGCGCTGCTGGAACTTCGGATTGGCCTTCAGCTTGGCGATGATCGCGGCCGGATCCTTGGTCTTGTCTTCATAGGCGATGACCGCGGCGGCGACCGACATATAGCCCTGCAGATACGGCTGCTGATCGATGGCGAAATTCAACTCGCCTTTCTTGACCGCGTCGATGATCGCCGGCGACAAGTCGAACGTGCCGAAGTAGAGCTTGCCGGCCTTGCCCATGCGTTCGAGCACCTGGATGGTCGGCTCGGCGGAGTTCGGGCCCAGTGCCAGCACGGCGCCGGTATCGGGATGGCTGCGCAGATAGGCGCCGACCTTGCTCGCCACCACTGTCGGGTCGACGCCGGTATCGATCATCGAACCGCGGTAATCCACGCCGATCGCATCGCCGAAGCCCTTGCAGCGCTGCAGCGAGGCGACGTTGGTGGCGTAGTGGTTGACGCAGACGAAGGACTTCACGCCCGCGGCCTTGGCGCGTTCGCCTGCGGCCTTGCCGGCATCGTATTCAGGCTGGCCGATATGCAGGATCGCGCCGAGTTTCTTGCTTTCATCGTCGGTGCCCGAGTTGAGCGTCACTACCGGGATGCCCTTGGCAGTGATGCGCATGGCCGGCTTGGACAGCACGTCGTAGTCGGCAATATCGAAGGCGACGCCGTTGTAGTTGCGCGCGGCCGCCTGCTCGAGCAGGCGCGCCATGTCCGCAAGGTCGCCGTTGGGCGGATTGCGGTAGTCGACCTGGACGCCGAAATCCTCGCCGGCCTGCTTGATCGAGTTCTTGATGGTGTTCCACCAGGAATCCGAATCGGGCGCATGGCTGATCAGGACGTACCGCTCGTTCGCGTGTGGGCCGTCGGCGGCGATGCTGGCCGCCGGCAACGCCATGGCTCCTGCCATAAGGGTTGCGAGCCACAACGAAATCTTCCGAACGCGCATATCAAGCCTCCGCTGAATGTGCCGGCCTGCTGGTGGGCCGGCTTGGGTTACGGGAGACGCCACGAAGGGACGTGGGCGTCGATGAGGGCTGGACGAGCATAGGTACGCCGCAACGGATTTTGCAATTTGCATTGCACAATAAAAAAAACTGGAAGAAAAATTCCATGTGGTGCATAACATCCCTCGCCGCGGGTCGAATAGCCCGCCTTTGGAATGGCGACGCTTGGATGGCATGGCTTCCCTAAAGACCCATGGAGCACCTATGAGCAAACGGAGCGCGGTCGACGATTTGCTGCAACGCATTGCCAGCGAGTTCGACGCCTTGCCCCGCCAATTACAAGGCGTGGCGACCTATCTCGAACAGCAGCGCGCCAACATAATGGTGCAACGCATCAATGAGATCGCCGACGGTAGCGGGGTCCATCCGTCGGCGGTGGTGCGGTTTGCCCAGCGTTTTGGCTACTCCGGCTTTACGGAGATGCAGGCGGTGTTCCGCAGCGACTACACCGAGGCCACCACCCCGGCGCGCAGCTACCAGCAGCGCATTCGCAAGGTCATTGCGGACGAAAGCGCGCCCATCAGTACCGCCCAGATGGCGTTGCGCTTTATCGATGCCAGCCGCGTGGGCCTGGACGAGCTGGCCGGGGAATTCGATGCGGCCCAGTTCGAGGCGGCCGTCGATCTGTTGATGAAGGCGGACAACATCTACGTGGTCGCCGTACGTCGCACTTTCAGCATCGCCAGCTATATCGCCTATGCGTTGCAGCACACGCAAAAGCGCGTGCATCTGGTCAGCGGCCTGGGTGGCATGTTCCGCGAGCAAATCCGCAGCATTGGTCCGAACGACGCGATGATCGCGATCAGCTTTCCGCCCTACGGCAAGGAAACGCTTTATTGCGCGCGTGTCGCGCATCAGCACAAGGCGAAAGTGCTCGCCATCACCGATAGCGCGCTCGGCCCGCTGGCGCGCGATTCCACCGTGGCCCTGAAAGTTAACGAAGGCAGCGCGTTCGCCTTTCGCGCGCTCACCAGCACCATCTGTCTATGCCAGGCGTTGTTTGTCGCGCTGGCCTACAAGCTCGAATTGAAAGTCGAAGAAACCGCACATCCTGGAGAATACGATGACTAAGCAGATCGAAGTGGCCATGTTCGGTGCCGGCCGCATCGGTAACATCCATGCAGGCAACGTGGCGCGGCACCCGGGCGCAAAGTTGCGCTACGTGGTCGACGTGCACGCGCCTTCGGCCGAAGCCCTGGCGGCAAAGCATGGCGCACGCGTTGCTTCCGTCGAAGAAGCGCTGGCCGATAAAGAAGTCGGTGCGGTGGTGATCGGTTCGAGTACCGACACGCATGCCGATCTGATCAAGCGCGCGGCGGCGGCGGGCAAGGCGATCTTCTGCGAGAAGCCGGTCGACCTCGACGTCGAGCGCGCACGCGCCTGCGCCAAGGCCGTCAAGGATGCCGGCGTGACCTGCATGATCGGTTTCCAGCGTCGTTTCGATCCGACCTTCGCAGCACTGAAGTCGCGCCTTGAAGCAGGAGAGATCGGCGAGGCGGAAGTGTTGATCGTTACCAGCCGTGATCCGGCACCGCCACCGGCGTCGTACATCGCGCATTCGGGCGGTGTGTTCAAGGACATGCTGATTCACGACTTCGATATCTTCCGCTGGATTCTCGGCGGCGAGGCGGTCAGCGTGCATGCCACAGGTGGCTGTCCCGGGTTGCCGGAAGTTGCTGCGGCAGGCGATATCTCCCATGCCGCCGTCACCTTGCGCACGCGCAGCGGCGCGTTGTGTCAGATCAATACCTCGCGCCGCGCCGCCTACGGTTACGACCAGCGCTTCGAAGTGCTAGGCAGCAAGGGGCTGCTGCAAGCAGGCAACGTGCGGCCGACGCAGGTGGTCGCGTGGAACGAGCACAACATCAGCAGCGACAAGCCGGAGGCGTTCTTTCTCGAGCGTTACCGCGACGCCTATGCACTGGAGATCGCGCACTTCTTCGACGCACTGGTTAACGGCACGCCGGTGCGTACCACGATCGAAGACGGCATCAAGGCATTGGAGCTGGCCGAGCTGGCGACGCAGTCGTGGCGCGAGGGCAAAGCGTTGGAGTGTTCGATCTAAGCCTGAGTCCAGCCTTCCTGTGAGAGCGACTTCAAGGAACCTCGAATAACCACCTTCTCGTCATTCCGGCGTAGGCCGGAACCCAGTGGCTTTGCAATCGGTTGTCGCAAGAGCCTGCAAAGTCAGCTCTATCGCAAAAAATGAAAACCGATGCCACCGCCGGGAAGACGATAGGAAAAACCGAGGCCATTCGAGGTTCCCTGAGGTCGGTCCCACAAAAATCCTCATCTATGGGTATGTGAGATCGCCATGAGCAACCCCACCCTCCGCATCGGCCTCGCCGGCCTGGGCCGACTTGGCCGCCGCTATGCCGAAAACCTTGCGCGCACGGTCCCGCGTGCCAGCCTCGACGCCGTATGCAGTCCGGTCGACGAAGAAGTCGCCTGGGCGCGCGACACCCTCGGTGTATCGCGCCACTACAGTGACTACCGCGCCATGCTCGCCGATCCTGCGCTCGATGCGGTGTTCCTGGTCACGCCGACCTCATTGCACGCCGAGCAGATCGAGCAAGCACTAGATGCCGGCAAGCACGTCTTCTGCGAGAAGCCGCTATCGCTCGATCTGGCCACCTGCCTGCATACCGTCGAACACGCCAAGCGCTATCCGCAGCTGCGCGCGATGGTGGGCTTCGTGCGTCATTTCGACGCCAGTTATCGCGATGCCAAGGCGCGTATCGAAGCCGGCGGCATCGGTAAACCCTTCATGGTGTACTCGCAAACCGCCGACAAGCTCGACCCGACGGGTGCCTTCGTCAAGTTCGCGCCGACCAGCGGCGGCCTGTTTCTCGACTGCTCAGTACACGACATCGATCTCGCCCGTTGGTTACTTGGCCGTCCCGCCGTCAAGCGCGTCTACGCCATCGGCACCGCGGCGATGTATCCGGAACTCGAGCCCATCGGCGACATCGACAACGGCGCTGCCGTCTGCGAGTTCGTCGACGGCAGCATGGCCATGTTCTACGCCTCGCGCACGCAGGCACACGGTCACGACACGCATACCGACATCATCGGTACAGCAGGCAAACTGAGCGTGGGGCGCAACCCGCGAGCGGACCGCGTAGAGATCGCCGACGCCTATGGCGTGCGCAGCCTGTCCGTACCGAGTTTCTTCGAGCGCTTCGAGGAGGCTTTCCAGGCGCAGTGCGTTCACTTTGTCGACGCCGTGCTCGACAACAAGCCATTCGATCTCACGCTCGAAGATGCCGCTGAAGCTACGCGTATCGCAGTGGCATTGCGTGAGTCGCGTCAATCAGGAAAGCCGATCGACCTCTAAGCACGCCACACCGTCGCCCCGGCGAAGGCCGGGGCCCAGCGACGTCATTCAGCCCAGCGGACGCACGCGGAAATTACGCCCTTTGATCTTGCCCGCACGCAACCGCTCAAGCGCTTTATTGGCAAGCGGCCTGCGAATGGCCACATAAGCGCGCGTCGCATACACATCGATCTTGCCGACATCGTCCGCACCAAGCCCGGCATCGCCGGTGAGCGCGCCGAGGATATCGCCGGGGCGCAGCTTGTCCTGGCGGCCGGCGTCGATGACCAGGGTCTTCATGGGAGCGAGGTGCAAGGTCTTGCCTTTGGGTGGCGCGATCTTCAATGGCCGCCACGGGATGGCCTGACCATGGGTTTCCTCGATATTGCGTGCCTTGGGCAATTCGCGCGGCGTGACCAGTGTGATTGCATGGCCGCTCTGGCCGGCGCGACCGGTGCGACCGATGCGGTGTGTGTGCGTTTCCGGATCGTGGGCGATGTCGTAGCTGATCACCAGCGGCAGCGAAGCGATATCCAGCCCGCGTGCCGCGACGTCCGTGGCGACCAGTACCGAGCAACTGCGATTGGCGAATTGCACGAGTACTTCATCGCGATCGCGCTGTTCCATATCGCCGTGCAGGGGCAGTGCGGAAAAGCCGCGCTTGTCCAGCTCGGCAGTGACGCTGTCGACGTCGCGGCGCATATTGCAGAACACCAGCGCGTGCTCGGCATGCTCACCGGCAAGGAGCTGGGCCAGTGCGTCGAGTTTCTGCGCGGGATCGACTTCGTGAAACCGCTGCTCGATGGTGGTCTCTTCGTGCGGTGCCTCTACCGTCACTTCCACCGGGTCGCGCTGTAGTCGGCGGCTGACGTCGCGGATTTCTTCCGGATAGGTGGCCGAGAACAGCAGCGTCTGGTGATGCTTGGCGATCCGCCCGACGATGTCGTCGATCGCTTCGGAGAAGCCCATGTCCAGCATACGGTCGGCTTCGTCCAGCACCAGCACCTTGATGCCGCCACCGTGCAGGCTGCCACGCTTCAGGTGTTCCTGGATGCGGCCGGGCGTGCCGACAACGATATGCGGATCATGGGTGAGCGATGCGAGCTGCGGCCCAAGCGGCATGCCGCCGCACAAGGTCAACAGCTTGATATTGGGAATCGATGCGGCGAGCTTGCGGATCGCCTTGCTCACCTGATCGGCCAGCTCGCGGGTCGGGCACAGCACCAGCGCCTGCAGCCGAATCGTATCGACGTCCAGGCTGTGCAACAGGCTGAGCCCGAAGGCGGCGGTCTTGCCACTGCCGGTCTTGGCCTGCGCAATGACGTCGCGGCCTTGAAGCATCGGCGGCAGGCTCTGGGCCTGTACGGGTGTCATTTCGCTATAGCCGAGCGTTTCCACGCTGGCGAGCAGGGCGGGTTTAAGGGGGAGGGTGCTGAAGTCGGTCATGTGGACATGATCGCATCATTGTGCGGCCAACGCGCTGGCCCGGGCTTAATGAGGCTGTGCAGTGGTTGGAAAGGCATGCTCGGTCGCCATGCGCAACATGGTCGGGCTGACATGGCGACGGTGCACCGATTCGATCATGGCCATGTAGAAGTGGCCGAAGCGGTTTTTGCAGTGAACGCGAGTGCCTAGCGTGACCTCGACCTGGCCGTCCGCGAGGATGCGCACGCCGACACAGGAGCGGAAACGCAGATGTTTGTCGTCGGCGCCAAGGATGACCTGCGCATGGCGGTCGTGTTGATCGACTGCCTGAGCGAGCACGGGATGTCTTCGATTGAAAACCTGCCCATCCAGTCGCGACAGCAGTGAGGATGCGGGACATCCCAATCGGGAGGTTCGCAGCCCCCATGGCCGCACCAGGGCATTTCGGACGGCCATCATGCGCGACACGCTGGACGGTGGATTCTCCACGAAGCCGTCGAGCACTCGGCTGAGCCATTGCGTGGCCGAAGCATCGGGCGTGTTTATCTTACCGAGCTGGATGCAGAAGCTGTCCTGATGATGGAGCCCATCGCTCAGCTGCGTGAGCAGCAAGGAGTCCGCTGCGGGCGTCGTCTCAGCCGTTACGCTAAGCGTGCCCCCGGTGGCAGAGAGGAATCCGTTGCTGTGCTGGAGCCGAACGGCCTGATAGCGAAAGCCGCCCAGCATCGCGCGTACGCGGCTGCAGAAGCGACTGAGCAAGGACTCGGGCGCAGCATCAAGCGCAAGACGCGTCGTCGGAACATGGCGCCGGTGCATGGGCATGGCGTCCATGAGCGCGATCACTTCCTGCGGCAATAGCTCGGTCAGGGCAGGGATCGATGCGTCGCCGCGCTGGATCTGATCGTAAACTTCCGGGGACAGTGCCCCACCGAGTTCGTTCGTGTGGCACGAGAGCGCAAAAAAAGCGGGATGTCCCGCGTTCTCGTTAAGCGGTACGAACTGATGCCAGGTGTCGCCGCCGAACCTCACCGTGAACAGGCAATCGGGTGGAATGTCGACAAAGTGCAGCGTGCGGAAAAACAGCGAAGGGTCGCTGACGAGCGGCTCGTAGGGTGCCGTGGAAAAGCGCAGCTGTGCGCCGCTGCTTCCGGAAATGGCGGTGAAGACGCGATGTCCCGCGTGCCGGTGAAACGGGTGCCCGCCCGGGCCCACGGTAAATGTATAGAGCGCGGTTGGATCCTGCCTGGAAAAATCGCTGGCGCCCAGCCGGGTCGAAGGCTCGTCAAACGCGTCGACAAACTCAGGGTGCGCGCGCTGTCTTGCGGCTACGCCAACGTAGAGCTGATCGCCGGCACCCGGTCCCAGTTGCGCGATCAGCGACACTTCGATCGGCAAGCCGTTGACCGACGAGGGAATGCTTACTGCGGGAAACGAAGCGACGAGGCGTGCGGGCTGACGCATGAAGCGAGCTCCTCAATGAGCTATCGCGTAGTCTTGCGGGTGGCGAGCTTGCGCGACTCGCGCTTCAGTGGACCGGCGGTGGGGCATATCTCGAAGGCAAAGCCGGTCAGCGTATTGACCAGGCTGTCTCGATTGAGACGGTAGACAATGTATTGACCACGCCGCTCGCTGTTGACCAGGCCGGCGTTCTCCAGCAACGACAGATGGCGCGAAATGGCGGGCGCGCTCATTTCGAAACGGCTCGCGATCTCGCCGGCGGTCAGTTCCTGCGCGGAGAGGTAGGCAAGAATTTCGCGCCGTGGCTTGGAGGCCAGGGCTTCGAACACCAGATCGACGGCCATAGGTACTTAAGTAATTAAAGTATTAGTTAAGTATTTAGCGCTGATCCGTCGCGGGCGTCAAGTGCCAGTGGGGTTTCCGTGTTGGATATGGACCAGCCTCACTCCCAAACCGTCATCCCGGCGCAGGCCGGGATCCATTCCTCAGCGCTGAGGCTTGCCAATGGGTATCTGACGAGCGAGAACTGAAGAGTGGATCCCGGCCTGCGCCGGGATGACGAGTAGGAGGTGATTGGGAGGCGGTGAACGCAGCCGTTACCACTGCGTCCGATTAGGCAACAACCCCTTCAACTCCGCCTCGGTCAGATTGCGCCACTGCCCCGGCTTCAGATGAGCCAGCTTCACATTGACCACGCGCACGCGGCGCAACTGGGTCACGCGGTAACCAAATGCCGCCGCCATCAGGCGAATCTGGCGATTCAGGCCCTGGGTCAGCACGATGCCGAAGCCGAACTTGGCGATCTTGCGTGTGCGGCAGGGCTTGGTCATCTGGTTGTGGATGCGCACGCCGCGGGCCATGCCGGCGAGGAATTCATCAGTCACGGGCTTGTTCACCGCCACGAGATATTCTTTCTCGTGATTGTTTTCCGCGCGCAGGATTTCGTTGACGATATCGCCGTTGCTGGTCAGCAGGATCAGGCCTTCCGAATCCTTGTCCAAGCGGCCGATCGGAAAGATACGCTGCGGGTGATCCACGAAATCGACGATATTGCCGCTGACCGTCTGGTCGGTGGTGCAGGTGATGCCGACCGGCTTGTTCAGCGCGATGTAGACGGCTTTCTTTGCCGAGGGCGTCGATGCAAGCACACGCGCGCGAACGATTTCGCCATCCACGCGCACTTCGTCGCCTTCGAGCGCCTTCGCGCCCGTGGTGACAACTTCGCCATTGATGGTGACGCGGCCGGCCAGCAGCATCTCGTCCGCCTCACGGCGGGAGCATAGGCCGGCTTCGCTGATGTGTTTGTTTACGCGCATGACTTGATTACGAACGCATGCCCACGCCGCGCTTGAGCAACACCAGTGCGACCGCCGACAAACCAATCACGAAGGCAATCATCACTACGAAAGCTACGCCGATCTGCACGTCGCTGACGCCAAGCACCCCGTAGCGGAACGCATTGACCATGTAGAGAATCGGATTGACCAGCGAGATGCTCCGCCAGGGCTGGCCGAGCAGGTCGATCGAGTAGAACACGCCGCCCAGGTAGGTCAGCGGGGTCAGCACGAAGGTCGGCACCAGGGCGATATCGTCGAACTTCTTGGCGAATACTGCATTGACGAAACCGGCCAGCGAGAACACCGTGGATCCCAGCAGTACGGCGAGAATCGTGATGATCGGATGCACCAGATGCAGGTCGGTGAAGAACAGCGCGATAAGCAGCACCAGCGCACCGACAACGATGCCGCGCGTGACCGCGCCGGTGACGTAGCCGAGCAGGATCACCCAGTTGGGCATCGGCGATACCAGCATTTCTTCCACCGCGCGGCTGAACTTGGCGCCGAAGAACGAGCTGGAGATATTGCCGTAGCAGTTGGTGATGATGCTCATCATGACCAGGCCGGGCACGATGTACTGCATGTAGGTAAAGCCATGCATGTCGCCAATACGGCTGCCGACCAGCTTGCCGAAGATGACGAAGTAGAGCGTCATGGTGATTGCAGGCGGGATCAGCGTCTGCGTCCAGATACGCATGATGCGTACGATTTCGCGACGAACGATGGTGCCTAGTGCAACAAGATTGGCCGAGGCATTCATGCGGCCTTCTCCTGGTTGCCGTTGCGGCCCTGTTCGACCAGTCGTACGAACAGTTCTTCGAGGCGGTTGGTCTTGTTGCGCATGGAGGTGACGGTGACGCCGTTGCTTGAAAGGGCCGAGAACAAGGAGTTGAGATCGTGTGCGCGCGACATCTCCGCTTCCAGCGTGTGCGCATCGACCTGTCGCAAGGTGATGCCGGGTAGTGCGGGCAATTCGGCCGGCAACGTGCTGGTGTCGAACACGAAGGTTTCCACGTCCATCGTTGCCAGCAGGCCTTTCATCGTGGTGTTCTCCACGATTGTGCCGTGGTCGATGATGGCGATGTTGCGGCAGAGCTGTTCGGCTTCTTCTAGGTAATGCGTGGTGAGGATCACCGTGGTGCCGGCCGCGTTGATGCCGCTGACGAACTGCCACATCGAGCGACGGATTTCGATGTCCACGCCAGCGGTGGGTTCGTCGAGGATCAGCAGCTTGGGCTCGTTCATCATCGCGCGGGCGATCATCAGGCGGCGCTTCATGCCGCCGGACAGCATGCGTGCCTGGTCCTGCGCCTTGTCCCACAAGCGCAGTTCCTTGAGGTATTTCTCGGCGCGCTCGGCGGCGATCTTGCGCGGAATGCCGTAGAAGCCGGCCTGGTTCACGCAGATGTCGAACGGCTTCTCGAACTGGTTGAAGTTGATTTCCTGTGGAACCAGGCCGATCAGCCGCATGGCCGCACTGCGCTGCTTGTTCACCGACACGCCGAACACGCGCGCATCGCCGTCGCTGGCGTTGACGAGCGAGGAAAGAATACCGATCAGGGTGGACTTGCCGGCGCCGTTGGGGCCGAGCAGGGCGAAGAAATCGCCCGGTTCTACCGTGAGATTGATGCCTTTGAGTGCCTGTACGCCGTTGCCGTAGGTCTTGCGTAAGTTCTCGACGACGAGCGCGGGGGCGGAGGAAGTGGACGTCATGGGCTGCACCGAGGGGGCTAGCCCTCTATTATAGCCGGCTGGCCCGGCATCCCTGACGGGACGCACCGTTCCGCAAACGAGCATTTTCCATGGCAGATCACTTCACTCTCCGTCTTGTCGATAGCTACATGCTGGCGCCGACCGTGCGCCACCTGATCTTCGAGCGGGCGGACGGGCAGCCCTTGAGCTTCGTGCCGGGGCAGTTCCTGCAGGTGCATTTTCAGTACGACGACGGCACCGCCACCAAGCGCAGCTATTCGGTGGGCACGGTGGGGGACGGCAGCTCGCCGGCGCAACGGATCGAGATTGCGGTCAGCTATGTCGACGGCGGCGCGGCCACCAAGTTATTGGGCGGGCTGGAAAATGGGCAGACCATCGAGGCCAGCGGGCCTTACGGCCGGTTCTGCCTGCAGGATGCCGACTCGCATCCGCGCTACCTGCTGCTGGCGACCGGCACGGGCGTTACGCCTTATCGCGCCATGCTGCCGCTGTTTGAAAAGCTGTTGGCCAAGGGCGGGCGGGAAGTGGTGCTGCTCTACGGTGCCCGCAATGAGACCGAATTGCTCTATGGCGAGGAATTCGAAGCCTTTGCGCAGCGGGTGCCCGGTTTCACCTTCCATGGCTGCCTGAGCCGCGAACCTCGCGCGGTGCCGCGGCCCAGCGACCGCAACGGTCACGTGCAGAGCGTGCTGGCCGAGCTGGCGCCAAGCGCCGAGCGCGATATCGCCTATCTCTGCGGCAACCCGAACATGGTCGATGCCGCCTTTGCAGCCCTGAAGGATTTCGGTCTGCCGGTGCCGCAGATCCGTCGTGAGAAATACGTTTCGTCACGCTGACAGGTTATTTATCAGCCGCTTATCCGTGTTTGTGCAGGCTTGAGGTGAAGTTTCCTTAACGGAAGTTAAGTTTTCCGCTCAAGTCTGCCGAAATGTGCCGTTATATGGAGACATCCTCTCCATCCATCTGCCCTTGTACGAGCTTCCCCGAATCCGATTGGCCTATAAAGTGTGATTCGCATCACAAATCGGATCGTCTGCGCGAAACATTCACTCAAGCAGGGGTAACACACGCCGACAGAGCCTAAAGCCGCCCAATTTTTAAACTGGGCGCGGGAGGCTGTATGCGTGGCGTGATTCGAAAGATTCTTCTGGCCGGCATCGTGGTTGCCGGTAGCAGCGCGCACGCCAGTGGGGGCGTGATTGCCTTTTCCGGTGCCGTGGTCGAGCCGACCTGTTCGGTCGGAACGCAGCGCATTGCCGCGGCCGAAGCCGTCGGTACTTCCCAGCGTTATCGCTGCTCGGAGCAGGTTGGCGTTGCCTCGGCACAGATCGCTCAATCGTATGCGCTTTCGGTAACCGAGCTGACCGGCACGCCACTGGGCTCTGACCGTTTAATCGTCTACTTCGCCAATTACTTGAGCGCGCAGCCGAAGCTGGTCACGCAAGTCTACGATTGAAAGCCGTGAATCACTGATAGCTGAGCGTGAATGTCGCAGTTGTGCTGACGGTGCCGGCGGCCGGTGACGCAGCGGTCTGATAGTAGCGAGCGTAATAAGTCAGATTGTACGGGCCATTCGGCGTGGCACCGACGACAGCCGGCGTACCGAAAGTGATCGGTACGAAACTCTGATTGATCAGCTGTACGCCCACATTTTTCGCACGCCCCGTGCCCGTGCTGTTGGCGATAACGCTGTTGGCTACGCTGGCGGGATTGGACGTGTCGAATTCGATCGCCAGCGTGCTGCCCGCGGAGCAGTTGAGCGAAATATTGAAAGCGGTCGCGCCGGCGGTGGTCCCGATGCCATTGAACGCGGTGGTCGATATGGTCGGCAGTACGACGTTGATGGCGTTGTTATTGACCGTGCACGACGGGTAGGTGAAGGTCACCGAGCCGACGAGGTTGAAGTTTTCCGCGCGGATGAGGCCAAAGAAGCCATCGTAGCGCCAATAACCGAGCGTACCCGCGTTCAACACAGCGCCATTGGCGATGGGGCCGGTCTTGACCAGCTCGAAGCCCGAGGTCACCGACAGTTCGTACGTACCCGAAGCGACGGAGTCGCCGCCGTAGGGCACCAGATAATTGCTGGTATCCGGATGGGTAATGCGATAACCCACGCCGCTGGTTCCGGTCGGGAAGATCGTTGCGCTGGTGGCGGGCTGGCTGCCAACAAGATTGACGACGCCGATACGTGTCGTACCCGTGCACGACAGTTCGGACGTCGGCGAGGGCGCGAACTGCGACGAGCTCGCCAGCACCGTACCGACCGGTGCATTGGCATTGATGGTAACTACCGAGTTCGGCATGGAGATATTGACGTTCGACGTGTTGCCGCTACTGAAGGAACACGAGGCGCGCGCTGCTATCGGCAGGGTCGAGAGTAACGCCATGAACAGCAGGGCGATGGTGTGGCGAACGGGGTTCATGAGTCGCTCCGGCCGGTGGCGACGACAGCATGGCAGGTTGCCTCAAGCTGTTCGTAGGCGTTCTGGCTTTGACCCGCCTTCAATTGATAGGGGAAGCTGCAGCGCATGCCCGGCTCACCGTCGGTCGACCATTGCACGGTGAGCTGGCCCTGGTCGTTGGCACCGCGCACCAGTGCGCGGCCGGCCTGGCCAACCACGCCGACTACCTGTGCCTTTTCATCGATGACCTCGGCGCCGAACGGCACCGGCTTACCGTCATCGCGGCGGATGCGCGCAATGATCGAGCGACCGTTCTCGGTCTTGAACGCCAGCATGACAACCGCGCCCGCGTGCGGTGCGACCTGGGCACTGGTCGCATCCAGCTGCACGGTCAGCGGCAGGCCCTTCGGGTCGATCTGGATGTTGTTGAGGTTGTACGGCGTCAGATAAGGCACCAGCGCGTAGCCGTTGTTATCGATGCGCACACCCGATGCATTGATGACGCGCGCACCCTTGGCGCCCGGCGCGGAGATGATCGCCACGGTATCGCCCATCGGCTGGCCGAAGGTGATGCCGCCCGGATGCACCACGACCGCGCCGGCCACGCTCAGCGAGCCCTGCGAATAACCCTTGCCCGAGCCGTAGCTGGCATTGAACTGTGCGTACGGGCTGCGATAACCGCCGTACACCGTACCGGCATCGCCCGCGCTGCCGCCACCACCCTGGCCGTTGTCGTGCGATGCGGTCGCGCCGTAGCTCCACGCATTGTCCGTGCCGGCAGTGCCGCTCAGCGTGGCCTGCTCGAGCATGTGGCCGGAGCTGTCGCGGTTGGCGCTGACGCCGAACATCGGCGCGTGCGCGCTGTCGCCCAGCGGCAGGGTGAAGCTGGCGAAGAACTGATTGGTGTAGCGCGAAAACGCATCGCGCACGCGCGTTGCCGACAGGTTGTAGCTCAGTCGGTGGAAGGTATTGTTGTAGCCGACCTGGAACTGCAGATCGGTGCCGTTGCGGTTCCAGTAGTCGACGGCCGAACCGGTGACGTACAGGGAGCCGCCGCGATCGCCCAGGCGCTGGTTGATGTTGACGTCGAAGCGACTGCGCTGACGGTCCAGCTGATTGGTGTAGGCGGTGAAGTTGTTCGACGCGTTGTTGCCGGCCAGCGCCTGGCGCTGTTCGGGCGTCAACACGTTGGGAATGGTGATGCCATCGATGGTGTTGACCGTGGTCGGGTCGACGTAGCGGAAACCATGCGCGATGTCGCGCAAGGTCATCGCATCGCGCAGGCCCAGGTAGCCGCTGGTGGAATAGCGGTACGTCGCGACGCTGATCGAGGTGTCGCTATCGGGCAGGATCTTGCTGTAGCCCACGCGCACGCTCTGGCCGCTGTGGGTCGACTGGCCAGGGATATCCGCACGCGCGGTGGTGATATCGAGGGCCAATGCGCCGTAGTTGGTATTCAACGCACTGCCGACCTGCAAGGCACCGTAGCCGTTCGAACCGACCACGCCGGCATAGCCGGTCAGCAGGTTGGTGAAGCCGTGCTGGATCGTGCCCTGCACGATGGCCGGATGCGAATGCAGCGCTGCATCGTGCAGTTCGCCGGCGGCCGCCGAAAAGCGCGTGACGCCGGGGCGCAGGAGCTGCGGCACCGATGCGTAGGGCACCGAGAACGTACGCAGGCGGCCGTCGGCCTCGGTCACCGTCACGTTCAAATCGCCGCCGTAACCGGTGGAGTACAGGTCGGAGATGGTGAACGGACCCGGCGCCACCGTGGTTTCGTACAAGGTCACGCCGTTCTGGCGCACCGTGACCTTGGCATTGGTTTCGGCCACACCGCGCACCGTCGGCGCGTAGCCGCGCATGGAATCGGGCAGCATGCGGTCGTCGGTGGCGATCTGCACGCCGCGAATGCTCACGCTGTCGAACAGTTCGCCGTTGGTATACGAATCGCCCAGGGTCATCTGCGCGCGCAGCGAGGGGAGGTCGCGGCGCACGTAGGTGTCGAGGTTCTGCCAGTGACGCGTCGACGGCGAACCGGCAGCACCCGACTGCATCACCAGGGTGGAGTCGTTGCGCAGCTGCCAGCCGGCGAGGTTCACGCCGGTGTTCAGGCCCAGGAACGAGGAGGTCTGGCTGATGCCGTTGCTGCGGCTGCGATAGCTGTTGAAGTTGTAATTGAGCAGTGCTGCGTTGACGCCACGGTCCCAGCTTTCCGGGCTGACATAACCGCGTGCGCGCGTGCCCAGCCAGGCCTGCGGAATGCTCACATCCAGGCGCAGGTTGGCCTGGTCGAAGGTCATCGTTGCGGCGGGAATCAGGCTGCCGATGTTTACGCAGCCTTGCGCATCGGCAAGCTGCGCTTGCTGCTCGGCGGAGAACTTGGTCAACGGCAGGCCGATCTTGTCGACCATCGCGCGGGTCAGGCAGGGGATGGCATTGTCGTTCGGCGTCGGCGAGGCGAAGCGCACGTCGTTGCGGCCGACCCAAGTGCCATTGAGAAAGATATCGGTGCGATAGATGCCCGGCACGATCACGGCGCCGCGCTCGAAGCGCGACAGGTCGCCCGTGTTGCGCCCGGCGCCTGGCAGCAGGTCGCGGTCGAAGCTCGCATCAGCCGTAGCGGCGGCGGCATCGGGCGTTGCGGTGGCGCCATTGGCGGCGGCCGCGGCGGCGAATGCGCCGACGCTCCAGCTGGACAGTACGCCTGCGATCACCCAGCCCAGCAAGGCACGACGACAAACGGCATAGCCGTTCGTCTCGTACTTGCCATGGCGGGTGCGCAGGTTTTTCACGGGGTGACGGCTCCCGTGAAGTCGGCGGCGGCGCCGTAGTCGTTGATGGCGGTGAAGTGGATCGTGCCGGCGGTCGGCTTCTGCGCCGCGTCATGCAGCGGCATGCGCAGATCCGACAGCGGCGCGACCATGCCGGTATCGGCGGCGGTGGTGTTGAGCGTCGCCGCGGTGACGGTGACGTAGTAAGGCGTCGGGTTGTGCGCTTCGAGCGCATAGCCCTTACCGTCCGCGACCACTTTCCAGGTCAGCTGGGACGGTGCCTTCAGCGGGTCGCCCTGCAAACCGGCCGGGCGATAAAAAAGCTTCAGGCGCGAACGCAGCGCCAGTTGCAGCAGATTCTGCCCTTCGACCTGCGGACCGGTCGGCTTCGGCGGGACTTCGAGCACATTGAGCCAGAACAGCGATTCGCGATCGGCGGGCAGTTGGTCGTGGGTGTAGACGATGCGCAGGCTCTGCTCTTTCTGAGCGTCCATGCGGAACAGCGGCGGCGTGATCAGGAAGGGCGCATCGACCGACTCGGGCGTCGAATGCACGTCGCCACGATCGATCCACGATTCGATCAGCACGGGGTGATCGTTTTCATTGGTCAGGCGCACCGTGACTTCGCCGTCCTTTGCAGGAAAGACGACGCGGGTGCCACCGATCAGCACATTGGCGTGCGCTTGCGGAGCGACGAGACACAAAGCTAGCAGGCCTGCGCTGATGGCGCCGACAAACTTCCACATGGGGGATTACCTCGTTGAATCGTGATGCCGCTTTCGCCAGCGGCATGGCGCCGGAACACCGTGTTCCGGCGCCATGATTTGCGACTTACTGATAGATCATCGAGAACTGCACGCTGGTCGACACCGAACCGGCGCCGGCGGCGGCCGTGGCGAAGTACTGGGCGTAGTAGTTCAGCGTGCCGGCGCCGCTGGCCAGGGTCACCGACTGCGAGCTCTGCGCACTGGCAGCGCCGTTCAGGGCGATCGCGCTGAAATCGTTGTTGAGCAGCTGCACTTCGACGCCGGTGGCGGTGCCGGTGGCGTTCTTCAGGTTGCCGTCGGCCATCACGGTCGGGCCCGGCTCGAAGAAGGTGGTGGCCTTGGTCAGGGCACCGCAGCCGGTCAGGGCGATGTTGAAAGCGGTACGGCCAGCGACCGAACCGGCGGCGTTCAGCGCGGTGGTCGACACGGTCGGCAGAGCGACGGCGATGGTGGCCGGGCTGTTGGCGCCATTGATCTTGCAGGTGGAGCTATTGATGGTGCCGGTGATGTTGATGGTGCCATCGACGGCGTGGGCGGCCTGCGGAGCGACAGCTGCAACAGCAAAAGCAGCGATCAGTGCGGAGGTCAGAAGCGACTTGTTGAGCAGCATGGGTGAATCTCCAGGTTGGTTGTGTGTTGTTACGAGATCGTCAAATGCAACCCGCATGCCAAACCGCCACAAATGGCTTTGTGGCGCGGTTTGCGAGGTATTTGGTGCTACGGAGGGGGTGTTTCAGAAGGGCCGAATCGGAGCCTCCCCAGGGTCCGATGGGCCAAAAATTGCCAATTGCGTCACAAATTCTGACCCATGTCCTAAAGTTTTGGCTAGGGGTGCCGAGCAGATTTCATCAAGTGTCAAGGACGCTTGACAGCAGGGCGGAGCGAGGCTAGCCTCATGTCAAGTCAGCTTGACATCTGGGGGAGTTCGATGACCAAGACCATGCTTCCGATGCGCGGTATCTACCGTCGCTACTACCGGGAATTCGTCCCGGCGATGCTGGCCTACGTGGTGATCATGCTGTTCGGCTGGCCTTACCTGCACCATGTCGACCAACCCCTGCTCAAGGCCGTGCTGGCCCTGCTTCCGGTGGTTCCGATCGCGCTGGTGATTCGCGCGATGGTGCGTCTGGTGCTGGGTAGCGACGAGCTGGAGCAGCGCACCCATCTGGTCGGCCTGGCAGTGGCTACTGCCGTGGTGGCCGTGCTCAGTCTGGCCGGCGGCTTTCTCGCCGCGGCGCATGTAGTGGACCTGGACGGCACCATTCTGATCTGGGTGTTTCCGATTCTGATGCTGACGTATTCCGCTGGGCGCAGCTGGGCCAATCGCCGCTACGGCGTGGATGGCTTCTGCATCGAAGAGACGCGCATACGCGAATGGCACTTCCTGCTCGCGGGCGGCGTGATGCTGCTCGCGGCATGGCTGGGCGACGGGCATATGAAGGATTACCAGATCGGGATGCTGGTAGGCATGGGGGCCACCTTTGTCGCCGTGGCCGTGGCGTTCGGTGTGATGCGTTGGCGTCGAGCCAGGCGCCGTTCGTCTGGGGATGGCGATTGAGGCCTAAGGAACCAGGCAGATGAATAACCACGTACGCCAGTTGCGCAGCGAACTGGGCTGGTCGCAGGCCGATCTGGCCCAGCGTCTGGACGTGTCGCGACAAACGATCAATGCGATCGAAACCGGCAAATACGATCCGAGCCTGCCCTTGGCTTTCAAGTTGGCACGCCTGTTCGGCCGAGCGATTGAGACGATATTCGAACCGGGAGAGGAGTAAGGGGCGCATGGCGATCAAGGGACGTACCGCATTACGCATCGGCGTGGTGCTTATCGGTTTGGGTGCGCTGGGGTGGAATCATTTCCATCGCGCATCGGAATCCATCGATTCGACCGCGGCCGATAGCCCGCAACCGGCACCCGCGATGGCGTCGAGTGCCAGCCAGGTTCCGGGGACGGCTGGCGACACGACATGGAAAGTCGGCACGCTGACGTTTACGTCATGCGAGCTGGAACAGCCCAATAGCGGCCTTTCCACGGCGGCGTGGTGCGCGCCGTTCGACGTCCCGGAAAACCGCGACGATCCGGCCAGCCGCAAGATCAAACTGAAACTTGCCTTGCTGCGCGCTGCCGCGCAGGTGCCGCAGCGCGACGTAGTGGTGCTGCTCGCCGGTGGCCCCGGCCAGGCCGCCACCGAATCCTGGAGCGGTGTCGCCGGTGCGCTGCAGCCTTTGCTGGCGCAGCGCAACGTGTTGCTGCTCGATCAGCGCGGTACTGGTGGCTCCAATCCGCTCGACTGCAAGCCGCCGGCTGAAACGGCGGCCAAGCACGACGAGGGCGCGTTCGATCCGGCCAAGCTGCGCGACGAAGTCACGCAATGTCTCAAGCAGCTCGAAGGCAAGGCCGATCCGCGCTACTACACCACCACCGTTGCCGCACAGGATCTCGAAGACGTGCGCAAGGCGCTGGGTTCACCAACCTTCGACCTGGTCGGCGTGTCGTACGGCACGCGTATGGCCCAGCAATATGCCGGGCACTATCCGCAGGCCGTGCGCAGCATCGTGCTCGATGGCGTGGTGCCCAATGGACTGGTGCTCGGCGAAGACTTTGCGCAGAACCTGGACGCCGCACTGAAAGCCCAGTTTGCCCGTTGCGCGGCGGACAACGCCTGCAAGCAGCATTTCGGCGATCCCTACCAGACGCTTTATCAGTTGCGCGATGCGCTACGCGCGAACCCGCATGAAGTGAGCTTTCGCGACCCGCAGTCGTATCAAACCGTCAAGCGCACGCTGGACGAATATTCGCTCGCCAGCGTCGTGCGCATGTTTGCCTATACGCCGCTGACCTCGGCACTGTTGCCGCTGTCGATCGATGCCGCGGCCCACGGTGATGTGGGACCGCTGCTCGGCCAGGCGAAATTGCTGTCCGGCGATCTGGCTGACACGATGAACGGCGGCATGCAGTCGTCGGTCATCTGCAGCGAAGACGCCGATCTGCTCACGCCGCGTCCACAGGATGCACAGACCATTCTGGGCACGCGCATGATCGACGCCTTGCAAGCGGTGTGCTCGGTCTGGCCCAAGGGCACGCGTCCGGCCGACTTCCACCAGCCCTTCAAGTCGGACAAGCCGGTGCTGTTGTTCTCCGGCCAGTTCGATCCAGTCACGCCGCCAAGCTATGGCGAGGATGTGCTCAAGGGCTTGAGCAATGCCCGCCACCTGGTGCTCAACGGGCAGGGGCATAACGTGATCAACACCGGCTGTGCGCCGCAACTGCTCAAGCGTTTTATCGAAGAGGTCCATCCCAAGGACCTGGATGCGAAGTGCCTGGATCGGCTGCAGGCCACGCCGATGTTTATCGATTTCAACGGAGCTGCGCCATGATCGAGGTCAACGACCTGCACAAGGCCTTCGGCGATGTCAAAGCCGTCGACGGCGTCACGTTCAAGGCGCGCGACGGCGAAATCACCGGCCTGCTCGGCCCCAACGGCGCCGGCAAGACCACCACGTTGCGCATGCTCTACACCTTGATGAAGCCCGATCGCGGACAGGTGCTAGTCGACGGCGTCGATGCCGCGGTCGACCCGCTGGCAGTGCGTCGCGAACTGGGCGTGCTACCGGATGCACGTGGACTGTACAAGCGGTTGAGCGCGCGCGAGAACATCGACTACTTCGGTCGCTTGCATGGTCTTTCCGAAGACCAGCTCAAGACGCGTCGCGAGGCGCTGATCCAGACCCTGGAAATGCAGGACATCGGCGATCGCCGCACGGAAGGCTTTTCGCAAGGGCAGCGCGTAAAGACAGCCATAGCCCGCGCACTGATTCACGATCCCCGCAACGTGATTCTCGACGAGCCGACCAATGGCCTCGATGTGATGGCCACGCGCGCGCTGCGTCAGTTCATGCGCCAGTTGAAAGACGAAGGGCGCTGCGTGCTGTTCTCCAGTCACATCATGCAGGAGGTCGCGGCACTGTGCGATCGCATCGTGGTGATTGCCCATGGCCGGGTGGTCGCCGATGAATCGCCGCAAGCACTGCGCGAACAAACGGGTGAGGCGAATCTGGAAGACGCCTTCGTCAAGATCATCGGCAGCGAAGAGGGACTGGCCGCATGAACAACGTTGCCAATGCATCACACAAAGCGCGCGCGTTCCTGACCGTCTATCTCAAAGAGGTACGCGAAAACCTGCGTGACCGCCGCACCATCATGACCGCCTTGATCACTGGCCCGCTACTGGCGCCGCTGTTGTTCGTGATGATGCTCAACATCGGTCTGAGTCGTGAACTGGACAAGGCGGAAAAGCCGCTTACGGTACCGGTGATCGGCCAGCAGTACGCGCCCAATCTGTTCGAGTCGCTCAAGGCAGGCGGTGTCATTCCCGGCCCGGCAATCGCCAACCCCGAACTGGCGGTGCGCAAGCAGGAAGCGGACGTCGTCATCCGGGTCGCGCCGGACTACCCGGCGTCGTGGCGCAAGGGTGAGGCGGTACAGGTCGAGGTGATCTACGACTCCTCACAGCGTGATGCGAGCACCGCGATCGAACGTGTCAGCGGCCTGATCGAGAGCTATGCACGCCAACAGGGTGCGATGCGGCTGGTGGCACGCGGCCTTTCGCCCAGTACCGCCTGGCCGGTGTCGGTGGCGCGGCGCGATCAGGCTACGGCGCAGGCGCGCGGTGTGCTGATCTTCGGCCTGCTGCCTTATTTCTTTGTGATCACCATGTTCATGGGCGGCATGTATCTGGCGATCGATCTCACCGCCGGCGAGCGCGAACGTCAATCGCTGGAGCCGTTGTTTGCCAATCCGGTACCGCGTTGGAAGATCTTTGCCGGCAAGTTGGCGGCGATCTGTACGTTCTCGGCGACCAGTTTGTTGATCAGTCTGATTGCGTTTTCGGTGGTCGGTCATTTTCTGCCGGTCGACAAGCTCGGCATGGAGCTCGAACTGGGCGTGCGCTTTGCGCTGACGGTGCTGGTGATGGCGCTGCCGCTGATCGTGCTGCTGGCCGCGTTGCAATCGATGGTGGCGGCGTTTGCCAAGAGCTATCGCGAGGCGCAGACCTATCTTTCCTTGTTGATGCTGGTGCCGGCGCTGCCCAGCGTGTTGTTGATGGCGCTGCCGGTGAAACCGCAGGAGTGGATGTATGCGGTGCCCTTGCTGGGGCAGCATCTTGGGGTGATGCAGGTGTTGCGCGGGGATGGCGTGACCATGCACCAGATGTTGTTCTGCCTGGGTGGGAGTGCGTTGGCGGCGTTGGTGGCGGTGGCGGTGACGGCGCAGTTGTATCGGTCGGAGAGGTTGGCGATTTCCAGCTGAGGTGTTCCCGCAAGCATCCGGCCCCCTCACCCCAACCCTCTCCCCCGGCGAAGCCAGGGGAGAGGGAGCTAAAAGCGCGCAAGGTTCAAACTTGCCTCAGTGTGCCCCCTCTCCCCTGGCTTCGCCGGGGGAGAGGGCTGGGGTGAGGGGGCTCCACTCCCAGCAAGCGAGTTACCATGTTTCCTCGCTCAACAGGAAACGCCCTATGTACCGTCGCCTTCTCGTCGTCAGCCTGATCGCTGCTCTTTCGGCTTGTGGTCCGTCGCAGCAACAAACATCCACGCCGCCAGCCGCATCGACGACACCAGCGCCAGCCACCACGGCGGCTGCACAGCCGGAAGCATCCACCGATGCCGACCTGGCGCAGAAAGGTCTGGCCAGCTACGCGAGCGTCAAGCTTTCGGCCGATCTTTCCGCATTTGACGCCAAGCAGAAGCAGATGATCGCCCTGTTGATCGAAGCGGCTGATGTCACCAACAGCATCTACTGGCAGCAAGGCTGGGGCGACAAGGCTGCGTTGATGCAGCGCATTGGGGACGCCTCCACCAGGCAATATGCCGAGATCAACTACGGTCCCTGGGATCGGTTGAACAACGACCAGCCTTTTGTCGCCGGTGTCGGTGCTCGCCCGCCGGGCGCGCAGTTCTATCCGGCCGATATGACCAAGGACGAGTTCGAGAAGTCGCCGCTGAAGGACAAGGCGTCGCTCTATACCGTGCTGCGTCGCGATGCGCAGAATCAGCTGGTGACGGTGCCTTATCACCTGGCCTATCAAGCTGACCTGCAGAAGGCTGCTGGTTTGTTACGCGATGCGTCCAAGCTGTCCGATGACAAGGATTTTGCGAAGTATCTGAAGATGCGCGCCGATGCCTTGCTGGACGACAACTATCAGCCCAGCGACTTCGCCTGGATGTCGATGAAGAACAATCCGGTCGATATCGTGATCGGCCCGATCGAAACCTACGAAGACCAATTGTTCGGTTATAAGGCGAGCTTCGAGAGCTACGTACTGGTCAAAGACCAGGCATGGAGCGCGAAGCTGGCGCGGTTCGCCAAGTACCTGCCCGAGCTGCAGACGCAATTACCGGTGGATGCGAAGTACAAGCAGGAGAAGCCGGGCTCCGATGCCGATCTCAATGCATATTTCGCGGTGTATTACGCGGGCAACGCAAATGTCGGCGCCAAGACGATCGCGATCAACCTGCCCAACGACGAAGAAGTGCAACTGAAGAAGGGCACGCGTCGCCTGCAGCTGGAAAATGTGATGCGGGCGAAGTTCGACACCATCATGTTGCCTATCGCCAAGGCGCTGATTGCCGATGATCAGCAGGCGCACCTCACCTTCGACGCTTTCTTCGAGAACACGATGTTCCATGAGGTCGCTCATGGTCTGGGTATCAAGCAGACCGTGGATGGCAAGGGCATGGTGCGCACGGCCCTGAAGGACCAGGCATCGAGTTTCGAGGAAGGCAAGGCGGATATTCTTGGCTTGTATATGGTGACCAAGCTGGCCGACAAGGGCGAGCTGGACAAGGCCAAGCTGATGGATAACTACGTGACCTTTCTGGCCGGCATCCTACGCTCGGTGCGTTTTGGTGCCAGCGATGCGCATGCCAAGGCGAACATGGTGCGCTTCAATTTCTTCAAGCAGCAGGGCGCGTTCTCACGCGACGATAAAACCGGCCGTTACCGCGTCGATTTCGACAAGATGACCGCGGCGATGAATGCGTTGTCGGCCAAGTTGCTGACCATCCAGGGTGATGGTGACTATGCAGCGGCCAAGCAGTTGACCGATACGATGGGCAGTGTCGATGCGCAGCTTGCCGGTGATCTAAAGCGGCTGGAGCAGGCGAAGATTCCGGTCGATGTCACCTTCGAGCAGGGGTTCGATGTGCTCGGTTTGAGTAAGCCTTAGTTGCAAATGTTTTGTGGAAGCGACTTCAGGAAGCCTCTAACAACCTTTCCTATCCGTCGTCCCGGCGAAAGCCGGGACCCAGTGCCTTACGTTTCAGCGTGCTGAAGACGCTGGGCCCCGGCTTTCGCCGGGGCGACGATGAAAGACTGAGGTCATTCAGGGTGGCGCGTTGGTCAAATGCCCGGTCAGCCATTCCGCAACCGCAGCGGGGTATTCCAGATGCAGGTGATGCCCGCCCTCCATATGCGTCACCGCGATATCGCCGACGCAAGCCGCGCGCGCGGACATCTGCGCGGGTGGCAGGTAAGGCGTATGCGGTGCCGAAAGCAGCAGCGCCGCCGGTGCTTCGATGCCACGCAGCAGCGCCATGATCTGCGTCTCGGCCAGGCGCAGCGGCGTGGTTCGATTCAGCCGTGGATCGCTGCGCCAATGCCATCCGTCGGTAATCTCGAACAGGCCGCGCTCGATGATCGGGCGGGCGAGTTCGGCGCTCAGCCCGCTGGCAATGGCGCGGGCGCTGGCAGCCTGTTCGATGTCGCGAAATACGCGCAGCCCACGGCTGCTCTTTGTCGGAGCGAGCGCCAGCGCGTCGCGAAAGCGTTGCAGGGTATGCGAGCCGTCATCTCCAATCGGACCCAGTCCTTCGATCAAGGCCAGTCGCTCGATCGACGCGGGCGCTGCGGCCGCGACCAGCGAAGCGATGCCGGCCCCCATCGAATGACCGAGCAGGCTGTAGCGCGTCAGGCCCAGCGCATCGACGGCGGCAAGTACGCAACGCACATAGTCGACGAAGTGATAGAACGCGCCTTCGGGCAGATGATCGCTGTGGCCGTGACCGGGCAGGTCCAGCGCGATCACCTGCCAGCGATCGGCCAGCAAGGGCGCGAGCGTGGCGAAACTGGCGGCGTTGTCCAGCCAGCCGTGCAAGGCCAGTAGCGGCGGCAAGGTATCGCTGCCCCAGACCTGCGCATGCAGGGTCAGGTGCGGCAGGGCGATGGATCGTTCAACCGGCGCGTGCACGCTCGGCCTGCTCGCGTGCGGCCCGCTGGCGTTGTGCTGCCGCGTGCGCATCGTAGTCCGGAGAAAACTCCTCCCAGCCCTGGGTGTGCTTGAGCACTAGCTGCGCCATGCTGTCGATCTGCGCGGCGCTGTCGTTGAGGCACGGGATGTAGCGCAGTTCGCTGCCACCGGCTTCGACGAAGAAATCGCGGTTCTGCATGGCGATTTCTTCCAGGGTTTCCAGGCAGTCGACGGCGAAACCCGGGCAGACGACGTCGAGCTTCCTGATGCCGGCACCTGCCAGTTCGCGCACGGTGGCATCGGTGTACGGATGCAGCCAGCGCTCGCGTCCCACGCGCGACTGGAAGCTCACCACCAGTTGTGAGGCATCGAGCTTGAGGCGCTCGCGCAGCAATCGTGCCGTCGCCTGGCACTGGCAGTAGTAGGGGTCGCCTGCGTGCACATAGCGCTCGGGAATGCCGTGGAAGGAAAGCAGCAGCTTGTCGCCGCGGCCGTTCGTCGCCCACCAGTGCTCGATGCTTTGCGCCAGCGCTTCGATATGCGCGGGATCGTCGTGATAGTCGTTGACGATGCGCAGCTCCGGTGGCCAGCGAAGTTTTTTCAGGCTGTCGGCTACGGCGTCGAGCACCGATCCGGTCGAGGTCGCCGAGTATTGCGGATACATCGGCAGCACCAGCAGGCGACGCACGCCTTCGCCTTGCAGTCGCTCGATCTGCGCGGCGACCGAGGGTTGGCCATAACGCATGGCCAGCCCGACTGCGACCGGCCCGGGCCGCAAGGCCGCCAATCGCTGCTGCAAACCTCTGGCCACGGCCTCGCTGCCGGTACGCAACGGAGAGCCTTCCGGCGTCCAGATGCGTGCGTACGCATGTGCCGAGCGTGCCGGTCGAATACGCAGAATGACGCCGTGCAGGATCAGCTTCCAGAGCCAGCGCGGGTATTCGATGACACGAGGATCGCCAAGAAACTCAGCGAGATAGGGACGTACGGCTTTAGCCGTAGGTGCCTCGGGTGTGCCAAGGTTCACGAGTAGTACGCCAGCCTTCATCGGCCGGTCATGGGAATAACCGGCCAGGCCGGTATAGTCATTGGTTAAAGGCATCGCGTCGCCGTGACTATCGAGTCAGGGCAACGAGTCTGCCATAAGCCGCCCCGTCCGCCGCGTGGCAAGGTTGTCGCAGCGCGCGCCGGGTCGGCTGACAGAGATTCGATTCAACGTAAGGAGTCCCCCATGTCGTTCACATCGCTGCGCCGCTGCTTGTTCCTCGTACTGCTGATGTTGCCCGCGCTCGCCGTCCACGCCGAAGACCCGCCGCTCAAGCGCGCCGAGAACGCCGTGCGCGTGATGCGCGAGATCATGGAGGCGCCGGACAAGTCGATTCCTACCGATCTGCTCAAGGAAGCGCACGCCATCGCCGTCATCCCGGACATGGTCAAGGCGGGCTTGATCTTTGGCGGCCGACGGGGTGAGGGCCTGATTTCGGTCAAGAGCCCTGACGGCACCTGGTCCAATCCCAGTTTCGTCACGTTGACCGGCGGCAGCATCGGCTTCCAGGCGGGCGTGTCCTCGACCGACGTGATCCTCGTGTTCCGCACCCAGCGCGGCGTGGATTCGATCGTCAACGGCAAATTTACCCTCGGCGCCGATGCTTCGGCAGCGGCCGGTCCGGTGGGTCGCACCGCCACCGCCGCGACCGACAGCCAGCTCAAGGCCGAGATCTACTCCTACTCGCGCTCGCGCGGCCTGTTCGCGGGTGTGGCGCTGGATGGCTCGGCACTGCGTATCGACTATGATGCCAATGCGTCCATTTATGGCTCGGGTGTCACTCCCAGGCGCATTTTCGAAGGCGGCGTAACCAACGTTCCCGGCCCGGTCGTCGATTTCCGCGACCGCCTGGAGGAGTACACTCAGCGCTGAATCGGAAAGACCGGGCGCCCCAGCAGCCTCATCCTGGGGCGATACGTTTTCCGGATTGATTCCGTTTTCCAAGGTCATCTTTCATGAGCATTTGGCATCTCATCATTCTGTTGGTCGTCGTCGTGCTGCTGTTTGGCACCAGCAAGTTGCGCAATATCGGTTCGGATCTCGGTGGCGCCGTACGCGATTTCAAAAAGGGCCTGGATGGCGACGAAGCCGCCAAGGCCAAGGCTGCCGAAGAGCGCCTGAAGGCCGACCCGCCGGTCGAGACCACGCAGACCCAGCGCGAACGCGACACGTCCGACACCAAGTAAAGCGGATCGCAGTCTTATGATCGAGATCAGCTTCGGCAAGCTGGTGCTGCTCGCGCTTGTCGCGCTGATCGTGCTTGGACCGGAAAAACTCCCTCACGCGGCGCGTACGGCAGGCACGCTGTTGCGCCGTGTGCGTGCGGGCTGGGACAGCGTACGCGCCGAGGTCGAGCGCGAGCTGCAGGTCGAGGAAATCAAGCGCCAGGCGCGCGAGGCCGCCGCGAAGGCGGAAGCCGCACAGGCCGAACTCGATGCCACCTTGAAGAAGGTGCGCGACATCGGCGCGGAGATTCCCCCCAAGGCGCCTGTCGAAGAGAAACCGGCCAGCGAGCCCGTGGCATCGGTGACCCACGAGACGCCCAGTGAAACCCATACCGGCATCGAGCCGGGCAAGGACTCCCCGCATGGCAGCACCTGAGCTACCCGGGCCGGAACTGGAAGGTCTGCAAGAAGGCCTGTTCTCGCACCTGATCGAGCTTCGCTCGCGCCTGCTCAAGGCGGTCGTGACCGTATTGCTGGTACTGCTGGCGCTGGTGCCGTTCGCCAATCACCTGTATTCGGAGCTGGCCGCGCCCCTGGTTGCGCGGCTCCCGCAAGGCGCGCACCTGATCGCCACCGAGGTCGCCAGTCCGTTCGTGACGCCGCTGAAGCTGGCCTTCTATACGGCGCTGTTCATCTGCATGCCGATGATCCTGTATCAGCTGTGGGCATTCGTCAGCCCCGGTCTCTACAAGCATGAAAAGCGTCTTGCGCGCCCCTTGCTGGTGGCGGCGTTGTTCCTGTTCTATCTCGGCTGCGCGTTCGCCTATTTCCTGGTCCTGCCCGCCGCCTTCCGCTTCCTCACCGCGGTGACCCCCGCCGGTGTGGAGATGATGACGGACATCACGCACTACCTCGATTTCGTGATGCTGATGTTCTTCGCCTTCGGTTTCTGCTTCGAAGTGCCGGTGGCGGTAGTGATCCTGGCCGCGATCGGCCTGGTGGATATCGAGAAACTCAAGGGTGCGCGCCGCTACGCAGTGGTGGGTGCGTTCGCGATCGCGGCCTTCATCACACCACCGGACATCGCCTCGATGATCATGCTGGCCGTGCCGATGTGCCTGTTGTACGAGCTGGGGATATTGGCCGTGCGGTGGTTGGTGCCGGCGAAAGAGGCGGCTCCGTAAGAGTGAGTGAAGGGGAGTGAGGAGTGAGTAAGAGCGTGGTGTTCGCGGTCTAGCCTCAACCTTCCTTACATCGTCATCCCGGCGAAGGCCGGGATTCAGTGGCTTCGGTTTACGGTTTTCGCGATAGAGCCGATGTTTGTTGGCTCTTGCGATAACCGATCACAAAGTCACTGAATCCCGGCCTGCGCCGGGATGACGAGTAGGTAGGGGGTGTCTAAAATCCGCCCTCAATGCTTGCTCGGCACAGCCCCAGCCGCAGGATTCCTTAGCGACAGCCCCTTCAACACATTCAACGCTTGCGACAGGGCATAGTCTTCCGTCGCCAGCTTGGCGTTCTCCGCACTACCGTCGTTGTCGATGTCCTTGCTGGCATCGGCATTTTCGTTGGCCAGGTGGTTGTGCAGGTCGGCCTCGGAACCGATCAGTACCGGAGCACTGTCGGCCTTGTTGACCGCCAGATCGGCCAGGGCGATGTCCGGTTTGATGCCTTCGGCCTGAATCGATGTACCGGCCGGGGTGTAGTAGCGCGCGGTGGTGATCTTGACGGCATGATCGGCATCGAGCGGCAGCACGGTCTGCACCACGCCCTTGCCGAATGTGCGGCGTCCGATGATCAGCGCGCGGTGGTTGTCCTTCAATGCGCCGGAGACGATTTCGGCGGCCGATGCCGTGCCGTTGTCGACCAGCACCACCATCGGCGCGCCGTTGATCAGGTCGCCCGGATGCGCGGTGAAGTTGAGGTTGGAATCCTGCAGGCGGCCGCGCGTGGTGACGATGGTGCCCGAATCGAGGAAATCATCGCTGACGCCAACGGCGGCGGTGAGCAGGCCGCCCGGGTTCGAGCGCAGATCGAGTACGGCGCCTTTTTGTGCGCCGTTCTTCTTGATCAGCTCGCCGAGCTTCTTTTCGAGGTCGGGTGCAGTGTCGTCCTGGAACTGGCTGATGCGGATATAGGCGTAGCCGGGCTCCAATTCCTTGACCTTTACGCTCGCGACGGAAATCTTTTCGCGCGTCAGTGGCACGTCGATGGGCTTATCGGATTTCTCGTGGAGAATGGTCAGCACGACCTTGCTGCCGGGGTCGCCGCGAAGCTTCTTGAACATGTCGTCGATGTTTTCCGAATCGACCACCTTGCCGTCGATCTTGACGATGATGTCGCCGGGCTTGATACCGGCACGGGCCGCCGGCGTATCGTCGATCGGTGCGACGATGCGCAGCGTGCCGTCGACCTGCAGTACTTCGATGCCCAAGCCGCTGTACTGGCCGGTGGTGTCTTCGCTCAGCTCGGCCAGGCCGTCCTTGTCCAGGTATTCGCTGTGCGGATCCAGGCCGGTGAGCATGCCGCTGATGGCCGCTTTCATCAGTGTCTTGTTATCGACTTTTTCCACATAGGCCTGGCGCACGATTTCGTAGACGCGGCTGAACATGCGCACGTCGTCGACGTCGATGCGATCGGGTACGGCGGTTGTCGCAGCCTTGGCCGGGCCGTCGCTGTCGGCGGGGGCGGTCTGTGCGTGGAGCACGGGCGCCGCGAGCAGCAGGGCAAGCAGGCTTTTGGGAGGAAACCGCATGGATGACTCCAGGTTACAAAGGGTGCCGAATAAGGAGCATACGCTCCCAGGGTGAGATGAAAGACCGCATGATGCCGCCGAAATTCACCCGAATCACGAGTCTATCAGCGCTGCCGGCTCAGCCAGCTGCGCGGGTCGACCGGCTTGTTGTTCTGCCTTAGCTCGAAATAGACGCCGGTGTTCACGCCGGTGGGCGCGGAGGCCGTGCCCACGGCCTGGCCGGCATCGACCTGATCGCCGACACCACGGAGCAGGGTCTCGTTGTTGCCATACATGCTCATGATGCCGTCGCCGTGGTTGAGGATCAGCAGCATGCCGTAGCCGCGTAGAAAGGCCGCGTATATGACGCGACCGCGCGCGACCGCGCGCACTTCGCTGCCGCCATTGGCCTTGATCAGCACGCCGTTGCCGTAGGTGTTGACCACGCCGCTGGCCGGCCACGGCAAGTTTCCGCGGATATTGGCCGTACCCTTGCCCGAAGGCGTCGGCGCGATCGGGTTGGCGCGCGCGGCCCGCTCGGCTTCGCGCGCGGCATCGTCGATGGCCTTTTGCAGTTTGGCGACCAGATCGTTGAGCGACTGTTCGTTCTGCTTGAGCGCCGCGAGCTTTTGCGCCTGGTCCTTGTATTGCGCATCGGTCTGCGCGACCAGTTTCTGCTGTTCGCTGCGTTGCTGCTGCAATTGTTTGGCCTGCTGTTCGCGTTGCGAACGGGTGTCCTTCAATGCCTGCTGCTCGGTCTGGATCGAGGCCTCAAGGTCCTGCAGCTTGGCCAGGTCACCCATCAAGGTCTGCACGCGCTGGAGCCGGTCCTCCTGGAAATACTGCGAATAGACCAGTGCCTGCGCGATGCGTGCGATGTCCTGGTCGCCCAGCAGCAGGCGCATGTCCGAACCGCGGCCCAACGTGTAGGTGGCGCGCAACAGGTCGGCGATCGCGGCCTTCTGGTTGTCCAGGTTCTTTTTCAGCTCGGCGCGTTGCTGTTCGAGCTGATCGAGCTGTTTCTGCTTGTCGGCCAACGCCTGATCGGTTTCGCGCACGGCCCGGGCCGCGCTTGCCACCGCATTGGCACGCTTGGCCAACTCGGCATTGGCGCTGTCGCGCTTGGACGCGGTGTCTGCTTGTTCCTTGGCCAGCGCCTCCATCTTGGCGCGGATATCCGCAAGTTTTTTCTGCGCGTCCGCCTGTTCGCTCTTGCTCTTCTCCTGTGCGGCAAAAGCTGGCGTCACGATGACGAGGCTCGCCACGATGGCAAGCGGCGAGAGAAGTCGAAAGATCGAACGGGCAAGGTCGCGCATGGGGGGATTATCTCCGAGCCGTGACCCAAGCGGGGAGACGTCCGGGTATTCGGGGGGTAACATCGGGCGACCCACTCCCCTAAGGACAGTGCAGGATGAGTCGACGCATCGGCCTGGGCATCCCGTGTCTGGCCAGTTCGGTCTGGATGCTCGCCTTGTTGGCGGGTAATGCGCATGCCGACGACCCAGTGACCACCTCGACCCTGCCGGCCGTGCAGGTCAATGCGATACGCCTGGGAATTCCGCCGTTCGATGTGCCCGCGTCGATCAGCGAGATCGACGTTTCGCCCGGTCATGCCGGCAAACCTGGGGTGAATCTGTCCGAGGCATTGGTCGGGGTGCCTGGCGTGCTGGCTCGTGACCGGCAGAATTATGCGCAGGACGAACAGATCTCGATTCGCGGTTTCGGTGCGCGTTCCACCTTTGGCGTGCGCGGTGTGCGTGTTTATTCCGACGGCATTCCCGGCACCATGCCCGATGGGCAGGGCCAAGTCTCGCATTTCAGCATGGACTCGGCCGACCGTGTCGACGTGCTGCGCGGGCCGTTTTCGGCGCTCTATGGCAACTCGTCCGGTGGCGTGGTGCAGATGTGGAGTGCGGACGGCACCGATCCGGCGCAAACCCGGTTCGGCGTATTCGGCGGCAGCAACGATACCTATCGCGTCGGCGCATCGACCCGTGGCATCGACGGGCCGATGAACTACAACGTGGCCGTGTCGCATTTCCAGACCAACGGCTACCGCGACCACAGCAAGGCAGAGCGCGAATCGGGCAATGCCAAGCTGGGTTTCGATCTGGGCGCGGGGCGCAAGCTCACCTTAGTGGTCAATACGGTGTCGCTGCCCAGTGCGCAGGATCCGCTCGGCCTGACCAAGGCGCAGTTCGAGGCCGATCCGCGCCAGGCCATTGCATCGGCGTACCAGTTCAACACGCGCAAGAGCGTCCATCAGGTACAGGGCGGCGCCATCTACGAGCAGTCGCTGGGCGAAAACGATCAGCTGCGCGCCATGGGCTACTACGGCAACCGCGATGTGCAGCAGGTGCTGTCGATTCCTCAGTCGGCGCAGATCAACCCACTCAGCGCCGGTGGCGTGGTCGATCTTTCCGGTAACTACGGCGGTGTCGATACACGCTGGACACATCGCGGCGAGCTGGCAGGGCGCCCGTTGGAGTTCGTGCTCGGCGTCAATTACGACGCGCAGGACCAGCATCGCCAGGGTTTCAACAATTTTGTCGGCAATACCCTGGGTGTCACCGGGGCACTGCGCCGCAATGAAGACGACAAGGTGTGGAACCTGGATCAATACGCCCAGGTGTATTGGCAGGTCGCCGAACGCTGGTCGTTGCTGCTGGGCTTGCGTCACAGCGTGGTGCACTTTACCTCGCAGGACCGTTTTATCAAGGCCTCCAATCCGGACGACAGCGGCAGCGCGCGCTACACCGCCACCACGCCGGTGGGCGGCGTGGAGTTCCGGCCCGCAGATAACTTGCGTGTCTATGCCAGCTTCGGCCGCGGCTTCGAAACCCCGACTTTCAACGAACTGGGTTATCGCGCCGACGGCGGCTCCGGCCTTGCCTTCAATCTGCAGCCCTCGAAAAGCCGCAACAGCGAGCTGGGCATGAAGTGGCAGGCGACCCAGGGCCTGGCTCTGGAGGCTGCGGTTTTTCGCGCCGATTCGCGCAATGAGTTGGCGGTGGTACGCAACGTCGGCGGTCGCTCCAGCTATCAGAACATTGGCCGCAGCCGGCGTCAGGGCGAGGAGCTGTCGCTGCACGGCGACCTGGGTAAGGGCTGGCGCATGATGCTTGGCATGACCCATGTGCAGGCGACGTTCCGCACGCCTTTCATGACCTGCGTCACCAGCGGCTGCACGATACCCAATACGCCGGTGCGCGCCGGTGCGCGTATCCCTGGCGTGCCGGAAAACTACGGCTCGTTGCGCGTCGAGCGCGGCGGTGACATGGGGTGGACCTACGGCGCAGAGGTGACGGGGGTAGGGAGTGTGACCGTCGATGACATCAATAGCGGCCAGGCGCCGGGCTACATGCTGCTGGGGGCGGACGTGGGCTATGGCTTGCCCGTGGGCAGTTCGAAGCTGCATTTGAGCGCACGGGTCGACAACTTGCTCAACCGTCGCTACGCGGGCTCGGTGATCGTCAACGAAAGCAATGGGCGCTTCTATGAACCGGGCCCGAGTCGGGGCTTCATGTTGGGCGCACAGCTCGAACTTTGAGCGCTGAATGTTGCCTTGGGGTTAAGAGAAAGCCGTCCCGAAAGGCGAGTTCAACCCCGGGCAAACAGCTCCTAACGATCTGTTCAGGACTGTTGCGGCGCAGCATCGACAAATAAATCGTAAATAATTACGAATTGAGTGAAGCAAAAATGATGCTTTGCCGCGAAACGGTGCGATTATTGGACCGATCCAATCGACTGTTAGCACGTGATTAATTCCACACTGCATCGCGGCTTTGGTCATTCATGGTGCAAGTGCGCGCAAACCTTTACATCGATCGTCGAGAGATGTTGCGCGAAGGTTTTGTGAATTCGAATTTAATTACGCTCATCAGTCACTTAGGTCGAAAGTAATGGACTTGTGAGCTGAGCATTAAAGTGGAAGACTCAGGCTGCACTTGTTCGGCGTTTAGCTGTTCTTAATCCCCATTAAGAGCCGGACAAGCCCCCAGGGGCGAGCAGATCGCTCTACAAATAAAGAGAGGACATTTCCATGAAGCGCAACAAGCTCGCCTTGGCGCTGGCTGGGCTTTTACTAGCCCCCGTGGCCAGCACCGCATTCGCACAGTCTGCACAGACCTCCGACAACGCTGATCAGCAGTCGGCCAAGCAGTTGCAGACCATTACGGTGACCGGCTCGGCCGTTCCGCGCATCGACGTGGAAACGCCCTCTCCGGTGACCGTGCTGACCGCGCAGCAGATTCAGCGCAGCGGCCTGACCACCCTCGCCGACGTCGTTCGCTCGATCTCGGCCGACAACAGCGGCTCGATCCCGAACGCGTTTGCTGCCGGCTTCGCGGCCGGTTCGTCGGGCGTCGCCCTGCGCGGCCTGACCGTGAACTCGACCCTGGTGCTGATCGACGGTCATCGCAACGCCAGTTACGCCGTGTCCGATGACGGACAGCGCAGCTTCGTCGACCTGAACACCATTCCGCTTGCTGCCGTCGAGCGCATCGAAGTGCTGAAGGACGGCGCCTCGTCGCTGTACGGCGCCGATGCAATCGCCGGCGTGGTCAACGTCATCCTGAAGCCTAGCTTCAAGGGCGCCGAAGGCACCTTCGACGTCGGTACCTCGCAGCACGGTGGCGGCCTGACCCGTAAGGCCACGCTGCTGTTCGGTGGCGGTGATCTGGATAAGGACGGCCACAACGCCTACGTCGCTATCCAGTACCAGAAGGACAACCCGATCTATCTGCGTGATCGCGGTTTCCCGTTCAACACATCCGACACCAGCCGTATTGGTGGCCCGGATAACCGCATTGGCAATCCGGCGAACTTCCAGGGTTCTACCGTCGGCTCGGTGACGCCGGCGACGCTCGGCACGCCGGGCGACCTGACCTCGGGTCAAGCCATTCCGGGCGCGCTGTCGCAGCCGCTGCGTGCTTGCGCGAGCAATACCGTCGCTGCCAGCGATCCGGCCGTGGGCAACTACTGCCTGCAGGATCAGGCCAATCAGTACGGTCAGGCGACGTATGCGATGGAGCAGGGCGGTATCTATGGCCGCTTTACTGTCAAGCTCAACGACACCACGCGCGCTTACCTGTCGGCCAGCTATTTCGAGACCAAGACGAATGCGCCGGGTGCCAACCCTTCGCAGGTTGAAGTCAGCACGCCGAACAACACCAACAACATCGCGCTGCCACCGACACTCACCAACGGCCAGTTGAATCCGAACAATCCGTTCGCTGCGGCCGGCCAGTACGCTCTGCTGAATTATGCGTTTGGCGACATTCCGGTCGGTAACAACTACGACAACCACAACGTCCGCCTCGTTGGCAACGTAAATGGCTCCCTGGGTGACTGGGGCTATGACGTCACCACCGTAATCAACCACACCTGGCTGAACACCGACCAGTTTGGTTTGATCAACTACCAGAGTCTGCTCACCGCGATCAACACCGGTAGCTACAACTTCGTCAATCCGTCGCTCAATACCGAGGCAGTGCGCAAGTCGATCGCTCCGGGCTACTCGAAGACTTCGACCTCCGACCTCGATTCGTTGGATATCGGCGTCAACCGCACCTTCGGTCAGCTCGACGGTGGTCCGATCGGTTTTGCTGCCGGCCTGCAGGCACGCCACGAGGCGCAGGACGATCCGACGCTCAACCCGAACTTCGAGTTCCTTGGCCTGGGCAATGCTCAGACCCAAGGTACGCGTAATGTGACGGGTGCTTACGTCGAATTCGACGCGCCGCTGTTCCAGACGTTGGAAGTCGACGTTTCGGGTCGCTATGACCATTACACCGATATCGGCAACGGCTTTACGCCGAAGATCGGCATGAAGTGGAAGCCGGTGGATTGGTTCGCGCTGCGCGGTACCTACTCGAAGGGCCTGCGTGCTCCGTCGTTCGCCGAGAATGGTTCGAGCTCGAGCCAGGGCTTCACCACCTATCAGGTGCCCAAGTCGGTAGCGGCGGCATACGGTGGCAGTGCTTACGTCACCAACCCCTACTCGCTGGCTCTGCAGACCAATGCCAATCCGAACATCAAGCCGGAAAAGGCCACCAACTTCACGCTCGGCGTGGTGTTGCAGCCGACCAGCTGGCTGAATGCTTCGCTTGACTACTACAACATCGAGAAGAAGAACGTCATCACCTCGCCCGATGTGGGCTCGGCGTTGGCGGCCTACTATCAGGGTCAGACGATTCCGGGCGTCACGGTTATCGGCGATAAGCCCGATCCGGCGAACCCGGGCTTGCTGGCGCGTCCGGCTGAAGTGATTGGCGAGTACATCAATGCCAACTCGCTCAAGACCACCGGTCTCGACCTTGATATCCAGGCGCATTTCGACTTTGGCAACAACTGGCATTACATCAGTGAGTTGAGCGGCACCCAGATCTTCAACTGGGCGCTGACTCTTCCCGATGGTACGCGCCAGCAGTTCGTCGGCACGCACGGTCCGTATGCCTTGTCCTCGGGCGCCGGCACGCCGCGCACGCGCGGGTCCTTCGCCAATACAGTGATCTGGGACAAGCTGACCGGTACGCTGACCATGTACTACGTCAGTGGTCTGGCCAATTATGCGCAGGATCAGAGCGGTTTCGATCTGCTGAGCGATCTCCCGCTGAGTGGCCGCATCGGTTCGTTCACCTACTTTGATCTGACCGGTAGCTACGACATTACTGATCACATCTCGATCACCGGTTCGGTACAGAACCTGTTCGACCGCAAGGCTCCGATCGATCCGGCTAACTACGCGGCCAACAACTACAACCCGACCTACGATCTGGCCGGCATCATCGGTCGCTTCTACAACGTCGGTGTGAAGGTCAAGCTGTAATTGGTGTCTGTCGCCGAGTTCGCTCGGCGATAGTCTCAAGTGAAACCATTAAAGCGCGTCGGGCAACCGGCGCGCTTTTTTTTGTCCACAGGGCAGGGAAAGAAAAATTTCGTTGCCGAAACGTTTGGACGTCCAGAGGCCCAAACGACCCGGCTTTGACGCGACGCAGCAAGTGTGGTGTAGTCGGAGCCATACTCGCATGGGGCTTCGGTGCTTTTCGCACCGAGGCCTTCTGCGCCCAGCAAATGCACGAGCCGGGGAGGCTTAGATGGCAGAGCCAGGCAACACGCTGTACGACGCAGCCTTCGAACACGATAGCTGTGGTTTTGGACTGGTCGCCCAGATCGATGGGCGCGCCAGCAAAAAACTCGTCGATACGGCCTTTGTCGCGCTCGCCAAACTTTCCCACCGCGGCGGCGTCAACGCCGATGGCGTCAGCGGCGATGGTTGCGGCGTCCTGATTCATCGGCCGCAGCCCTGGCTGTCGGCGCTGGCGGCTGAAGCCGGCTTGGCGCTCGAAGAGCGCTTCGCTGCAGGTCTGGTATTTCTGGACCCTGCGGGGGGAGACGCTGCCGCGCAATTGCTCGAAGCGCGCCTGCATGAAGAAGGCCTGCGTGTTGCCGGCTGGCGCGACGTGGAAGTCGATCCGCAGGCGTGTGGTCCCTTGGCCGCGTCGGCGCGTCCGCGCGTGCGACAGATTTTCGTGCATGCGGCCGAAGGCAGCGACGACGCGGCGTTCGAGCGTGCCCTGTTCCGCGCACGCCGGCGCGCCGAGACGGCCTTGAGCGACGATCCGCACTTCTATGTGGTCACGCTGTCCGCTCAGGTCATCGGCTACAAGGCCATGGCCGCGCCCGGTCGCCTGCGCGATGTGTTTGCCGATCTCTCACACCCCGCGCTGGTGTCGGACGCGGTGGTGTTCCATCAGCGTTTCTCTACCAACACCACGCCGCAATGGCGGCTGGCGCAGCCGTTCCGCATGCTGGCGCATAACGGAGAGATCAATACGATCCGCGCCAATCGACGCTGGATGCAGTCGCGCGAATCGATCCTGCGTTCGCCTCTGCTCGACTTGTCGGACATCGGCCCGCTGGTACGCCAGACCGGTTCGGATTCGGAAAGCCTGGATAACGCGCTGGAAGTGCTGCTCGCCGGTGGCATGGACCTGCTCGCGGCGATGCGCATGCTGGTGCCGCCGGCATTTGCCGCGCGCGAAGGCATCGACGAAGATCTGGCCGGCTTCTACGAGTACTACGCGCTGCATAGCGAGCCATGGGACGGTCCAGCGGGCCTGGTGATGTGCGACGGCCATTACGCTGCGTGCACGCTGGATCGCAACGGCCTGCGCCCGGCGCGCTGGGCCTTGTCGGACGACAATCATCTGATCGTGGCATCGGAAGCTGGATTGTGGGACGTACCCTCGTCGCGCGTGATCGCCAAGGGCCGGCTTGCCCCCGGCGAGATGATCGCGGTCGATTTCGCCAACAAGCGCCTGCTGCGCGATGCCGACATCGACGATATCAATCGTCGCCGTGCACCGTTCCGCGACTGGCTGCGTGCGGGTGTCAGCTATCTGGAATCGGACCTGATCGATCCATCGCTGGCTGCCGAGCCGTTGCCGGCCGAGCAACTGCGCTGTTATCAGAAGCTCTACGGCCTGTCGCGCGAGGAGCGCGAGACGGTGCTGAAGGCCCTGGTCGAGCTGGAGATGGAGGCGACCGGTTCGATGGGTGACGACACGCCGATCGCGGCGATGTCGCGCCAGGTGCGGCCGTTGTTCGATCGTTTCCGTCAGGCGTTCGCGCAGGTCACCAACCCGCCGATCGATCCGCTGCGCGAAAAGCTGGTGATGTCGCTGGTGACGCAGATTGGGCCGGAGGGCAACGTCTTCGACCTGCAGGCGGAAAACGCCAGGCAGATCCTGATCAACTCGCCGATTCTCTCCCAGCGCAAATTGCGCCAGTTGCTGGCGATGCCGCAGTTCGCCAGCACGCCGCGCTTCGATCTGATGTACGCGCCGGAGCAAGGCCTGGAAGCGGCGCTGCGTCACTTGTGCGAAGAGACCGCCGAAGCCGTGCGCGGCGGTTGTTCGCTGGTCTTCCTCAGCGATCGCTATCCGGAGCGCGGTCTGCTGCCGATTCATTCGCTGCTTGCGGTCGGCGCGGTGCACGCGCACCTGATCGATCAAGGCCTGCGTTGTCAGTGCAATATTCTGGTCGAGACGGCGACGCCGCGTGACCCGCATCAGTTCGCCTGCCTGATCGGCTTCGGTGCGACGGCCATCTATCCGTGGCTGGCCTATCAGAGCCTGTTCGAGCTGGGCCGCGAAGGGCATATCGCCAACGACCGTATGGAAATCGGCCGTAGTTATCGCCGCGGCGTGCGCAAGGGCTTGTTGAAGATCCTCTCCAAGATGGGTATCTCGACGGTCGCCGGTTATCGCGGCGCGCAGCTATTCGAGATCGTCGGCCTGGCGCCGGAAGTAGTCGAGCTGTGTTTCCCCGGAACCCCTTCGCGTATCGGCGGCGCCGGTTTCGCCGAACTCGAACACGATCAGCGCCTGCTGGCTGCTGAGGCCTGGAACGAAGCGCTGCCGTTGCGCGCCGGTGGCCTCTACAAATACGTGCACGGCGGCGAATACCACATGTACAACCCGGACGTGATCGCCACGCTGCAAAAGGCGGTACGTACGGGCAGCGCGGCCGACTATCGCGCCTATGCGGATTTTGTCGATCACCGGCCGCCGTCGGCGCTGCGCGATCTGCTGGCGCCAAGGGCCGCGTCGAGCGCGGTGCCGTTGACCGAGGTCGAGCCGGTCGACGACATTCTGCGTCGCTTCGACTCCGCCGGCATGTCGCTGGGCGCGTTGTCACCCGAAGCGCACGAAGCCCTGGCGATCGCGATGAATCGCCTGGGTGCGCGCAGCAATTCCGGCGAAGGCGGCGAAGACCCGGTGCGTTATGGCACCGAGAAGATGTCCAAGATCAAGCAGGTCGCCTCCGGTCGCTTTGGTGTGACGCCGGCGTATCTGGTCAATGCGGAAGTGCTGCAGATCAAGATTGCCCAGGGCGCCAAGCCGGGCGAGGGCGGTCAGCTTCCGGGGCACAAGGTCGACGCGACCATTGCGCGCCTGCGTTACGCCAAGCCCGGCATCGGTCTGATCTCGCCGCCGCCGCATCACGATATCTATTCCATCGAAGATCTCGCCGAGCTGATCCATGACCTCAAGGAGGTCAACCCGCAGGCGCTGGTGTCGGTCAAGCTGGTAAGCCATGCCGGTGTCGGTACGGTCGCTGCCGGCGTAGTGAAGGCTGGTGCGGATCTGATCACCGTCAGCGGTCACGACGGCGGCACGGGCGCCAGTCCGCTGACCTCGATCAAGTATGCGGGTACGCCGTGGGAACTGGGTCTGGCCGAGACGCAGCAGACATTGCGTCGTAACGATCTGCGCGGGCGTGTACGCCTGCAGACCGACGGCGGTCTGAAGACCGGCCTGGACGTGATCAAAGCGGCCATGCTTGGCGCGGAGAGTTTTGGTTTCGGCACCGGTCCGATGGTCGCATTGGGCTGCAAATATCTGCGCATCTGTCATCTCAACAATTGCGCGACCGGTGTGGCAACACAGCACGCGGTGCTGCGCAAGGAGCACTTCATCGGCCTGCCGGAAATGGTGATGAACTATTTCCGTTTTGTCGCCGAAGACGTGCGCGCGCATCTGGCGCGTCTTGGCGTGCGTTCGCTGGCCGAGGTGATCGGTCGTAGCGATCTGCTCGAACAGCTCGAAGGCGCCACGCCGGTGCAGCACAAGCTGGACCTGCGTCCGCTGATCGATGGCGACAGCCTGGGTTCGAACGTCGACTTTGCCTGCACCTTGGCGCGCAATCCGATGCGCGACGAAGCGGCGCTGGCCACGCGTATTGCGACGGATACCGCCGCCATCGTGGGGGCGGGTACGGGCGGTGAATTCGCCTACGACATCGTCAATACCGACCGCGCCATCGGTGCACGCCTCTCCGGCGAGATCGCGCGCGTGCATGGCGACCACGGCATGGACGAGTCGCCGATTATCCTGAGGTTGAACGGCGCGGCCGGGCAAAGTCTCGGTGCCTGGAATGCCGGCGGCGTGCATATCGATCTCACCGGCGAAGCGAACGACGGCGTCGGCAAGGGCATGGCCGGTGGCCGCATCGTGGTTCGCCCGCCGCTCGATTCGCCGTTTGCCAGCCAGGACGCCGCCATCATCGGCAACACCTGCCTGTATGGCGCCACCGACGGCGAGCTGTTTGCCGCCGGCCGCGCCGGTGAGCGTTTTGCCGTACGCAACTCCGGCGCGCTGGCCGTGGTGGAAGGCGCCGGCGACCACTGCTGCGAATACATGACCGGCGGTGTAGTCGCCGTGCTGGGCAAGGTGGGCCTGAACTTCGGCGCGGGCATGACCGGTGGTTTTGCGTACGTGCTCGATCTGCAGCGCGACTTTGTCGACTGCTACAACCACGAGCTGGTCGACATCCTGCGTATCTCGCCCGAAGGCATGGAGCATTACATGCAACACCTGCGCGGCCTGGTCGAGCGTCATGTCGCGTTGACCGGTAGTGATTGGGGTCGACAGATCCTGCGCGACTTCCGCGGCTTGCAGTACAAGTTCTGGCTGGTCAAGCCGAAGGCGGCGAGCCTGTCGGCGTTGGCAGAAGAGCTGAGGAGCGCCGCATGAGCGACAAGGCCTTCCAGTTCCTCGACCTCCCGCGACAAACGCCGCGCACCGTTCCCGTGCAAGTACGCGTCATGGGCTACGGCGAAATCGCCGGCGAGTTCGCCCTGCCGCAGGCTTCCGGCCAGGCCGGGCGCTGTATCGATTGCGGCAATCCGTATTGCGAACACGCCTGTCCGGTCCATAACTACATTCCCAATTGGCTCAAGCTGGTGCAGGACGGCCGTATTCTCGAGGCCGCCACGCTCATGCACGAGACCAATCCCTTGCCGGAGATCTGCGGACGCGTCTGTCCCCAGGATCGTCTGTGCGAAGGAGCTTGCACGCTGGAGCAGACGGCGTTCGGCTCGGTCACCATTGGCAGCATCGAGCGCTGGGTGACCGATGAGGCCTTGCGTCAGGGCTGGCGGCCGGATCTGTCGCGCGTGCGCGAGACCGGCAAGCGCGTGGCGATCATCGGCGCCGGTCCGGCCGGGTTGGCCTGCGCGGATCGTTTGCGCCGTGCCGGTATCGCAGCGGATGTCTACGATCGCCAACGTGAAATTGGTGGCCTGCTGACCTTCGGCATTCCGCCGTTCAAGCTCGACAAGGACATTGTGCGTACACGTCGCGACGTGCTCGAAGGCATGGGCGTACGTTTCCTGCTCGGTCACGAGATCGGTCGCGATATCGAATTCGGTCAGCTACTCGACGATTACGATGCGGTGTTCGTTGGCACCGGTGCCTACACCTATGTCGATGCGCAGCTGCCGGGCCGTCAACTGCATGGCGTGCACGATGCGCTGCCGTTCCTGATCGGCAATACCGAGCGCCTTATGCGTGACGAGCCGGTGGCGCATGCCTTCGATTTTCACGGCAAGCGCGTAGTCGTGCTTGGCGGCGGCGATACCGGTATGGACTGCAATCGCACTGCCATTCGTCTGGGCGCCAAGTCGGTGACCTGCGTCTACCGCCGTGACGAGGCGAACATGCCCGGCTCCGCTCGCGAAGTGGGCTATAGCCGCGAAGAGGGCGTGGAGTTTCTGTTCCATCGTCAGCCGCTGGAGATTCTTGGCGACGATCAAGGCCGGGTGCGTGCGGTTCGCGTGGTCGAGACCGCGTTGGTGGACACGGGCGATGGTCGGCAGCGTCCACAGAACATCGAGGGCAGCGAGCACGAGATCGAAGCCGATGTGGTGATCCAGGCCTTCGGCTTTCTGCCGAGCCCGCCCGATTGGCTGCGTTCGCATGGGGTGGAATTGGAAGCCTCGGGACGTATTGCGACAGGCGTAAATGGTGCGTTGCCGCTACAGACCAGTCATACGCGTATCTTTGCGGGTGGCGACAATGTGCGTGGTGCTGATCTGGTGGTGCGCGCGGTTTATGACGGGCGTGAAGCGGCTGGCTCTATTGCACAGATGTTGCTGGTCTGAAGATCCGGCCGTGTAGAAACGACTTCTGGAAGGCTTGATAAAGCCTCTCCTACTCGTCATTCCGGCGCAGGCCGGAATCCACGCCCTTAGCGTGGGCTGCTTGCCAAAGGTCGTCTGACAAGCGAGGCCTGAGGAATGGATCCCGGCCTGCGCCGGGATGACGAAACAAACTGAGGTCATTGGAGACTCTCTCCCATAACGATGCCGGGGTTGCATCAGCTTCGCTTGTCGCCCCACTGGAAGCGCACAGGTACACTGGCGATTATCGAAGCGCCAGGGGCCGTCATGCGGATAGGGCTTGCCGCCAATCAGTTGCACCACAGCCACGCCGACGCGGCCTTGTTCCGTTGGCTGCATGCCTGCGGCAAAGGCATCCGTGAACTCGATCTCACGCTATGCGCCGTTGGCCGCACCTACGATGCCATCGTGGCCGACGACCGTTTCGACGACTACGCCGGCCTGCATCGTTATCCGAACGGCCGCGAAGGCGGCCTGATGAAACTGGTGGCCGAGGTCGTCGGTTTGCCTGAATCCGATCGTGTACTCGACGGCGCCATCTACCTGATCGACCCGGTCGACCCCTCGTCGATCTTTCCAGAAGCCATCGCACTCAAGCGTCAATGCGTCATCCATCACAAGCCGTTTATTTCGACGGTCGCCTCCGCACGCGACTGGATCGAAGTCGAACGCATCCATGCGAATCTGACACCCGACCACGACGCAGATAATTTGTATGCGTTGGAAAACCACACGCTCGCGTTGATCGCGCACGATGCCATGAAAGAACAGATGCTCGCCTACGCGGCGGCGCATTTCGATGTGCTGTCGCGATTCAAGCACCGTGTCGCCACGGGTACGACCGGGCATCGCCTCAACGAGATGGCGTGGCGTCTGGGTTGGCCTGCGGACAAGCCCTGGGCCGCTCGTTATCAGAGCGGCCCCTTGGGTGGCGATGCGCAAATCGCCGACTTGGTACTGGAGCGTCGGTGTCAACGCGCGATCTTTTTCGAAGACCCGCACGTGGCGCGCCAGCACGAAGCCGATATCCAGTTGCTGGAGCGCGCCGTTACGACCGTAACCGACGAGGCCGTCTGCATGACGTCGCCACGTGTTGCCGCACGCTGGGCCGAGGCGGTACGTAAACGCGCGGCGCTGCGTTGAGGATGTCACGATGTGCCTGATTGCATTCGCCTGGAACGCCCATCCGCACTGGCGGCTGGTGCTGGCCGGCAATCGCGACGAATTTCATGCACGCCCCAGTGCCGAACTGGCGCGTTGGCAGGACAAGCCGATCATCGGGGGGCGCGACCTGGAGGCCGGGGGTACCTGGCTCGGCGTCACCGATGACGGCCGCTGCAGCGTCGTCACCAATGTGCGCGATCCACGCGATCCGCAGCTTGGTCGTTCGCGCGGGCTGCTTGCGCTGGATTACCTGGGCGGAACGGCTGATGCAACAGCGCATGCATCGCGGTTGGTCAACGAGGCGGCGGTTTATCGGCCTTTCAACTTGCTGACTTTCGATACGCATAGCGCATTCTATTTGGGTAATCGCCCCGAATCCCGCAAGCACATGATCGATGACGGTGTTCATGGCCTTTCTAATGCAGACTTAGATACGCCATGGCCAAAGGTGCGCCGGCTCATGATGCGAATGAGTGATTGGTTGCAGGCAGAGAGTATGGGCGACTTCTCCACACTTTTCGATGCGTTGGCCGACGAGCATCTGGCACCCGATATCGAACTGCCAGACACCGGTGTAGGGCTTGAGCGCGAGCGTTGGTTGTCAGCTGCTTTTATTCGCGGTGAGCTATATGGTACGCGAGCTAGCACTGTCGTTGCCATCGCCTACGATGGCCAGGGGATTATCACGGAGCGACGCTTCGGTCCGAATGGGCAGGCTAGTGGTGAAACTAACATGCATTTTGGCAAAGATCATGGCTAAAATGAATTGCTCTTTGGTATTGGAAGTGGCCAGAGACCACCCATCTTCTTTATAAGCGGTGCACTGACGCACCGCTTATTTTAGTTGCAATAGCTGTCAAAAATTTGTCGGCACAAACATCTTCACCTGGAATTGCGTACTAAAATATATCCCAGGATATAACGGGCCCGCTGGCTGAGCTCCAGCAAGAGGATTATTTGGATCGAAATTCTGCTGGAATGTTATAGTCGCTCCATTTGAAAATACAAATTCGTATGTAGAAGGACCAATTGAAAACATGTTTGGATTGCTTTCTGTTGACTTGTATACGCCTAGAAGCTTGTCCGCTGAGCTATAAACGTCCATTATGTAACCTATGCTTATCACGGCTGCTGTTTGTTTATCGACAACTTCGTCGATTTCGATCCCATATGACTGCTTGCCACTAGACTCCGTGAAACTAGCATCCATGCTCACTGTATAGGTAGAACCGTTATCTGTTAGGGAAAAGGCGGGATTGGCCGCAGTCGAGCTGCCTGCCTCTATGAGCCCCTTGCCAGGATCACTAGGGTCAAAGTTGATAGGGCCTATTCTCGGAGTTCCAGCGTGATCAGCTTGTAAGCCGCACAGCCCACAATTATCAAGTATCAGGCTCCACACAGTCGGATCGCCAGGGTTTCCTGGATCTGTGCATGATACACAGTTTGCGGAAACTTGGCCGGCAAAAAAAATGGATGCTATGAAAATAGCATTACTCGCTTTAATTTTCACTCTGACGTCCTCTGGTGATAAAGTCGAATGAAGCGAAAATAGGCTATGCACCTAGTATTAGCTTTTCAAGCGTTAATATTTTCGAGTTGTCGAAATTACTTGGCTTTATATCAATTGAATTTCGTGCGTTTTTACTATTTTGTAAAAACGCCATATGCGTCAGATGTTTGTATGTTATGTGGATCGATAAAAATTTCGTCGTGTAGGATTTTACCTACGTGCTTTTATGATCTGGGCCACATTGTTAGTTCTTGTGATAGCACAGTCGCCTGGCCTTTAAGATCAGCTATCGCCATTGTTGCCGTGATTTACGCATCGGTCGGAGTGTATGCCGAAGGCGCACTTCTTTCCCAAGCGCGCTCAAGATCGCTATGTGGAATTGGATTCAGCACTTATGCGGATTGATGATCGTGTCCTACGACAGATCGGGACGCCGGCTAATGCATGTGCCGCGCCATCTTCGCATCCTCTCAAGGTGAGCGTTGGCTAGGAGAGGCGATGATTCGTGCCATGGGAACTGCGTGGTCAATATGGTTCTGTGCACTGGTCCCGGTACACGCGAGCTGTCCAGGTGGCGTGACCAGGGAGGTCAAGATGGATCTTAGTGAACGACGCGCGCAGCTGGACGAATGGAATTACCTCTATCGCGAAGAAGGGCGCTCGCCCATTGACGATGATATCTACGATCAGCTGCTGCAGCGGTATGAGTCGCTGCGTGCGTGCTTTCCCGGCTTGGCGAACAAACCTGAGCAACTGGGTAATACGGGAGCCGCACGCGCGGCGGTCGTGCAAACGGGGCTGGGCAAGCTGGCGGATGTCGATGCTGTCGCCGAATGGATACGAGTGCGCGACAAAGACGATTTATGGGTCCAGCCGAAAGCCGATGGCGTTGCGCTGACCCTGCTTTATATCGATGGCGAACTACACTCGGCGACAAGCCGCGGCGATGGTGTGCACGGCAGCGATTGGACGCAGCACGTTCGACGCATGCCAACGGTGCCCGCGCGTCTGCGGCAGGCTCCCGCCCGTGTCGTGTTGCAGGGCGAACTGATCTGGCGGCTGCCTGGGCACAGGCAGGCGAGCGCGGGCAGTATTGGGGCGCGATCCAAGGTGGCCGGTGCGCTGGCGCGCGAAGCACTGGACTCGGACACGGCTGCCCGGATCGGTCTGTTCGTCTGGGACTGGCCTGACGGCCCGGACGATATGCAGGCACGTCTGGATGGCCTTGCGGCGATGGGCTTTGGCGATAGCGCTGTTCTGACTCAACGCGTGCATACCCCGCAGGACGTGGCGAGATGGCGAGAGCACTGGTACCGCACGGAGCTGCCTTTTTCGACCGATGGCATCGTCATACGCCAAGGGCGCCGCCCGCCGGCATCGACATGGGCGGCTACGCCGCCAGCATGGGCTGTCGCATGGAAGTATCCGCCGGCCAAGGTCGTCGCCACGGTCGTCGGCGTGGATTTTCGGCACGGCCGCAGTGGTCGCATGGATGCGGTGCTACAGCTCGAACCGATTGCTCTGGGCGATCGCACCGTGCGACGCGTGCTGCTGGGTTCGTTGTCGCGCTGGAAAGCTCTCGATGTCCGGCCAGGCGATCAGGTAGTGGTGGCGCTGGCCGGCCTGACGATTCCGCGTTTCGATGGTGTCGTGTTGCGTGCACCTCAACGCGTCGATGTGTCCATGCCGCCATCGCGGCCCGACGATGCGCTGGCTTGCTGGGAGCCGATGCCAGGTTGCGAGAAACAGTTTCTCGCGCGTCTGGTGTGGTTGAGCGGCAAGAAGGGTCTGATGATCGATGGGATGGGCGAGCGCAACTGGCGGATGTTGATCGACGCCGGACTCATCCGCGGCTTGCTCGACTGGATGAGCTTGACGCCCTCGCAGTTGCAGGCAGTCTCTGGGATTGGCTCCACGCGTGCCTCTGCATGGTCTGCTGCATTCAAACAGGCGAAGCAGCGTGATTTTGCGACATGGCTGCGTTCGCTCGGCATGCCGCCAGCCGGTGCTACCGGTTTGTCGGACTGGAACGCCGGTGCCGCGATGACGGAGCAGGCGTGGCAACAGCACCCGGGCGTGGGGCCGGCACGTGCGCGCAAGCTGAAAGCGTTCTTTGAACATCCCCAGGTGCAATCACTTGCGAAACAGCTGCACGAGGCAGGCGTAGATGGGTTCTAGCATCAGCTCTTGATCTCGCCGTCGATATAAAACCAGCGCCCGTCCTCGCGCACGAAGCGGCTGATCTCGTGCATGCGCTGCGCGCTGCCGCCGCCGTAGCGCAGGCGCGCCACGAATTCGACGATGGCGTGGTCACCATGGTTTTCATGGCGTTTCACATTCAGGCCCAGCCAGGTAGGCGGGGGTTGCTGCGTGGCCAGCTTCAGGTGTGCCGGGCGCGTGCTCGCATGCCAGGTGGCAAGCAGATAGTCCTCCAGTTTCAGCACATAAGCGCTGTAACGCGAACGCATGAGCGCCTCAGCGCTGGTGGCCACCGCGCCCTGATGCAGGAGCTGGCAGCAACGTGTGTAGCCATCGGGGTTGCCGCAAGGGCAGGGTGTGAGGGTGTCGATGGCTTGCACGGGCCGCAGGTCGCTCGCTGGAGGGTTGTCCGGTCATCCTTGGACGAATGCCCACAAAAATCAAATCGATCGAGCGACTAGGCAAGAAGTCATGGTAGGACCGACGCCCAGCCTCGCTTACAGTCGACAGCTTGCGCCATGGCGCTATCGCATTTCGTCACGGCTACCTTCCCTGGGTGGCCCTCAGGAGGTTGCATGACCACCGCACGTCATATGCTTTCCCTTGCCGTACTCGCGGCCGCCCTGAGCGCCGGCATGGCCGGTGCCCAGACCGCGCCGCTGATGCCCGACATCCCGGCCAAGTTCACCGCCCCCACGGAAAGCCTCGACTACGTCAAGCGCGAGGTGATGATCCCGATGCGCGACGGCGTGAAGCTGCACACCGTGATCGTGATTCCCAAGGGTGCCAAGCATGCGCCGATCCTGCTGACGCGCACGCCCTACAACGCCAGCGGTCGCGCCATGCGCCTGGAATCGCCGAAGATGATCAACGAGTTGCCGCAGGGCGACGAGGTATTCGTCAAGGGCGGCTATATCCGTGTGTTCCAGGACGTGCGCGGCAAATACGGCTCCGAAGGCGAGTATGTGATGACGCGCCCGCTACGTGGGCCGCTCAACAGCAGCGAAGTCGATCACTCCACCGATGCCTACGACACCATCGACTGGCTGGTGAAGAACACGCCCGAATCGAATGGCAAGGTCGGCATGCTCGGCTCGTCGTACGAAGGCTTCACTGTTGTGATGGCGTTGATCCATCCGCACCCGGCACTGAAGGTGGCCGCACCCGAAAGCCCGATGGTCGATGGCTGGATGGGCGACGACTGGTTCCACTACGGCGCGTATCGACAGACCAACTTCGACTACATCCTCGGCCAGACGGCGCAGAAGGGTAAGGGTGAGGGCATCCCGCGTGCCGGCTACGACGACTACACCAATTTCCTCGAAGCAGGCTCGGCCGGTGACTACGCGCGCGCGGCAGGTCTCGACCAGCTGCCGTTCTGGCGCAAGCTCGAAGAGCATCCGGCCTACGATGGCTTCTGGCAGGGCCAGGCGCTCGACAAGATCATGGGTCAGCAGCCGCTGACCGTGCCCACGATGTGGCTTCAAGGCCTGTGGGACCAGGAAGACATGTGGGGCGCGATCCATAGCTACGAGCAGGTCGAGCCTAAAGACAAGAATAACGACAAGAATTACCTGGTGATGGGCCCCTGGCGCCACAGCCAGGTGAACTACGACGGCACCTCGCTTGGGCCGATGAAGTGGGACGGCGACACCGCGCTGCAGTTCCGCCGCGATGTGCTCAAGCCATTCTTCGATCAATACCTCGTCGATGGCGCACCGAAGGCCAATACGCCGCCGGTATTGATCTACAACACCGGCGAAAACCACTGGGACCGCTACAAGTCCTGGCCGCTCAGCTGCGACAAGGGCTGCGCCAGCAAGCCGCAACCGCTATATCTGGAGGCCGACGGCAAGCTGGCCTTCCAGGCGCCGGACGCTGCCGCGGCCAAGTACGACGAGTACGTATCCGACCCGGCCAAGCCGGTGCCCTACCAGCCGCGGCCGGTGCATTTTGCCGATCATGAGGCGTGGACGCGCTGGCTGCTCAACGACCAGCGCTTCGTGGATGGACGTCCAGACGTCCTTACCTATGTCAGTCAGCCGTTGACCGAGCCGTTGCATATCGGTGGTGCGCCGGTGGTCAATATGTACGCGTCCACCAGCGGTACGGACAGCGACTGGGTGGTGAAGCTGATCGACGTCTATCCGGACACGATCGCCTCCGACCCGGGCATGGGCGGTTACGAGCTGCCGGTATCGCTGGATATTTTCCGCGGCCGTTATCGCACCAGTTTCGAGCATCCGCAGGCGATCGAGTCGAACCAGCCGTTGCTCTATACCTTTGGGCTGCCGACGATCAACCATGTGTTCCAGCCGGGCCATCGCATCATGGTGCAGGTCCAGTCGACGCTGTTCCCGCTTTACGATCGCAATCCGCAGACGTTCGTGCCGAATATCTTCGACGCCAAGGCGGGCGATTATCAGAAGGCTACGCAGCGTGTATGGCATACGCCGGGTACGGCGAGCTTTATCAGCCTGCCCGTAGTATCCAAATAGGCCTTGGCTGACCGCAGCCTAAGCATGGGGCGGCGGTCAGTTTTCTTCTGATGCCTGCACGGCATCGAGAGTCGCGCACATATCGTCGAGCCAATCGACGATAGTTACCGTCTCGGCGAGCAGTAAAATTACTCCTGCGTGGCAAGGACGCCATGTTATCTAGAGGGATCTTATGAAAAAGATTGTCATCTCCATGCTGTGCACGTTCGGATTCTCCAGTCTGACGCTGCATGTTTCTGCCGAGCAGGTGCAGCCGGCACAGCTAGTGGCCGATACCGTCAATCGCCTCTACAACACGATTACCAGCTCTTGCCAGGAGCCAGATACGCTGGCTCCTCGGGGGCACTATTACTGCAGCGGATTGCTAGTGCGTGCAGTCTCCGACGGAGACTACCTTCCCTGGCTCTATGGCCCAGATGCTGTCCGGTTGGGAGCATCTTCCTATTCCTGGATTCGTGGCGACCTGAATACAACGCAGTTGCTTCGCCCGGCAGGGTTTATCCTGCGCAATCCCTGGTACGGCATCACGGAAGGCTTGCCTGTGCTGGATCAGGGCTTTATGTGCCTGTTCGCGTTTGATGGAAGTACCAGTGGCTCGGGGAATCACTACGGGTGCGGTCATCCGAAGCAAGCGTTGCCGACGCGCTTCCCTCAGCCCTTGGCACAACATCGCAACGTCGATTTTGCCTGGGGCCAATGCGAAGCAGCCGGCATCTTGTCGCATGCGCAATGGGTCGCTTTCCACGAAGAGAATCCACAGCTTCCGTACGATTGGCGGCAGTGTTCCTGGAATGTCGATCGCCCCTTGGCTTGGGATAACGCCCTCCTGGAGCACAGCATTTATGGCGACCGTGGTCACGGAGGCCACTTCTATGTGTGGAACGAGCTTCTACTGAAGATCACCGATGACGGATCGCTCCTGAAAGAGAGGATCGCGGCATTCTTCTATGATCCGAATCACAGCAGCAGCGGTACCAATCCCCCGCTAGAGGCAGCACAGAATTTCCAACGAAAGCTCGATGCTCATGGCTATCAAGTTCCCGTGCTGCGTATCGATTTCAATGCGCCCGCTTCGCAGCGGGTCAGCTACAGGCCGGAAGATCAGGTCATTCAGCTTAATTGACGCGGTATTTGCCGTTGCCGCCCGAACTCATGACAAGCCAGTATGGTTCGGGCGGTTGGCTTACCCTGGCCGAGCGCCGAGGATGCGAGCAGGCAGAAACAACACGGCCTTGAGTAGCGAGAACACTGCATCGACTGTGATGCCGACCAGTCGAAACGGCAGCAGCAACAACCACACGATTGGATAGAGCACCAGCGCAAGCAGCGCCAGCGGCCAGCAGAACACCAGCAATAACAGCCACATCAGGAAACCGACCATGACCGGCCTCGCGGTTCGTTTCGATGGCGGCCACTTTAGTCCTGGCCGGTCGGGGTGGCTAGATGACTGGTGACACCCTTGATGCGGGACGTTAGAAAAAGCCTCAGTTCTCCCTGTCGTCATCCCGGCGCAGGCCGGGATCCAGTGGCTTCGGTTTTCGCGACAGGGCAGATGCTTGTTTGCTCTCGCGATAATCGATCACAAAGCCACTGGGTCCCGGCCTGCGCCGGGATGACGAGCAGGAAAGGGTTTTTCGAGATCGCAGCCGCCCTTATTCCCCGATCGTCAGCAACGACGCATTGCCGCCCGCGGCCGTCGTGTTGATCGTCAAGGTGCGTTCGCCCGCAAAGCGCAGCAGATAGTGCGGGCCACCGGCTTTCGGGCCGGTGCCCGACAGGCCTTCGCCACCGAACGGTTGCACACCGACCACTGCGCCGATCTGGTTGCGATTGACATAGCAGTTGCCCACGCGTGCGCGGCTCTGGATGTATTCGATGGTGTCGTCGATGCGGCTGTGGATGCCCAGTGTCAGGCCGTAGCCGGTGGCGTTGATCTGCTCGACCACCTTGTCCAGCTCGTCGCCCTTCCAGCGGATCACATGCAGCACCGGCCCGAACACTTCGCGGGTCAGCGTGGCCAGCGACGGAATTTCATAGGCGCGCGGCGCGAAGAACGTGCCGTTGCCGGTGTTCGCTGCGTCGAGCTGCACTTCGCCAATCTTCTTGGCCTCTTTGTCCATGCGTGCGGCATGGTCGACCAGAATCTTCTTGGCGTCCTCGTCGATTACCGGGCCGACGTCGGTCGACAGCTGACCCGGATCGCCGACTTTCAGTTCGGCCATGGCGCCGGCAAGCATCGCGCTGACCTTGTCGGCGATGTCCTCCTGCACGAACAGCACGCGCGCGGCCGAGCAACGCTGGCCGGCGGACTGGAAGGCGGAGGAAATCACGTCCTTGACGATCTGTTCCGGCAGTGCGGAGGAGTCGGCGATCATCGCGTTCTGTCCGCCGGTTTCGGCGATCAGCGCGGCGATGGGTGCATTGCGTGCGGCGAGGGCGCGGTTGATCGCCCAGGCGGTTTCGGTCGAGCCGGTGAAGGCGACGCCGGCAACACGCGGGTCCTTGGTCAGCGCGGCGCCGACGACAGCGCCGTCGCCCGGCAGGTACTGCAGCACGTCGGCAGGTACGCCTGCGTCGTGCAACAACTGCACCGCGACAAAGCCGATCAGGCTGGTCTGTTCGGCCGGCTTGGCGATCACGGCATTGCCGGCGGCGAGCGCGGCCGACACCTGGCCCAGGAAAATCGCCAGCGGGAAATTCCACGGGCTGATACAGACGAACACGCCACGGCCATTCAAGAACAACTGATTGCTTTCGCCCGTCGGGCCAGGCAACTGTTCCGGGTGACCGAACAGGCGGCGCGCCATCGTGGCGTAGTAGCGCAGGAAGTCGGCCGCTTCGCGGATTTCGGCGATAGCGTCGGGCAGGCTCTTGCCCGCTTCGCGCACGCACAGGGCGATGAATTCGCCGCGGCGCGCTTCGAGCTGATCGGCGGCGTGCTCCAGGATCGCCGCACGGCTGGCGGCCGGCATGCGGTCCCAGGCGGGCTGTGCGGCAACCGCGTTGGCGAGCGCCTTGTCGACCGTGGCGGCGTCGGCACTGACATAGCTGCCTACACGCTGGCGACGATCGGCCGGGTTGGTTACCTCGACCGTGGCCGCACCGACTTGCGCGCCGGGAACCAGCGGGGTGGCATTCCAGCGGCCGGTGGTGCCGGGCGGGCAGGCGGCGTTGACCGCGTCGGCCAGGGCCTTCAGTTCGTTGTCGTTTGCGAAGTTCATGCCCATGGAATTCTTCCTGGTTACAAAATTTGCATTCTGCGCAAGCGCAGAATGGTCACCATACAGATTGACCGGCAGCGGGATGCGCGGGTGGGGAATGGAGGCGAAAGCGCGTACGGTCTCGCACGGATCGGCCACCAGTTCGCGTACCGGCACGCTCTCGTCTACGACGCGGTTGACGAAGCTGGTGTTGGCGCCATTTTCCAGCAGGCGGCGCACGAGGTACGGCAGCAGGTCTTCATGGCTGCCCACCGGCGCATACACGCGGCACGGCACGTTCAAGTTCTGCGCGCCGATCACTTCGGCGTAGAGGTCCGTACCCATGCCGTGCAGGCGCTGGTATTCGTAGGGACGGCCCTGTGCGATGTGATGGACCGCGGCGATGGTGTGCGCGTTGTGCGTGGCGAACTGCGGGTAGATCAGCTCCGCGCCGGCATTGAACAGACGATGCGCGCAGGCCAGATACGACACGTCGGTATTGGGCTTGCGCGTATAGACCGGGTAACCGGCCAGGCCGTTTTCCTGCGCGCGCTTGACCTCGGCGTCCCAATACGCACCCTTGACCAGGCGCACGTACCAGCGGCGGTTGGCCTGGCGCGCGGTCTCGACCAGCCAGTCGATCACGAACGGCGTGCGCTTGCCGTAGGCCTGCACGACGATGCCCAGGCCGTTCCAGCCTTGCAGCGACGGGTGTGCGAACACGTCGCCGATGATGTCCAGCGACAGTTCGAGGCGGTCGGCTTCTTCGGCGTCGACCGACAGCGCAATGCCTTGCTTCATCGCCAGCTGCGACAGTTCCAGCAGCTTGGCGGTGAGGTCGCGGCGCGCATGTTCGCGATTGGCGACCTCGTAACGTGGGTGCAGCGCGGAGAGCTTCACCGAGATCGACGGCGCGTCCGTGTGATTGGCGAACGGGCCGCGCGAACCGATTGCGGCAATCGCGTTGCGGTAATCCTGCTGATAACGCTCGGCGGTTTCGCTGGTGAGTGCCGATTCGCCGAGCATGTCGTAGGAATAGCGATACATCGCGTATTCCTTCTTGGCGCAGCGGTCCAGCGCTTCGTCGATGGTGCGACCCATCACGAACTGGTGGCCCATGATGCGCATCGCCTGACGCACCGCCAGGCGGATCGCCGGCTCGCCGGCGCGGCCGACCAGACGGCGCAATGCGCTGGCGAAGTCGTGGCGGGTTTCCTCGGCCAGATTGACCAGCTTGCCGGTGAGCATCAGGCCCCAGGTCGAGGCGTTGACGAAGACCGACTCACTCTGGCCCAGGTGCTTCTTCCAGTTGGCGTCGCCGAGCTTGTCGCGGATCAGCTTGTCGGCGGTTGCCTTGTCCGGAATGCGCAGCAGCGCTTCGGCCACGCACATCAACAGCACGCCTTCCTCGCTGGAAAGGTCGTACTGGCGCATGAACGATTCCACCGCGCTCTGATCCTTGGCGCGTGCACGTACGCGCGTCACCAGATCGGCGGCGAGATCGATCACCTTCTCGCGCTCGGCGGGCGGCAGCGAGGCCTGCGCCAGCAGATCGTTGACCGCTTCGGTTTCGTCGCGGAGCCATGCCGCGGTGATGCGGGCACGAGCGGCGCTGGCGCCGGGCGGGAGTTCGGGGCTGAGGATGGGCTGGGTCACGGTACGGCTGGGTGGGGGAAAGGGTGAATTGTAGGGGTGGGGCGGGGGGAACGCATCCGTATGGGGCACAAAGGCGCCGCGAACAACCTCAGTTTCTATCGTCATCCCGGCGCAGGCCGGAATCCAGTGACTTTGCGGTCGGCTGTCGCAAGAGCGTTCAAGCGTGGGCTCCATCGCGAAAGCCGGAAACCGGAGCCACTGGGTCCCGGCCTGCGCCGGGATGACGAATCAGGGAAGTTTTTCGGAATCCCGTGAGATGCACCTCCAACGGATTCCGCGTCCCTTCAAGCCAACATCACACCCAGCAAATACTTTCGCCATCGCGCACCAGTGCACGCTCCATATGTCAAGCCTGTGCGTCATTCTTGCCCCTACCCCCCGCCGCGGCCTATCATCCGAATGTTCCAGGCACGCCGGATCCCCATGATCGTGCTTCGACCAGCTACCGCCGGCCTGCCGTGCGTAACGATGTGGCTCAAGCCAAATCGTGCACTCAGCCGTCGCGACCTGCGTCGCTTGATCGGGGTATTGGCGGCGCTGGCGTTGACGACGGCCGGGTTGGGTGCGTGGCAGGGGAACGTCTTTGCTCCGTTATTCGCTCTGCTGGAGTCCTCCGCGGTGGCATTCGCGCTGGGCGTAGCCTGGCGAGCCGGTGACCGTAGCGAGCGCATCACCCTCGACGAAACGTCGCTGGAGGTGCAGTCGCTGCCAGGCCGGCGCGGTATGCGTTTCCAGCCGTATTGGGTGCGCGTGCAGTTGAAGGCAAGTCGGGGAGGGCATCGTCTGCTGCTGACGTCGCATGGACGAGCGCTGGAAATCGGGGCTTTCCTGGCGGATGAGGAACGCATCGAGCTGTCGAAGAAACTCATGGTGCTGCTGGCGGATATCCACGGCCAGTCGCGCAGGTAGGTTCAACAAAGGTGCAAGTACATGACATCTGGCGGCATCAGGCCTGGGGTTTTCAAGCGAACGGTAACGGCATGGGCGACCCTCGCTCTGGCAGTGTTCTGCGGCATTGCCCAGGCCAACCCGAAACCCGGCCAGCTCAATATGACCCCCGGTTCCTCGGAGTGGTCCGGCGAGCCCTACTTCCTCAATAACGTCGCGCTCGGCGTCTGCGTCGTTATCGGCATCCTTGTTTTCGGCGCGATGTTCATCGCCATGTTCCGCTTCCGCAAGTCGCGCGGCGCGGTGGCCGAGAAGTGGTCGCACAACACCACGCTCGAAATCGTCTGGACCACGGTCCCGGTGATCATCCTGATCGTGCTCGCCTACCTGGCGACCAACGGTCTGAAGACCTTCGCCGACACCACCGGCTCGCAGATGACCGTCAAGGTCACCGGCTACCAGTGGAAGTGGCGCTACGACTACATCGATTACATGGGCAAGTCGATCGACAAGGTCGGCTTCATGTCCAAGCTCGATCGCGAGAGCGACGAGACCCGCCAGCTGCGCTCGGGCATGGACCCGAATGCGGTCAAGGTGGGCGACGAGAACACCTACCTGCTCAACGTGGACGAACCGCTGGTGGTCCCGGTGGGCACCAAGATCCGCTTCGTGATTACCGCCGGCGACGTGATCCACTCCTGGTGGGTGCCGGCGCTGGGTTGGAAGATGGACGCGATCCCGGGCATCGTCAACGCGGCCTGGACCAACATCAAGGAGCCTGGCGTGTACCGCGGCCAGTGCGCCGAGCTGTGCGGCCAGGACCATGGCTTCATGCCGATCGTGGTCAAGGCGCTACCGAAGGCGGAGTTCGAGCAGTGGCTGGCGCAGAAGCAGGCCGCCGCCACGCCGCCGGCCCCACCCGCCGCTCCGGCTGCGCCCGCTGCAGCGTCGACGGCCCCCGCGCCGAAGACCGCGCAGGTCGCCCCCGTCACCGGCAATTCCCAGGGCTAAGCGCTAGCGCGCTCGCTTCCATCATCAGATTCGATTCGTATTAGGTAGAGGTGCAAGGCCATGGCGCACGAAGCCACCCACGACCACCACGACGATCATCACGGCGCACCGAAGAACTTCTTCGTGCGCTGGTGCATGTCCACCAACCACAAGGACATCGGCACCCTGTACCTGGTGTTCTCGCTGCTGATGTTCTTCATCGGTGGCAGCTTCGCGATGGTGATCCGCGCGGAACTGTTCAAGCCGGGCATGCAGCTGGTGCAGCCGTATTTCTTCAACGAAATGACCACGATGCATGCGCTGGTCATGATCTTCGGCGCGGTCATGCCGGCCTTCGTCGGCCTCGGCAACTGGATGATCCCGCTGATGGTCGGTGCGCCGGACATGGCGTTGCCGCGCATGAACAACCTGTCGTTCTGGATCCTGCCGTTCGCCTTCACGCTGCTGCTGTCCACCTTGTTCATGCCCGGCGGCGGTCCTGCCGGCGGCTGGACGATGTACCCGCCGCTGTCGCTGCAGGGTTCGTCGATCGCCTACGTGGTGTTTGCGGTGCACTTGATGGGTATCAGCTCGATCATGGGCGCGATCAACATCATTGCCACCATCCTCAACATGCGCGCGCCGGGCATGGATCTGCTCAAGATGCCGGTGTTCGTGTGGAGCTGGCTGATCACCGCCTTCCTGCTGATCGCCGTGATGCCGGTGCTCGCCGGTGCGGTGACGATGCTGCTGACCGACAAGTACTTCGGCACCAACTTCTTCAATGCCGCCGGCGGCGGTGACCCGGTCCTGTTCCAGCACATCTTCTGGTTCTTCGGTCACCCCGAGGTCTACATCATGATCCTGCCGGCCTTCGGCCTGGTCTCGGAGATCATCCCCACCTTCGCGCGCAAGCCGATCTTCGGCTACAAGGCGATGGTGTTCGCGATTGCCTCGATCGCCTTCCTGTCGTTCATCGTGTGGGCGCACCACATGTTCGCGGTGGGTCTGCCGCTGGGCGGCGAGATCTTCTTCATGTACGCCACGATGCTGATCGCGGTGCCTACCGGCGTGAAGGTGTTCAACTGGGTCAGCACCATGTGGGGCGGCTCGATGACCTTCGAAACGCCGATGCTGTTCGCGATCGCCTTCGTGATCCTGTTCACCATCGGCGGCTTCTCCGGCCTGATGCTGGCCCTGGCTCCGGCTGACTTCCAGTATCACGACACCTACTTCGTGGTGGCGCATTTCCACTACGTGCTGGTGACGGGCGCGATCTTCGCGATCATCGCCGGCGCGTACTACTGGCTGCCCAAGTGGACCGGCCACATGTACTCGGAGACCTGGGGCAAGATCCATTTCTGGAACTCGGTGATCTGGGTCAACGTGCTGTTCTTCCCGCAGCACTTCCTGGGTCTGGCCGGCATGCCGCGCCGTATCCCGGATTACAACGTCGCGTTCGCCAACTTCAACATGATCAGCTCGATCGGCGGCTTCCTGTTCGGCGCCTCGCAGCTGATCTTCCTGGGCGTGCTGGTCCATGCGGTGTGGTTCTCCAAGAAGAAAGCCACCGACCGCGTATGGGAAGGCGCCAAGGGTCTGGAGTGGACGGTGCCGTCGCCGGCCCCGTATCACACCTTCGACGTGCCGCCGATCGTGCACGACTCCGAGCTGGCGCACGGTCACCTTGACGATTGATCGGCTCTACACGCTGCGGCCATGGCGGTCGCAGCGTTGAAATCGGTGTTGGATAACTTGGAAACAGGCAAAGATCCGATGGAAGAAGCGCGTCGCAGAGGTGCCAAGCGCACCGCCCTGATTGTTGCAGTGATTGCGATCGCGATTTTCCTGTTGTCGATCCTGCAGATGGTGAAGTTCAAGTAAGACCGGTTTCGCAGGCAGTATCCCGAAACGATGCGGGGCATCGAATCGGATAGCAGTTCCTCGCCACGGTGTGTTACCGGGGTGACAAGCAACCTAAGAGATATCCACGGGGTTACACCATGGGTCAGCAGCAAGACGCTTATTTCGTACCGGCCAAGAGTTACTGGCCCTTCGTGGCCGCGATCGTGATGTTCGTGACCGTGTTTGGCGCCGCACATTGGCTGAACGCGCCGCCCGGCGAAGCCGGTTTCGGTCGGACGGTGCTGACCGTCGGCGTCATCGGCATCCTGCTGATGTTCTTCGGCTGGTTCCGCTCGGTGATCCGCGAGTCGCTCGCCGGTAGCTACAACAACCAGGTGGACCGCTCGTTCCGCATGGGCATGATGTGGTTCATCTTCTCCGAAGTGATGTTCTTCGGCGCCTTCTTCGGCGCGCTGTTCTATGCCCGCGCGATCTCGGTGCCGTGGCTGGGCGGCGAAGGCCACGGCGTGCTGACCCATCAGTTCCTGTGGAGCAACTACTCCGCTGCCTGGGGTGCTGGCGGTGGTGGCGGTCCGGCAGGTGTCGGCGGTCGTTTCTCGACCATTGGCCCGTGGGGCCTGCCGTTGCTCAATACGCTGATCCTGCTGACCTCCAGCGTGACCATCACCATTGCTCACCACGCGCTCAATTCGGGCCACCGTGGTCGCATCCTGCTATTCCTGGGCCTGACCGTGCTGCTTGGCGCCACGTTCCTGAACTTCCAGGCGCACGAGTACATGGAGGCCTATAAGGAGCTCAACCTGACCCTGCACAGCGGCGTCTACGGTTCGACCTTCTTCATGCTCACCGGCTTCCACGGCCTGCACGTGACCTTGGGCACGATCATGCTGGCGGTGATCTGGCTGCGCGTGCTCAAGGGTCACTTCAACAAGGAGCACCAGTTCGGCTTCGAGGCCGTGGCGTGGTACTGGCACTTCGTTGACGTGGTGTGGCTGGGCCTGTTTATGTTCGTCTACATTCTTTAATCCGCTTTTGCGGTGCACAAAAAACCCGCCGGAAGGCGGGTTTTTTGTTGTTCCGGTATGGCTGCGTCTGGCGTGCCAATTGTCGCGCCTCAGGCGTATCCGACGCCCAACCGTTACAATCACTGCCCCACGTCATGTGGATGGAGCCAGCCCATCCAGATGCCGAAAACGACCATCAGGATCAGCACGATGGACAGGCCGATGCGGCGTGTCAGCGCCCAGACGGTCCGCTTGCTGCCGTCCTTGTCGGTCATCATGAAAAACAGCGCCTGGCCGAGATTGAACAGAACCACTAACAACACGACCACCAGCGCAACTTTGTAGACGGTTTCCACGTGATTGTTCCGAACGATGTTGACATCGCGAGTATAGCCTTCACGCCCGGTGGGATCGCGTGAACTTGTGGCGTCGTCCGCGTTGGTGGGCTGTGCTGCTGACCGTGGCCGGATGTCTTGTTTTTCTGCGCCTTGGCGTATGGCAGCTGCATCGCGCCGACGAAAAGGACGAACTTCTGCGGCGGTATGCCGCATCGGCGCAAGCCTCCTTGAGCGACTTTGCCGCCGTGGCCGCTACACCGCCGCTGGATGCTTATCCGCGGGTGCGAGTGCAGGGCCATTATCTGGCCGACCGTGTCTATCTGTTGGACAACCCCAAGCACGATCAGCGCGGCGGAGTAGAGGTCTATGCGCCTTTCCAGGTGCGTGACGCATCGTCGCTGCTGCTGGTGGACCAGGGGTTTCTGCCGGGCAATGGTACCGACCAGGCACCGCAGTTCCCGCCGCTGCCTTCGGGTGAACTGACCCTGCAAGGTCTCTATCAGCCGGCGCCCGGGGTAGGTTTCGAAATGGGTGGCAACGCGCTGGCTGCGCAGACGCACTGGCCCAAGACCACGATTTTCCTGGACCTCAAGCAGGTTCAACAGGACCTGGGTCAGTCGCTCTATCCGCGTGTGCTCGCGCTCGATGCCGATCCTGCGTCGATCTATGTGCGCGAACACACGCTCGACTTTTCATCGATGCCGCCCGCGCGGCATCGCGCCTACGCTTTTCAGTGGTTCACTTTCGCGGTCGTGGCGGTGGTGATGTTTATCGTCCTGCATCGTCGCCGCAAACCCAAGCCTTCGGACAACGCATGAATCAACCTTCCGCCTCGGGACAGACGCCGCCGAACCTGCGTGCCAGTCGCCTGAAACTGTTGCTGATCGTCGGCATTTTCATGGCGCCGATCCTGGCTGCCGGCGTACTGACCTTTTCCGGTTGGCAGCCCGAGGGCAAGGCCAACGGCGTGGCGATCACGCCGCAGCGCAACTTCGCCGACGAGCATCTGCGCGTCGCATTGAGCCAGGGTGGCGAGTGGGCCTGGCGCGCGAGCGAGCCGAAGCTCACGCTTATCGCGCTGGCCGGTCCCGGTTGTGCTGCGCAGTGCGTGGATACATTGACCAAGATGGCGGCCGCGCGCATCACGCTCAATCAAAATGCAGACCGTCTGCGATTGCTCTATATCGGCACGCCGCCCGCAGGTGAAGCGGCGATCGCCATGCAGCACTACTGGCAGCTCGGCAGCGATGCCGAGGACAAGCTCGCCGCATTTCGTCCGAGCACGCCCGATAGCGTGAGCGCGTTGCTGGTCGAGTCCAATGGCACGGCGCTGTCGCTGTATCCCGTCGGTTTCGATCCGACCGGTTTGCGCAAGGACCTGCAGAAGGTGATTCGCTGATGCCCAGTCGCTCCGTGAAAATCCTGCGCGGCCTGGCGCTGCTGGCCGCGGTCTTCGCGTTTGGCGTAGTGATGTTCGGTGCATTCGTGCGCCTGTCCAACGCGGGGTTGTCCTGTCCGGATTGGCCGACTTGCTATGGCCAGGTGGCATGGCCCGAACACCAGCACGAGATTGCGCAGGCGAACCAGGCCTTTCCGGATCGCCCTTTTGAAACGCACAAGGCGTGGCGCGAGCAGGTGCATCGTTTTCTCGCCGGTTCGCTCGGCGTGCTGGTGTTGAGCATTGCGTTGATCGCCAGTTGGCGCACGCGTTGGGCGCGCATGGCGGTGATCGCCGGTGCGCTCTTCGCTGTGGTCGGCACGGTGCTGTACATCCGCGGCGAGCATGTCTGGTCGTCCGTGTTGTCGGCGTTTGCCATCGGGCTGCCCCTGATTGCCGCAATCGGTCTGCGCAGGCCGGGCGCCTGGCGCATCAGCGTGCTTGCGCTGGCGGTGATCATTTTCCAGGCGATGCTCGGCATGTGGACGGTCACCTTGCTGCTCAAGCCGATCGTTGTCATGGGACATCTGCTGGGCGGCATCACGACATTCGCCTTGCTCGCCTATGCCGCATTGCGCTACGCCGGTGTGGGCGCGCGCGACGACAGTTATGCAGCGCTGCGCAAGCTGGTCGTGATCGGCATCGTGCTGCTGATTGGCCAGATCGCCTTGGGCGGCTGGACCTCGGCGAACTATGCCGCACTGGCCTGTGGCACCGATTTTCCGACCTGTCTGGGCCAGTGGGCACCGCCGACCGATTTCAAGGAAGGTTTCGTGCTCTGGCGTGGCATTGGAGTGAATTACGAAGGCGGCGTGCTGGATATGGCGGCACGTAGCGCCATCCAGATCGCTCATCGTATCGGTGCGCTGATCGTGTTCTGCTATCTCGCGTTTCTCGCGCACAAGGTGTCGCGCCGGGGCCTGCGTGGGCTCGGGCTGGCGATCGCCGTGGTGCTGGTGACCCAGGTGCTGCTGGGTATCAGCAATGTCCATTTCGGTTTACCGTTGCCGGTAGCCACGTTGCACAATGGTGTCGCCGCGTTGCTGCTGTTCGTACTCCTGGCCACGCTGGCACGGACACAGCAGCGGCATGACGACTCGATCTTTCTCAGTCTGGGCGCACGCTGATGAGCGGCAAGTTCGGTGAATATCTGCAATTGACCAAGCCGCGCGTCGTCGCGCTGCTGGTGTTTTGCGCGGTCATCGGCATGTTTCTCGCCGTGCCGGGCATGCCGCCGTGGCGTGCACTGGTATGGGGCACCCTGGGCATCTGGTTGGCATCGGCATCGGCCGCGGCGTTCAATCATCTGATCGACCAACGGATCGACAAGCTGATGGCGCGCACCGCGCATCGGCCGCTGGCGACCGGGCATCTGGCGCCGACGCAGGTACTGACGTTCGCCCTGGCGCTGGGCGTGCTCTCGATGCTGGTGCTGGTATTGCTGGTCAATCCGCTGACCGCGCTGCTGACGTTTGGCGGCTTGATCGGCTATGCCGTGATCTACACCGCCTACCTCAAGCGCGCCACGCCGCAGAACATCGTGATCGGCGGCCTGGCCGGCGCGATTCCGCCGGTGTTGGGCTGGACGGCAGTGACTGGTTCGCTGCATCCGTTTGCGCTGCAGCTGTGCCTGATCATCTTCGTGTGGACGCCGCCGCATTTCTGGGCGCTGGCGATCTTCCGTCGCGACGACTACGCACGGGCGCAGGTGCCCATGCTGCCCGTGACGCATGGCGTGACCTACACGCGCTGGCACGTATTCTTCTACACCATCCTGCTGGTGCTGGTGACGCTGCTGCCGACGCTGACCGGCCACAGCGGCCTGGTCTACCTGGGTGGGGCCGTGGTGCTGGGCGCGGGTTTTCTCTACTACGCCGTGCGCCTGCTCAACCCGCCGGACGAGTTCTTTGCGATGAAGGTATTCAACTACTCCATCGTGTATCTGATGGCGCTGTTTGCGTTCCTGCTGGTGGACCACTATCTGTTCGAGCCGGCGGTCCTGGTCGGTTAGCCCCAGCCACAACTTGACAGCTCCGCATATCAGGCCCAGAATAGCCGTGCTGCCGTCGCGTGTTTGCGCCCGGCAGCACTCTAGTCCTTACTAACCAAGGCATATGGACATTTACCCTAGTCGCAACGTCGACATCCGCGAGCATCGGGTGCCGGCATTGCATAACAAGCTGATCGTCTGCGGCGACCGCCAGCGGTCGGCCGGCGCTTTCCTCGACTAGGGAAGTCCGGTCCGACTCCTTCGGGCGCCACAGGCGCCACTACGAGGAGACGGGCTATGAAGCTCCTTCGCGATTTCTTTCGTCTGCGTACCGCAGGTCGGTTTTCCCTGGCCGGCCGCCGTGCGAACGCGCGCCGTACGTTTACCGTCACGGTTCCCGAGCCGCTGAACAAGCCGACCCCGACACCGTCGGCCGTGATCGACATGCACTGGAAGGCCGACCCCAAGCGTGGCCTGCTGGTCGCTCGTTGGCACGAACATGTACCTCCGCAAGCGCCTCGTCATCTGAATCTGTTACCTAGTCACTGACGAAGTAGTGCGCTCGCCGCTGCCGGCGGCGGGCGCAGGCTACCTAAGCCATCAGCGCAGGCGTTGAGCGTTAGCTGCGGGTCCTCCCGCGTATCTCGCTGATTCGCCCATATCAACGACATACCGGAAATGTGTCATGTTCAAACATTCCTCCCAGGCCGTCGCGGGCAAGACGGTGGGTAAGGGCGGGTCGACCGCCCCGGCGCGCGTTGCCGTGGCCGTCGAGGCGTTCCGTGACAACGAGGCCCTGTTCGCCGTACTCGATACCAGTGCGGCCGGTCTGGACGAAGAGCAGATCGCCGAGCGCCTGGAGCGCGACGGCATCAACGAGGTGTCGCACGAGAAGCCGCCGCACTGGTCGCGACAGCTGCTGCGTGCGTTCAAGAACCCCTTCATTGTCGTGCTGCTGGTGTTGGCCGGTGTGCAGTTGTTTACCGACGGCGACGATCTCACCGGCCCGATCATCATTGCGGTGATGGTCGGTATCAGCGTGCTGCTGAGTTTCTCGCAGGAATACCGTTCCTCGAAGGCGGCCGAAAACCTGAAGGCGATGGTGCGCAACACCGCGACGGTGACGCGCCGCGCTTCGGATGGGCACAGCGAGCGTCTGGAAGTACCGGTCGGCGAGCTTGTGGCGGGCGATATCGTGCATCTGGCGGCCGGCGACATGGTGCCGGCGGACCTGCGCCTGTTCAGTGCGAAAGACCTGTTCATCAGCCAGGCCATCCTGACCGGCGAATCCCTGCCAGTCGAGAAGGCCGCACCGACGCATGCACAGATCAGCGAGGGTGACACGCAGTCCGACAGCCCGCTCGACCTGCCGTCGGTCTGTTACATGGGTACCAACGTCGTCAGCGGCACTGCCAGCGCGGTGGTCGTGGCGACCGGCTCGCGCAGCTATCTCGGTTCGCTTGCGCGCACCATCGTCGGCCAGCGCGTGCAGACCAGCTTCGATCGCGGAGTAAGCAGCGTCAGCTGGCTGCTGATCCGCTTCATGCTGGTGATGGTGCCGGTGGTCTTTGCGATCAACTGGATCGACAAGGGCAGCTTCCTGGAAGCGTTCCTGTTCGCGCTGTCGGTGGCGGTCGGCCTGACGCCGGAAATGCTGCCGCTCATCGTCACCGCCAACCTGGGCAAGGGCGCCATCGCCATGTCCAAGCGCAAGGTGGTGGTCAAGCGCCTCAACGCGATCCAGAACTTCGGCGCGATGGATGTGCTGTGCACGGACAAGACCGGCACGCTCACGCTGGACAAGATCGTCCTGGAGCGCCACCTGGATCTTTATGGCGAGGAATCGGACGAGGCCCTCGAGTACGGCTATCTCAACAGCCATTTCCAGACCGGTCTGAAGAACCTGATGGACAAGGCGGTGCTGGAGCACCGCGACCTCGAGCCAACCGCTGCGCGCTATCACGTCGTCGACGAGATTCCGTTCGACTTCCAGCGCCGCCGCATGTCGGTGGTGGTGAGCAACGGCGACGGCAATGAGATGCTGGTATGCAAGGGCGCGGTCGAGGAGATGCTGTCGATCTGTTCGTATGCCAAGGCGGGCGACGAAATCCTGCCGATGACGGACGAGCAACGCACCGACATCAAGGCGATGACACGTCGCTTGAATGAGGATGGCCTGCGCGTGCTGGTGGTGGCAGTCAAGCATCAAGTGCCGTTGGGGCGTACCTACGGTGTCGCCGACGAAAGCGCTCTGATTGCGGTGGGTTGCCTGGCCTTTCTCGATCCGCCCAAAGACACGGCGGCCACGGCCATTGCCGCGCTTCACCATCACGGCGTTGAGGTAAAGGTCATTACCGGCGACAACGAGGCGGTCACGCGCAAGATCTGCCGCGAGGTCGGCCTGGAAGTCGAGCATTCGACCCAAGGCAAGCATATCGAACCGCTGGACGATGCCGCTCTGGACGAGCTGGTCAAGCGCACGACCGTCTTTGCCAAGATGTCGCCGCTACAGAAGGCACGCGTGGTGAAGTCATTGCAGCGCCAGGGCCACACGGTGGGCTTTCTTGGTGACGGCATCAACGATGCGCCTGCGTTGCGCGAGGCCGACGTCGGCATCTCGGTGGATACCGCGACCGATATCGCCAAGGAGTCGGCGGACATCATCCTGCTCGAAAAGAACCTGATGGTGCTCGAAGAAGGCGTGCTCGAAGGGCGCGTCACCTTCGGCAACATCATGAAGTACATCAAGATGACCGCCAGCTCGAACTTCGGCAACGTGTTCAGCGTGTTGATCGCCAGCGCGTTCCTGCCGTTCCTGCCGATGGCGCCGCTGCAGATCCTGGTGCAGAACCTGCTTTACGATCTGTCGCAGCTGTCGATTCCGTTCGATCGCATGGACGAGGAATACCTGCGCAAGCCGCGCAAATGGGACGCCAGCGATATCGGTCGTTTCATGGTGTGGATCGGCCCGGTCAGCTCGATCTTCGACATCACCACGTTCTACCTGATGTGGCACTACTTCGGCGCCAACAGCGCGGAACATCAGTCGCTGTTCCAGTCGGGCTGGTTCATTGAAGGCTTGCTGTCGCAGACGCTGATCGTGCACATGATCCGCACACGCCGCATTCCGTTCCTGCAAAGCGTGGCCGCTGCACCGGTACTCGCACTGACCACGGCGATCATCATCATCGGCATGCTGATTCCGTTCTCGGGCATCGGCGCCAAGATCGGCATGGTGCCGCTGCCGCCGATCTACTTCGCATGGCTGGCGCTGACGTTGCTTTGCTATTGCGGGCTGACGCAGTTGATGAAGGTCATTTACATCCGACGCTATGGGCGTTGGCTGTAAGAGCGAGTTGCGAGTGATCAGGAGTGAGGAGAGAGTAAAAGCCCCCCTCACCCCAACCCTCTCCCCCGGCAAAGCCAGGGGAGAGGGAGCTAACTGAGGCAACTTCAGTATTTCGCACTTGCGTAACCTGCCCCCTCTCCCCTGGCTTTGCCGGGGGAGAGGGTTGGGGTGAGGGGGAACGCTTTAAGTCCTCACCGCCACGACGCAATGCTGTTCAGAGCCTTCGCTCTAGCGGCCGGGTCGCCGAAGCACACAGGCAAGAACGAGGCCGCCACGCCAAAGCAAAGAGGCGGCCGAAGCCGCCTCCCAAATCACCACTCGGCAACACTTCCATCCCGATGCCGCCACAACGGATTACGCCAATCCGGCGCATCCTTGCTGCGTTCGATCACCAGAGCTTCGTCCACCTCGACACCCAACCCCGGCTTGTCGAACGGTTTGGCAAATCCGTTCTCGAGTGCGAAGGCGTCCTTATTGAGGACATAGTCGAGCAGCTCGCCACCCTTGTTGTAGTGAATGCCCATGCTCTGTTCCTGCAGCACCGCATTCCACGAAATGAAGTCGACATGCAGGCAGGCGGCCAGGGCGATCGGTCCCAGCGGGCAATGCGGTGCGAACGCCACATCGTAAGCTTCGGCCATCGCGGCGATCTTCATGCACTCGGTGATACCGCCGGCATGCGACAGGTCCGGTTGCAGGATCGAGATGCCGCCGCGCTCCAGCACGCGCTTGAATTCGAAGCGGGAGTACATGCGCTCGCCGGCGGCCAGCGGGATATGCGTGGAGGCTGCCAGGCGCGGGTAGTGCTCGGACTGCTCGGCCAGTACCGGCTCTTCGATGAACAGCGGACGGAACGGCTCCAGTTCCTTGATCAGCACCTTGGCCATCGGCGCGGCAACACGGCCATGGAAATCCAGGCCGAAGTCGATCGAGTTGCCGAAGGCTTCGCGAATCTCGGCGACATTGGCGACAGCAGCGTCGATGGCGCGCGCATTGTCGACGATGGCCAGCTCTTCGCAACCGTTGAGCTTGAAGGTGTCAAAGCCGAGCTCAAGGCGCTGACGGATCTGCGCGATGATGTCGGCCGGCCGGTCGCCGCCGACCCAGCAGTAGGTCTTCATGCGATCGCGCACGCGGCCGCCGAGCAGGTCATAGACCGGCACGCCGAGGGCCTTGCCCTTGATGTCCCATAGCGCCTGGTCGATACCGGCGATCGCGCTCATGAAGACCGCGCCGCCACGATAGAAGCCGCCGCGGTACATGGCCTGCCACAGGTCGTTGATACGTCCCGGGTCCTGTCCGATCAGGTATTCGCTCAGCTCGTGCACGGCCGCTTCCACCGTGCGTGCGCGGCCCTCGATGACGGGTTCGCCCCAGCCGACAACGCCCTCGTCGGTTTCGATTTTTAGGAACATCCAGCGCGGAGGAACCCGGTAGGTAGTGAGCTTGGTGATCTTCATGCGTGATGTTGACGATAGGCGTGGATAAAAGCGTCGGCTCGCTCGCGCGTCTGCGCGGGTGTCTGGCCGGGTTTGTACAGGTCGCTGCCCAGCCCGGCACCGGTACAGCCGGCGTCGAGGAAGGTCCCTAGATTATCTGGTGTAACACCACCGACGGCGAGCAAGGGCACATCCTTTGGTAGTACGGCACGGATCGCCTTGACGTAGGCCGGGCCAAACGTGGTGGACGGGAACAGCTTGAGCGACTGCGCGCCGGCACGCAGCGCGGCAAACGCCTCGCTGGGTGTGGCGAAGCCGATAGCAGTATAGAGGCCATGATCGCGGCTGCGGCGAATCACGGTCTCGTCCGTGTTGGGCGTCACGATCAGCTTGCCGCCAAGGCTGGCGACCTCGTCGACCAGACCCTCGCTCAACACGGTACCGGCGCCGATCAGGGCCTGCTTGCCGCAGGCGGCCACCGCATCGGCGATGCTGCGTTGCCAGTCGGGCGAATTGAGCGGAATCTCGATCGCGTCGAAGCCGGCGGCGACAAGTTCCTGCGTGTGCGCCACCGCTTCGTCGGGGCGAATGCCACGCAAGATGGCGACTAGTGGGAGTGCGGTGGGCCAGGTCATGCGGCTTACTCGTGATACAGCTGGGAACGGCCGCCATCGATCAGGATGTCGGTCGCATTGATGAAACGCGCCTCGTCGCTGGCCAGGAACAGGGCGGTGTAGGCCACCTCGTCCGGCTCGCCAATGCGCTTGGTCGGCAGGATCTCTGCCTGGCGGCGCTTCTCCGCCGCCGGGTCGGGTGCCGCGGCGAAGCCTGCCTCGGCAATGGCGGTAAGAATCAGGCCGGGGGAAATGGAGTTGACGCGGATGCGCTGCGCCGCGTATTGGATGCCCAGCGCGCGGGTGAGTCCGATCAGGCCATGCTTGGCCACCGGATACGGAAAGCAGCCCGGGATGATCTTGTGGCCGTGCACGGAAGCGATATTGATGATCGAGCCATGGCCGATCTCGAGCATGTGCGGCAGCACGGCCTGTGCGCAATTCCAGGCACCCTTGAGGTCGACCTCGAAGCAGCGCTGCCACTCATCGTCCGACAGCTTGAGCGGGTCGTTGAAGACGTTGATGCCTGCATTGTTGACCAGCACGTCCGGCGAGCCGAAGCGTTCGACGGTGGCGTCGACCATGCGATGGATAGAGGCCACATCGGTAACGTCGGCCTGGAACAGCATGGCGTTGTCTTCTCCGATCTCCGCCAGCGTCTGGCGCGCCTGTGCGTTGTCTTCGAGCACATTGATCGCCACGCGTGCGCCGTGCTCGGCAAACAGGCGTGCCGTCGCCGCGCCGATACCCTGGGCGGCGCCGGTCACGATGGCGACCTTGCCGGCCAGCCGGGGCAGGGGAGTGGTACGGGGATCGGGGCGGGCGGTGGTCATCGGGATATCCATCAATAAGCGAGGCCGTAGCGGCTTTCCGGTAGCCCGCGTCCACGCGGAGCGGCTACCGTAAAGACTGCGCCGTGCAAAGGTTGTTTAGCGATGTCGTCGGCATTCAGATCGGCATAGGCGGTCGTCACCGCGAGGCGATCGCGTTGCGTGCCCATGAAGCTGACGCAGCTGGGCTGGCTGACCGGCATCTCGATCACGCAATCGACGCGGCCATCCGGGGCGTAGCGGACGACCCGCGAAGCGCCCCATTCGGCGTTCCACAGGAAGCCGTCGCTATCGATGGTTGATCCGTCGGGTGTGCCGAACGGTTCGGGCACTTCGGCGAACACATGGATACGGTCGACCTCGCCGGTCGCACCGTCGTAATCGCAGGCCATGATCCGCCGCGTCGGCGTATCGCAAAAATACAGCGTGTCGCCATCCGGGCTGAAGCAGATGCTGTTGGTGATGGTGGCCTTGGGCAGCGCGAGCGTCATGAGCTGACCGCTCGCGCTATAGCGATAGAACGAGGCGATGGGTTCCTTGCCGCGTTCGTTGATCGTGCCGAAGATAAAGTTGCCGTGGCGGTCGCAACGGCCGTCGTTGGAGCGCGTGCCCGCGAGTTCGTGCTCGATCGCTGCCAGCGGCTCGATCGCACTGTTACGCAGATCGAAACGCACGAGCTGCTTTTCGAGCGCCATCAGCAATACGTCGGGATCCTGCGTCAAGGCGAAACATCCCAGGCGCGAGGGCAGATCCCAATGGCGTACATCGCCGCTCACCGGGTCGTATTGCCACAGTTTCGAGGCCAGGATATCGGTCCAGCGCAGCACGCCGAGCCGATCGTCCCACACCACGCCCTCACCCAGGGCATGCCGCGATGTGCTGATGGGTTCGATCGTATTGGTCATCAATGCGTCGCCCGGCGGTTCTTCAACTGATCAACCAGCACCGCGGCGAGCAGGATCGCACCACGCACGACGTACTGGTAGAACGTATCGATATTCATCAGGTTCATCGCGTTCTGCACTGTGCCCATGATCAGCACGCCGACCAGCACGCCGCTGATCGTGGCGCGGCCGCCGGCCAGCGACACGCCGCCCAGTACGCAGGCGGAAATCACGTCGAGCTCGAAGCCTTCGCCCGCATTGGGCTGACCGCTGGTGATGCGCGAGGCGAGAATCACGCCGGCGAATGCCGCGACTACACCCTGAATCAGGAAGATCACGATACGCGTGCGATCCACCGCCACACCGGCCAGACGCACGGCTTCCGGATTGCCGCCGATAGCGAGCGTGTTGCGGCCGTAGGCGGTCTTGTTGAGCATCACGCCGAAGACGACGAAGCAGGCGACGGTGATCCATACCGGAATCGGCAGCCCGAACAGCATGTTGGTGCCGATGACGTAGAACGCTTCATTGGATACGCCCACCGCCTGACCCTTGGAGACCAGGAAGGCGAGGCCGCGCACGATTTCCATCATCGCCAGCGTGGTGATCAGGGCGTTGATCTTCAGCTTGGCGATGATTGCGCCATTGATAAAGCCGATCACCGCGCCAGCGACCAGGCTGGCGGCCATGCCCAGCATGACGCTGCCGGTGGCATTGGCCACCATCGCGCAGGTGACGCCGGCAAAGGCGACCGTCGAACCCACGGAGAGGTCGAAATCGCGCGAGGCCAGGCAGAACATCATCGTGCAGGCGACCATGCCGATCTGCGAAACCGACAAGGCCACGCTGACGATATTGTCCCAGGAGAAGAAGTACGGCACGGTGCCGCTCAGCACCGCGAACAACGCGATGAAGATAAGCGCCAGGCTGTAGTCGTCGATCGCGCTGCGCAGCCACGAATGCTGCGGCGTGCTCGGGGTGGGTGAGGAAAGCGTTGGTGAAGTCTGGGACATGTCTCTCAATTCCTGCGCTGGTTCGCCTTCGGAGCGCCTTCGGGCAGCGCACAGGCAAGTACGTTTTCTTCGTTGGCCTGATCGCGGGCGAACTGGCCGGCGATACGGCCGTTGCACATCACGACGATGCGGTCGGACACGCCCAGCACCTCCGGCAATTCGCTCGACACCATGACGATCGCGACACCGCGTTCGGCCAGGGCATACAGCACGTTGTAGATCTCGTTCTTCGCGCCGACGTCGATGCCGCGGGTGGGCTCGTCGACGATCAGGACGCGCAAGTCACCCTCGGCGAGCCAGCGCGCGAGAATCGCCTTCTGCTGGTTGCCGCCCGACAGCAGGCGGATTTCCTGGCGACGGTTGGGCGTGCGGATCGACAGGCGCTTGATGAAGTCGTCGGCGGTTTTTGCCTCGATGGCGTCGTCGACGAACAGGCCGGCGCGCAGATGATTGCGCCGTGCGCTGATGTTGATGTTTTCCGATACCGAGCGCACGCCAACGATGCCGTCTTCCTTGCGGTCTTCCGGGCAGAACATCAGGCCAGCGCGGATCGCCGCGCGCACGTCTGTGGCGGGCAACGCCTTGCCGTCGATCTGCACACTGCCGCCCAGGCGCTTGTCAGCACCATAGACCACGCGCATAGTCTCGCTGCGCCCCGCGCCGACCAGGCCAAAAAAGCCCACGATCTCGCCCGAGCGCACCTCGAAGTCCACCGGCGCCTGTACCTTGTGGCCGGTAATGCCGCGTACCGACATGCGTACATCTCCCAGTTCACGAGGCCGGTAACCGAAGATGTCGTTCAACTCGCGCCCGACCATGCGCTGCACCAGCGTCTCGCGCGTGACGCCTTCGAGCGTGTCGAAGTCGGCGATCTTGCGCCCGTCGCGAAATACGGTAGCCGCATCACACAGTTCGAAGATTTCATCGAGGCGATGGGAGATGTAGATCATCGCCTTGCCCTGCGCACGCAGGTCGCGGACCAGCCGGAACAGCACTTCGGTTTCGCGATGCGAGAGCGAACTGGTCGGCTCGTCCAGCGCAAGAATCCTGGCATCGCGCAGAATCGCCTTGCAGATTTCCACCATCTGCCGCTGGCCAATGGAAATGTTGCGCATCTTGGCGCGCGGGTCGAGATCCACGCCCAGGGCATCGAGCTTTTCACGCGTCCACGCCAAGGCCTGCCGGCGTTGCACGAAACCCATGCGCGTGGGCAGACGCCCGAGCAGCAGGTTTTCCATCACCGAGAGTTCGGGGACGTACTGCAGCTCCTGGTGAATGATCGCGACACCGGCGGCAATGGCCTCGGCGCTGGAGCGAAACTGCCGCGGCTGGCCGCCGATGATCAGGCGGCCTTCGTCCGGCGTGTACTCGCCACCCAGGATCTTCATCGTGGTCGATTTGCCGGCACCGTTTTCGCCGAGCAGACCGTGCACGCTGCCGGCGTGCACGCCAAAGCTGACCTCAGCCAGCGCCCGCACGCCGGGAAACGATTTGCCGATCGACTCGAACTGCAGATAAGGCGTGGCGTCTTGCTGCGCGGCCGTCGACATCTTACAGACCCATGGCCTTGCGCACGTCGGCGGCGTTGGCGCGGGTAATCAGGCGGCCGTCGGTGAGGGTGATCATCGGCGGCGCCTTGTCGCTCTTGATCCAGTCGTACATCTGTATCGACGTGTCGTAGCCATGACGCTTGGGACTGATCAGGATGGAGCCGTAGAAACCGGTCGCCTGGCTCTTGGCAAATTCGTTCGTTGCCGAGTTGCTGCCACCGATGCCGACGCCGATCATGTTGGCGGCGTTGATGCCGCGGCCTTCGGCGGCGCGCACGGCGCCGAGTACTGCCTCGTCGTTCATGCCGAACGCGACCCAGTGCTTGAACTGCGGGTGTTGCGTGATGGCGATGCTCGATGCGTTGAAGGCGTTTTCGGTATCGGACTTGGCTTGCGGCGCGTTGAAGATGTTCGCCTTCGGAAAGCCGCTGGCGAGCAGCGCTTCCACCGCGCCGTCATCGCGATCGCGCGCGGTCGGCAACTGATCGAACGACACGCGAAGCGCACCGACTTCGGCGGGGTTCCAGCCGCGGGCCTTGATCTGTTCGGCGATCGCCTGGCCGACCTGCTTGCCGATATTGACCGCGGAGATGCCGGTGTAGGGCACGCCTTCGATCGGCTTGCCGCTGCCATCGACCAGGCGGTCGTCCACGGTGATCAGTTTCAGGTGGTTGATGCGCGCCTTGGCGACGATGGACGGCCCAAGCTTCACATCGGGTGCGCAGATGATGAAACCCTGCGCATGCTGCACCTTGAGGTTATCGATCGCATTGAGGACCTTGTCGCCGTTCTCGGCACCGATCTTCACCAGCTCGAAGCCCTTCTCTTTCGCGGCCTGTTCGGCAAAACGCCACTCGTCGCGGAACCAGGGCTCCTCGGGCTGCTTGACGACGAAGCCGATCTTGACCGGGTCGTCTGCAAAGGCGGGCGCGCTGGCCAGGGCCAGTGCAACGGCGATGCCGCGAAAGACGTGGGTGAGTTTGCGATTCATCATTCCCTCCTCAAAACTTATGACGAGCCAACTGCGATAGTGCGGTGCCTGACCGGATGGATCGATCAGGCGCGTTTGCGTTCATTGCTGCCGAACAGGCCGCGTTCGCGCGCCACCGCGATGGCGCCGCGGCCGGCGAGATTCGCCTGCTGCTGGTCGTCCAGTACGGTGACTTCGCCGGAAAAGAAATCGTCGCCCTGCACCAGCAGCGCAATGGCTTCGCGCAGGATCGACTTGCCGCTGATCACGAAGCGCACGCCCGGCATGACCTCGATTGCGCTGGAGTTCTTCAGCGTGAGCAGGTCCGAGCCGAGCACGGCGCCGAGCAGGAAGTTGGCCCGCGCATTCGCGTCGTAGACGGTGAACTGGTCGAGGATGCGCACGCTGAAACAGGCGCGACCCAGGCCGATCTGTTTGGCCGAGCGTGCACCGGCCAGCAGCATCTCCGCGTCGATGCGTTTGGCGAAGCCTCCGTCGAGCGAGCTGGCCAGGATGGTTTCGTGCGAGATCACGTGCAGCAGTTCGCCGGCCAGGGTGGTGACGCAGCCGGTGATCTGTTGCTTGTCGTCGAGGCTGACAAATTTCGAGTGCGAACCCGGCAGGACGATCACCGCCGGTTCCTTCAGCTGCAGGCATTCAATCAGCGCGAAGGTTTCGGTCTCCTCGCCGCGCATCATGTCCATCGCCTCGCTGTTATGCAGGCCGATATGATCGACAGCGTTGCGCACGCCCGGCACGAACCAGATCGGTCGGGCCCAGACGTTTTCGATGCGGGCCTCGCGCATGGCGCCGGCCAGGGCGTGGATTGCCACCGGGGCGGCGACATGGGGGATCTCGCACAAGCCCATGTTCGAGGTGATCATGCCCGACGCCAGCACGTGGTCGACATCATCCGCGCTCAACTCGGCGGCGCCGAGGGCTTCGTCCAGCGTTTCGCGCACGGCCGCTTCCAGGCGGGTGCGATTGCCGGTGATGGCCGTATCGCGAACACCTACCTGTCGGGCGGCCTGCGCGATGGCGACGCCATCGCGCCAGAGACAGACGCGGGTGTTGGTGGTGCCGGTGTCGATCGTAAGAATGTTCATGCGCGATCTGGCGGTTAACTGACTTCGATTGTTGGCAGTACCGTCAGACGTGGCAAACTAGAAATTCACGGGGGTTCCCCCAAGTTTTTCTAAATGAGCTCGCAATGAAGCGCTCGCTACCCCTCAATGCACTGCGTGTCTTTCAGGTTGCGGCGCAACATCTGAGCTTCACCAAGGCGTCCGAGGAGTTGTCGCTGACCGCCGCTGCCATCAGTCAGCAGGTGAAACAGCTTGAGCAGTATCTCGGCACGACCTTGTTTGTGCGGAGCAACAATAAGCTGACGCTGACGCCGGCCGGTGAGCGCTATTTCCCGCGCGTTCGGGAAGCTTTTCGTGCGCTGCAACATGCCACAGACCAGCTGCTCGACCAGAAACTGTCCCTGCGTGTCTCCGTGCCGGCCACCTTCGGCACCAAATGGCTGGTGCCCAGGCTGTTCCGTTTCTTCGATCGGCACCCCGATATCGATGTGGCCGTGCAGACCGAAACCCAGGTGGATGCCGGTCGCTGGGACATCGCCATCGAGGACCGCGCGATCGATGACCGGGCCAGCGAAGACCCTGCCTATAGCTTGTTGGCGACCACCGATTACACGCCCGTATGCAGCCCGTCGATCGCCACGCTCCTGACCGCTCCGGCGGCATTGAATGGCCAGACGCTGCTGCATGAGCGCGCCGGACGCCGGGCGGCGGTGGCGCCGGACTGGGAAGCCTGGTTTGCGCAAGTCGGGTTGAGCCTGAGCGATAACACGCGTGACATGGGCCTGGGCGACGGCACGATGATGTTGCAGGCGGCGATCGAAGGGCAGGGCATCGCGCTGGCGCAGCGCTTGCTGGTGGCCTACGACATCGCAGCGGGGCGTCTGGTCGAGCCTTTCGATCTGCCTACGCCCTGGCGGCACTCGTATTACCTCGGCCTTGCCAATGAGGCGCGGGATCGACCCGAAACGCTGCTGTTCTGCGATTGGCTGCGCGAAGAAGTGGCGATCGGCATGAGCGCACGTCCCAGCTGAGTTCGGCGGACAGGCGCGAACGGTGCCGTCCGATCTGCCATGCGTTCACCGACGACGGCATTGGCTATGCCGTTAGCTCATCCTTGTCTTGTCTATCAGGGGCAGTCAGGGAGAGCAGTCGTGCAAGTACGCAATATCTGGATCGTCGCGTTGATCGTCATGCTGGCGATGGCTTTGTCGCCAGCGGCTTGGGCTGGCGAGGAGAAATATGTCGACGCGGTTCATTATCCCGACAACGAAGAGGGCTGGAGCCGCTTTTATGATTTGGCCGAGCGCCTGACGCGCGACTTTGACGCAGTCTGCGGCGATACCTTTTGTGAGAGCGATTACAGCAATATCCAGTCGCTGCGTTTTCGCTGTTCGGTCGAGCGTGCAACCGGCGTGATGGGCGAATGCATCTGGACATTTGCCGGCAGCTATGAAGATGTCGATCCGGTCAACGGCCGCGTGCAGGTGGACGCACGGGTCTGGAACTGCAAGGCGCCACTTGCGGCGGGAACATCGATCGAGCATTTCTATGCTGCGCTGGAGGGCAGTCATCTCATGGACGCCATCGATGCGCCATTGCCGGGCACCAAACTAAGCCTCTACGACGGGCTGACTGATTGCCTGTAATGGGTTAGTGCTGGTCCGTGGCGGCACGCGCCGCGCGTCGGCGATGCCGCCACCACAGCACCAGCAGAACAACGACAATAAGGCCGCCCAATACCCACAGGCTGCTCTGACCGCGGCGTATCCATTTCACCAGCCATTCGTGGTTGTCCGCGCCGAAATAGCCCAGATACACCCAGATAGGCACGCTGATCAGTGCGGCCAGGCCATCGAGCAGCAGGAAGCGCATGAACGACACGCGATGCGTGGTGCCGGCGGTGATGTAGACGGCCGTGCGCATGCCCGGCAGGAAGCGCGCGATAAACATCAGGCGGTTGCCGTAGCGCTCGAATTTCTCTTGCACCTTGGCATAACGGGCGGGCGTGAGCAGGCGCGATACCACGCGCCATTGCAGGATATGTGCGCCGTAGTGGTGGCCCAGCAGGAACATGCCCGCGTCGCCGACCAGCACGCCAATCATGGCGACGACGAACATGATGTGCACGTTGGCATAACCCAGGCCGGCGATCACGCCGCCCGCTACCAGGGTGATGTCTTCGGGCAGCGGCGCGCCTGCGCCACATAGCAGCAGGGCAATGAAAACCGCGGCGTACCCGTTCTCGGCGAACAGTGTCACCAGTCGTTCAAGCAGATCCATCTACGTGTTTGCCTTCATGCGCGGACCGGAATGGCTGGGCAAAAGGACATCATCCCACAGAACTATTGGCCAGGGGTTGCAGTGCAGCATCGGTTTACTCCGCTGTCGGTGCCGGCTGCACGCGCAGGGCCAGTAGTTCGCGCAGCTCGGCTTTTTCGGCGCTGTCGAGCGTACCTTGTCGATGCTTGGCGGTGAGTGCCTCACGCCTGAGCACGATGGCCTGTTGCTCCATCCGCAACAGAGCATCGAAAAACTCGATCCGCTGCATCTCCGGTTCGCCGACAACCGGTGCGGCCATGAGTTTCTGCAGGGCGGGATACTCCTCGCGTTCGGCGTAATGCTCGATCAGCATGGCCGGATTGATGCCTGGCCGCGAGCGCGCCGTATCGATCAGATCCGCGAGTAAGGAGATGCCGGGTTTGTCCAGGCGCAGGAAGCGGTAGGGACGTTCGACCTCGTCTGCCATGCCCGGCTGTGCCAGCAGCAATGCAATCGCGCTGCGCACCAGGCTGCGCTGCACCGCAACCGGGCGTTGTGTCTGGCGGCGCACCGGCTCCGGTTCAAGCATGGCACGCGCACCACTGCGCTTTTCCAGCTCCTGTGCCATCAGGTCGCGAAACGCGCCGTCGGGCAGGCGCGCGATCAGCGGCCGTGCACGTTCGGCGAGCCGGGCGCGACCGTCTAGGCTGGCCATGTCGACGTCGTGCGCGAGTTCGCCAAAGAAATATTCCGACAGCGGTGTGGCTTCTTTCAGCCGCTTCTCGAAACCTTCCTTGCCTTCCTTGCGGATCAAGGTATCGGGGTCCTCGCCGTCGGGCAGGAACAGGAAATACGCCTGTCGCCCGTCGCGCAATCGCGGCAATGCCGATTCCAGTGCCTTCCACGCCGCCGCGCGTCCAGCGCGGTCGCCATCGAAACAGAACACGACGTCCGGCGCGGCGCGAAACAGCACTTCGGTGTGGTCGGGTGTGGTCGCCGTGCCCAGCGTCGCTACCGCAATCGGCAGGCCGGCCTGATGCAGGGCGATCACATCCATGTAGCCCTCGACCACCACGATGCGCGCCAGGCTGCTGTTGGCCTGCTTCACCTGCCACAGCGCGAACAGCTCGCGGCCCTTGTGGAACAGCGGCGTTTCCGGCGAGTTGAGATACTTCGGGCCCTGATCGGCCTGCAGTACGCGCCCGCCAAAAGCGATCACGCGGCCGCGGCGGTCGAGGATGGGAAACATCAGCCGTTCGCGGAAACGGTCATATTTGCTGCCACGTTCGTTGCTGGCCACCATGCCCGCTTCGTTCAGCAACTGCATGCGGCGCTCGCTGGTGCCCAGCGACTTCATGATGCCGTCGTAGCCGGCCGGCGCCCAGCCGATGCGGAAGCGCTCGATCGTCTGTGCATCCAGCCCGCGCTTTTTGCAGTAAGCCTTGGCGTCGGCGTTCTTGGGCAGCTCGCCCTGATACCAGCGTGCGGCGTTGTCGAGCAGCGCGTAGAGATCGGTCTTGTCCTCGCGTGGCGCATCGTTGCCGCCCTCGCGTGGGACCTTCAAGCCGACGGCTTGGGCCAGTTCCTCGATGGCATCGGGAAACTCCAGGCGCTCGTAATCCATCAGGAACTTGATCGCTGTACCGTGCGCGCCGCAACCGAAGCAATGAAAGAACTGCTTGGCCGGGCTCACATAGAACGATGGACTGCGCTCGTTGTGGAACGGACAGCACGCCGTCCATTCTCGCCCGGCCTTCTTCAACGGCACGCGCCGCTCGATCACGTCGACGATATCGACGCGGGCAAGCAGTTCATCGATGAAGCTGTCGGGGATCCGGCCACGCATAGGTCATCAGTTTAGTCGATGGGGGAGGTTTCCTGTGGATCGGCCGCGGTAAGCTCGGCCGATCAAAGGGGAGGGATGGTATGGGGCGAGGGCATGGGATGGTGGTGTTGGCAGGGCTGCTGGCGATCGGTATGACCAATGCGCTGGCGGCTGAGACGCAAAGCCCGGCGATGCAGGCCTACGACCGCCTGAGTGCGGCACGCGACCAGGCCGAGGCGGTGCGCAAGGATGGCAAGGACACGCCGGCGTCCAGGCAGCAAGCCGAAGCGATACTGCTCAAGGCGCTCGGCGATACCTATTCGCCGGAGATAACGTCACTTGCCGATGGTAGTGGCGCTCTGCGCTTTCGTAGTTACAACATTCGTGACGACTTGTTTCTGCTGTATGTCGACGAGGGCGAGAAAGCCAAGGCGCTCGACATGATGGCAGCCAATGTCGCGCAGGCACCGATTCCTGCCGACAACATTTTTCGTAGTGACAAGGCCAAGGCGCTGCTGAAGGATGAGCCGCGCTACAAAGACATGCTGTCGCACATGGACGCGACGGGGCGGCTATGGCACGCAAAGACGATCGCCGTGCCGTACAAGCCACAGTTGAGCGAAGCGGAGCGTATCGCCGGATTGTCATTGTTCTGGTCGGAGGCCAAGTACAACTTCGCACACTTCAACAATGTGCCGCAGCTCGATTGGGATCAGGCGTATCTGGATTTCCTGCCGCAGGTGATCGCGGCCAGCGATACGCGGTCGTACTACGAAGTGCTGATGCGTTTCGCGCCGCTGTTGCACGATGGCCATACAAACATCGATCCACCCAAAGAGCTGCAAGACAGTTTCTATGCCCGCCCGCCGCTGCGCACGGCGCTGATCGGCGGCAAGGTACTGGTGACCTTTGTTGGTAGCGCGCTGCTGGACAAGCAGGGCATCCATGCCGGAGACGAAATCACCAGCATCGACGGCGTCGAGGTCAAGCAATACGCGCACGAGCATGTGGAGCCTTATGAAAGCAGCTCCACAGCGCAGGACATGGACGTGCGCAAATATAGCTACAGCCTGCTTGGGGGCGACAAGGACAAGCCGGTCGAACTTGGGCTGGACGATGGCCATGGCCATCGCCGCACGGTGACGGTCGCGCGCAGCAACTATCCGGATCGACACGGTCCGCCGCAGTTCGAGTTCCGGATGCTGCCGGGCGGAGTAGCCTATCTGGCGATCGATCACTTCGAAAGCGAGGCGTCCAGCAAGGCCTTCGAGGATCATCTACCGCAGATCATGCAGGCCAAGGCACTGATTCTCGACGTGCGACAGAACGGCGGCGGTTCGGACAGCTATGGTTTTAAGATCCTTACACATCTCACAGACGCCCCCATTCCATCCGCCGCTGCCTACGAACAATCGGTCAGCGCAGTGTCGCGCGCCAACGGTGGCCTGGGTCTGGAATGGGTGCCGCTGGATGGCAGCGGGGAAGCCTATCCGCATGAAACCAAGCCCATTTTCCGGGGCCCTGTTGCGGTGCTGATTGGTGCGCAAACCTTCTCGGCCGGCGAAGACTTCGTGATGTCGTTCGATACGCTCAAGCGCGGCATCCTGGTGGGCCAGCCGACGGGTGGCAGTACGGGCATGCCGATGTCTTTCATGCTGCCGGGCGGCGGCTGGGCGCGCATCTGCGTCAAATGGGATCGTTATCCGGATGGGCGCGAGTTCGTCGGTCGTGGCATTACGCCGACTATCGCCCTGGCGCCGAGCGTGGCGGATGTGCGCGCAGGGAAAGATCCGGTGCTGGAGCGAGCGCGGCGAGCGCTGGTGAAAAGCCTTCCGTGAGCCGGTCCGTGTAGCGCTGCCCGGACTGAGTCCGGGCAGCGCTGTATCGTCAGACCAGATGGACGATGCCGATCAGGCCCAGCAGGATGACGAGGAAGATGATCACGAAGATCACGAACAGCACCTTGGCGATCGTGCCGGTGACGCCCGACAAGGTGCCAAAACCCAGCCAGCCTGAAATCAGCGAGATGATGGCGAAAATAATGGCCCACTTCAGCATGCGTATAGCCCTCGATGATGTTGCGAGCCTCACTTGTAGAGGCCGCAACGTGAAGGCGCCGCATCATCGGGGCATCGGCCGGCTCGCTGTTTAATCGCGGTACGGCGCGGTCAGGAGCGCGTGAACGCCGCGTTCCCGGGCGAGATCAGCCGGCCAGCTTGGCCTTGATGCGTCCCGACACCACGGCCATGTCGGCCCGGCCGGCGGCCTTGTCCTTGACCACGCCCATGACCTTGCCCATGTCCTTGGCCGAGCTGGCGCCAGTGTCGGCAATAGCCGCATCGATCAGTGCATCGACTTCCGCCTCGGTGAGCTTGGCCGGCAGATAGGTCTCGATGATGGCCATTTCGGCGCGTTCCACGTCGGCCAGGTCGGTACGGTTGGCGGCATCGAACTGGCTCACGGAGTCGCGTCGCTGCTTGAGCATTTTCTCAAGCACGGCAAGGACCTGGACGTCATCCAGCTCGATGCGTTCGTCCACTTCGCGCTGTTTGACGGCAGCGAGGATCAGGCGCACGACGCCCAGCTTGTGCTTGTCGCCGCCGCGCATCGCGGTCTTCATGTCTTCGGTAAGTTGCTGCTTGAGGGACATGTTGTGCTCCTGGTATCCGGATTCGGGCGATAAGGAAATGCAGAAAGCCGGCGTTGCGCAAGGCAACGCCGGCTGGTGCAAGTGCTGAACGCAGCGGCGGCGGAGTTAATCGCGCCAAGCTGCCAAAGCTACCTGGGGGCGCTGGGAAGCGCCAGGGCTGGCATCACGCAGGATGCCGGGCCAGGTAGCTCAGTACAGGCGGGTACGACGCGAGGTGTCACGCGACAGGCGGCGCAGATGGCGCTTCACCGCAGCGGCACGCTTGCGCTTGCGCTCCTGGGTCGGCTTTTCGTAGAACTCGCGCTTACGAGTCTCGGCCAGGACGCCGGCCTTTTCGCAGGTGCGCTTGAAGCGACGCAGGGCAAGCTCGAACGGCTCGTTCTCGCGGACTTTTACGCTGGGCATGGAAACTCCGAATATGACTAGGTACTGCCCGTGGAATTGGGCGAGCCGCAAAGTATAGCCGCGCCAGGGCGGCTGCGTAAAGTCGCTCGCTCCCCGTTAGACTGTTGGGCATGTCAGCGCCCAATAAACCCATCCTAGGCATCGAGACCTCCTGCGACGAAACCGGTGTGGCCCTGCTGCGCTGGGAGCCGGAAAAGCCGGGAGAGGGCCTGCTGGCCCATACGCTGTATAGCCAGATCAAGCTGCACGCCGATTATGGCGGCGTGGTGCCCGAGCTGGCCAGCCGCGATCACGTGCGCAAGCTGTTGCCGCTGGTGCGCGAGGCACTGGCCCAGGCCGGTCTGACCCCCCAGGACCTGGGTGGCGTGGCCTATACCGCCGGGCCGGGGCTGGTCGGCGCCTTGCTGGTCGGCGCGGCGGCCGCGCGGGCGATGGCCTGGGCCCTGGGTGTGCCAGCCATCGGCGTGCACCATATGGAAGGTCACCTGCTTGCCCCCTTGCTGGAAGACGACCCGCCCAAGCCGCCGTTCGTCGCCCTGCTGGTCTCGGGCGGGCATTCGATGCTGGTCGAGGTCAAGGGCATCGGCCAATACAGGATCCTGGGCGACACGTTGGACGACGCGGCCGGCGAAGCGTTCGACAAGACCGCCAAGATGATGGGCCTGCCCTATCCGGGCGGTCCCGCGCTGGCGGCGCTGGCGCAGCAGGGCCGGGCCGGCTTGTTTCGTTTCTCGCGACCGATGACCGATCGCCCGGGGCTGGATTTCAGCTTTTCCGGTCTGAAGACACAGGTGCTGCTGGCCTGGCAGCAGTCGGACCAGAGCGATCAGACCCGCGCCGACATCGCGCGCGCCTTCGAAGAGGCGATCGTCGATACCTTGATCATCAAATGCCGCCGTGCACTCGAGGCATCCGGCGCCAGGCGCCTGGTCATCGCCGGTGGCGTCGGCGCGAACAAGCGTCTGCGCGCCGAGCTGGCTGCCGCTGGCGAGAAGGACGGTTTTCGCACCTATTTCCCGCGCCTGGCATTCTGCACCGACAACGGCGCGATGATCGCGCTGGCCGGTGCGATCCGCCTCGCGCACGGTCAGCACCAGGACGAGACCGTGCAGGTCTTTCCCCGCTGGGATCTGGAAAGCCTTCCGGCGGCTTGATCGCTACGTACTTTTCCTGTTCACCATTGACGGTTGATTGTTCACCCATGGATATCGTTTTCATCGAAGACCTGCGCATAGAAACCGTGATCGGTATCTACGACTGGGAGCGTCGCGTGCGCCAGACCTTGTCCTTCGACATCGAAATGGCCTTCGACAACACACGTCCGGCGGCGAGCGACGATATCGCCCATACGCTCAACTACAAGGACATCTCCAAGCGGTTGATCGACTATGTCGGCAGTTCCAGTTTCGGCTTGGTGGAAACGTTGGCCGAGCGCTGTGCGGAAATCATCCGCAACGAGTTCGGCGTGAGCTGGGTGCGATTGAAGTTGTCCAAGCCCGGCGCGGTACGCGGCGCACGTGCGGTAGGCGTGCGCATCGAGCGCGGTACGCGTCCGGTCTGAGGCGATGGCGCGCGCTTATCTGAGTTTGGGCTCCAACCAGGAGCCGCTGCGCTACCTCAATGCGGCGCTCGCCGAGCTGCGCGAGCGCTTTGGCAACATCGTCGTGTCGCCGGCGTATCGCAGCCGGTCGGTGGGTTTCGACGGGGCGGACTTCGTCAATCTCGCGGTCGGAGTGGATACGGATTTGTCGCCGCAAGCCTTGAACGACTGGCTGCATGCGTTGGAGGATCGTCACGGTCGCCGCCGCGACGTGCCGCGCTATTCGGACCGCACGCTCGATATCGACATCGTGTTGTATGACGATCTGGTGATGAACGGGGATGGTCATTTGCAGCTGCCGCGCAAAGAGTTGAAACATGCCTTTGTGCTGCGGCCTATCGCCGATATCGCGCCGATGCTGCGGCACCCGCTCAGTGGCGACACCATGGCGGCGCTATGGTCGGCGTTCCCGGCCGATAGCGAACCGCTGGAGCGCATTGAATTGAGTTGAACCTGCACTGTCGCTGCCTATGCGCCGGTGATAAAAAGCCAATCACAGACAAGGAGGAGGGGGACGATGGGCAAGTTTGCGCGTAGTTGGGCCTTGATGAAGGCGAGCGCGAGCGTGTTGCGCTCGGACAAGTCGCTGATGATGTTTCCGTTGCTGTCGGGTCTTTGCAGCCTGGTGGTCGCGGCCAGCTTTTTGATTCCGATCGCGGTGACGCTGGGTATCGTGCATCACGCGACCGCCAACGAGACACGCGGGTTCTCGCTGGTTGCCTACCTGGGCATGTTCGTGTTCTACCTGGTGCAGTACTTCATCATCATCTTTTTCAACACCGCCCTGGCCGGCACGGTGCTTGCGCGCCTTCGCGGCGAACCGGCGACGATGTCGACCGGCTTTGCCGTAGCACGCTCGCGTTGGGGCAGCATTCTTGGCTACGCCATGATCGCCGCAACCGTTGGTTTGTTTCTGCGCGCGCTGCAGGAGCGCCTGGGTCTGGTCGGCAGGATGATTGCCGGCTTATTCGGTCTGGCCTGGACGGTGGCGAGCCTCCTGGTCGTGCCGGTGCTGGCCAGTCAGCAGGTCGGGCCCATGGATGCGGTTTCCCGCAGCGTGGCCCTGCTCAAGCGCACCTGGGGCGAAAATCTGATCGGCCAGGGTGGCATCGGTGTGGTGTTTAGTGTGGTCACCGTCATCGCGACATTTGCATGCGGCTTGCTGGTCGTGGCGGCCATCACGTCGCACTCGATGCCGGCCATTGTCGCGGCCGTTGCACTGGCGGTTATTGGCCTGATCACGCTGGCGTTGGCGCATTCGGCGCTTCAAGGCATCTATGCGGCGGTGTTGTATCGCTACGCCGAGAGCGGTGAAGTTGGCGGTGGGTTCGAGCCGAAGCTGCTGGAGCAGGCTTTTCGTGTACGAGCGGACTGAAGAGCGGCCTGCTTTGCAGGCTATTGCGGCTGAAGGGAGCCTCGAACAACCTCAGTTTTGATTGTCGTCATCCCGGCGTAGGCCGGGACCCAGTGGCATCGGTTTTCAGTTTTCGCAATAGGGCTGACCTACGCAGGTCCTCGCGACAACCGATCACAAAGCCACTGGGTTCCGGCCTGCGCCGGAATGACGAATAGGTAGGGTTTTCCGAATATCTCCGAAGTCGCCCATGTAGGAGCGGCTTCCACCGCGACCCACAGCCTAGACCGAAAGCGTCCGCCCACCATCGATACGGATGATCTGCCCGGTCACAAAAGGCGCATCGCGCAGCAGCCACAACACGGCGCTGGCCACATCATCGGGACTGCCGGCGCGTTTGAGCGGCGTGCGTTCGAGCATCGCCTGTTTATCGTCATAAGCCTTGCCTTCGCTCGGCCACATCACCGCGCCGGGTGCTACGCCGTTGACGCGTATCGCCGGCCCGAGATCCAGTGCGAGCGAGCGCGTCATCGCTTCCAACGCAGCCTTCGCCATGCAATACAGCGTGTGGTTGGCAAGTGGGCGTTCGGCGTAGATGTCGACCAGGTTGACGATGGCGCCACTGCGCTCACGCAACGCAGGCACCGCCGCCTGAGCGAGAAAGAAAGGCGCCTGCGCATTGGAAGCGAACAGTTCCTGCCACTGGGCCGGCGTCGCCGTGCCGATCGGTGTGGGGTAGAACGCCGACGCGTTGTTGATCAGTGCATCGAGCCGGCCATAGTGGGCGAGTACTTCGTCGACAAGCCCGGGCAGCCGGTCGAGCTCGGCCAGTTCGGCCTGGACGCAGAGTGTGCTGCCCGCGCGCGCTTGTTCCAGCGATTGAGCCAGGGCCTGGGCCTCTTCGCGCGAGCGGCGGTAATGCAGTGCGAGATCGTAACCGGCGCCGTGCAGCACGCGCGCGATCGTCGCGCCCACGCGTTTACCCGCGCCTGTGATCAGGACGACAGGGCGGTCGTGACGTGGGCTCATGCGACGGTTCCTGGCTTTTTCGATGATTGCTCCAGCTTGCCGCAAAGCGATGCGTGCGTCATCTCGCGGCTCAGGTTTTCCGGGGTGCCGGGCGCTTTTTTGCCGCGACCTTTTTCACGGCTTTCTTCGCCGCTTTCTTCGCGACACTGCTGCTCTTGGTGGCCGTCTTCCTGGCGCTGTCGATCACCTTACGGGCAGTGCGGCTCACGGCTTTGCTGGTGGCTCGGCGCGGGGACTTTTTTTTTACGGTGTCGGCAAATTCTGCGTCGTCCGCGACGCCATCGACCTCGATATCGCCACTGAACATCTCGATCGCGGTCTTGGCCACCTGTCCGGTGTCGTAATAGGCATAGGCGCCGACACCGAGCGCGCCGACGATCGGCAGCCAGCGCGAAATACCCTTGCCGACCGCGCGTTGCGTGATCGACGTGCCAATGCGTTTGGCCACGCGTTCGGCGACGGCATAGGACATGCGACGAAACAGCAGGCGGTCGCCCATGCGCACTACCAGGTCGCGAAACGCTTGTGCGGCGGTATGGCGAAACAGGCACCAGAGCATCTGCTCGCGCCCCAGCGCCGCATGTTTGCCATAGGCGGCGGCGATATCGCTGACCATCTGTGCCTGGATTTTCCAGATCGCGATCAGCTCGGGCAGGATGGTGAGCCAGCCCAGCGGACCGGGCGGCAGGGCCAGCGAGCCCGAGGTCAGCGCCGCGCGTTGGGCGGCCCGACTGGCCAGCCGACGCGCTTCGGCCTGGGGATCCTTGGCGCCGCCGATGCGGCTGTCGGGAATCTGGCTGACGAAATCCAGGATGGCGCGGGTGACCCGGCTCTGCTCGGTCGGTTCCACCACGGCGGGGAGCTGGTCCCCGGACACATCCTTTGCTGAACGTTTTGCCATGACGACTCCCTTGGAAACGTCGGCTGGAGAGCCCGCCGACAGAGGCTCAGTCTATGGATGACAGGTGAAGTTGGCCTGACGAGGGGGAGGCGACTAGGCGCAGCTACTTGCGACGAGGGGCATGACTTATGGGGCAGGCACTGGCTGCTCTGTAATGGCAATGTTATAACGTATCGAAAATAAAACATTGTCCCCGACCGCCTACTGCCACCTTGGATCGCCTCTCGATGAAACTTTCCCTGCTTGCCTTGAGCTTGGCTGCTGCGCTGGGCGCGGCGCCGCTGTACGCCACCGATACCCCCGCTGGCGCCAATGCCCCGTCCCAGGGCGCGGACAACGACACCACCCCGCAAGGCTCGCGCAACAAGCCGGCCAACAAGGTACAGAACCTGGGCGCGATCGACGTCACGGCGGCTCTGGACCAGGCGCGCAACTCGCTGTCGCCGGACACCGGCAGCAGCCAGTACGTGATCGACCAGAAGGCCATTGCAGCCCTGCCGCTGGGCGCATCGACGCCGCTCAACCAGGTGCTGCTGCAGGCGCCGGGCGTGGTGCAGGATTCCTATGGCCAGCTGCATATCCGCGGCGATCACGCCAACCTGCAATATCGCGTCAATGGCGTGCTGATTCCCGAGTCGATCTCCGGCTTCGGCCAGACGTTGGATGCGCGCACGATCAAGGAAGTGAAGCTGATCGACGGCGCGCTGCCGGCGCAGTATGGCCTGCGTACTGCGGCGGTCGTCGACATCACCACTAAGAGCGGCCACGACCTGGGCAACGGCGGCAGCGTCGGCGTCATGGGCGGCTCGTTCGGCACCTTCAATCCGAATGCGTCGATCTGGGGCAGCACCGATCGCTGGAGCTACTTCCTCACGGCGAACTATCTGGAAAACGATGTCGGCATCGAAAACCCGACCTCGAGCCGCACGCCGATCCACGACCACACCAACCAGGTGAAGGGTTTTGGCGATATCTCGTATCTGATCAACGACACGACGCGCCTGAGCTTCATGTTCGGCGTGAGCAACAGCCGCTTTCAGATTCCGAACAATCCGGACCAGACGCCGCAGTTCGGCTATCTCGACACGGTCGATTTCAATTCGGCCAATCTCAACGAACAGCAGCAGGAAAAGACGCGCTTCGGCGTGCTTGCGCTGCAGGGCAAGATCGGCGAGACCGCCTATCAGGTGTCCGCCGGCCAGCGTTACAGCAGCGTCAACTTCACTCCGGACACGATCGGCGACCTGATGTTCAACGGCGTGGCCGCCGATATCAATCGCACCAACCGTGCCAGCACCTTGCAGGCGGATTTCTCCACGCCGCTGGGCGATAGCCATACGCTGCGCTACGGCATCTACGGTTCGTTCGAGCACGGCAACATCAACAATGATTCGCTGGTGTTTCCCGCCAATGACGATGGCAGCCAGGCCAGCACCACGCCGATCGGCATTCTCGATGACAGCCGTCTGATTGCGCGTACGTATTCGGCCTATGTGCAGGACGAGTGGAGCGTGACCGACAAGTGGACGATCAACTACGGCGTGCGCGGCGACAAGTACCATCTGTTCCGCGATGAAAGCCAGTTGAGCCCGCGCCTGGGACTGGTCTATCAGGCCACGCCCGATACCACGCTGCACGCGGGTTACTCGCGTTACTTCGTGCCGCCGGCTACCGAAATCATTTCGACCACCAATATCGCCAAGTTCGCCGGCACCACCAATCAGCTACCGAGCGATGGCAACAATACGGCGCTGTCCGAGCGTTCCGATTACTACGATGCGGGCGTGTCGCAGAACATCGGTCCGTTGACCCTGGGCCTGGACGCGTACTACCGCAAGGTCAGCCGCTTGCAGGATGAAGGTCAGTTTGGCGCGGCGCTGGTGTACTCGAACTTCAACTACGAATTCGGTCGCATCCGCGGTGTGGAGTTCACGGCCAACTTCGATCAGGGCCCGGTCTCGGCATACTTCAACATGGCGTACAACCGCGCCATGGGCAAGCGCATCATCACCGGCCAGTACAACTTCAGCCCGGACGATCTGGCGTATATCTACAACAACTACATCCATCTCGATCACGACCAGAAGCTGACCTCGTCCGGCGGCGTCAGCTACGCGATCACTGGCGATACCAAGGTCGGCGCCGATTACATCTTCGGTAGCGGCCTTCGCTCCGACGGTGCCGTGCCGAACGGCTTGTCGCTGCCGTATTACTTCCAGCTCAACTTGAACGTCTCGCACGATTTCAACTTCGACAGCACCGGCACGTTGCACACGCAGCTGGCACTGATCAATGCGCTCGACCGTACCTACGAGCTGCGCGACGGTACCGGCGTGGGCGTGGGCGCCCCGCAGTTCGGTCCGCGCCGCGGGCTGTACCTGAGCGTGCAGAAAGACTTTTAAGCGCAGGAAAGCTTGAAAAGGCGTGAGAAGTGAGAGAGGGCCGGTACCCACTCGCTTCTCACGCCTTGTTTCTTACCCCTTCCGTGGTCGGCTATCCTTTGGCCGATGAATCCCAACGTATCTTCCCGCCTTCCTTCGCCCAGCGCCGACGAGCGTGAGCACTCCGATCGTCTGTTGAGCCTGCTGCGAGAGCAGATCGCCGCGCACGGGCCGATGCCGTTTGCGCAGTACATGGAGCGCTGTCTGTATGCGCCGGGCCTGGGCTACTACAGCGCTGGCAAGACGAAGTTCGGTGAAGCCGGCGATTTCGTCACGGCGCCGGAACTGGGAGAGCTGTTCGGTCGCTGCGTCGTAGCCGCTACGCAACCGGTCCTGGCGACGTTAGGCGGCGACGCGGACTTTCTGGAACTGGGTGGCGGTAGCGGTGCGTTCGCCGAAACCGCGCTGCGTGCGTTTCATGCCAGCCAGTCGCTGCCGCGTCGCTATCTGATTCTCGAGCCGAGCGCCGACCTGCGTGATCGTCAACGCGAACGTCTTGCTGCCGTGTTGCCCGCCGAGGTTTTCGAGCGCGTGCAATGGCTGGATCGGCCGCCGGAAGAAAGCTGGCGCGGCATCCTTTTTGCCAACGAAGTGATCGACGCGTTGCCGACAACACGCTTTGCGATGCGCGGCGGCGAAGTCTACGAAGAATATGTCGTGCTCGATGGCGAAGGTCGTCTGATGCGCAGCGATCGCCCTGCCGATGCGTTGGTGAGTGGCGCCGTGCGCCATGTCGAACGCGACCTGGGCGCCGAATTTACCGACGGCTATCGCTCCGAAATTCTGCCGCAACTGCCATATTGGATTCAGGCGATCGCCGGTTCGCTGGAAGCGGGCCTTATGTTGTTTATCGATTACGGCTACGTACGCCGCGAGTTCTATCTGCCCGAGCGTAACGATGGGACGCTGATGGCGCACTACCGCCATCGCGCGCACAACGATCCGTTCTATCTGCCAGGCCTCAACGATCTCACTGCCTCGGTCGATTTCACCGCGCTGGCCGAGGCGGGCAACGGCGCCGGGTTTGGCGTTGCCGCGTATGTGCCGCAGTCGGCTTTCCTGATCGGAGCGGGGCTGCAACAGGCATTCGAGGATGCCTATGAGCAAGCGGCCGACGAAGCCAGCCGTTATCGGCTTGCCCAAGAAGTGAAGCGGCTGACGTTGCCTGATCAGATGGGCGAGCGTTTTCAGGCAATGCTATTCGCCAAAGGCATGAACGTATTGCCGCTATCGGCCGATCTATTGAGCGCAGATCAGGCCGCACGCCTGTAACGAGCCGGCTCAACGTCGCCGCAAGACGTCGGCCACCATGTCCCAAGGGTGGAAACTAAAGGCCAGGTTGTGTTCGCCCGCAGGAACACACACTGCGCGAAACATGCCGTTGGCGCGGTGAACATACAGGGGCGTAGCATCGACTTCGGCAGTCCACCCAGGGAAATCCAGCTCGCTCATGACCAGCCAGCCGGCTTGCGTCGTTCGCACGTTCAAGGCGATGTGTGTCGGTGTTGCCGTCGCGGTTTGAACCTGCACCTGACCCGCGCAGCGCTCCTGATCCGTGCGTGCGAGCGCTTCATCGGCAGCGTCTCGCGGTGTGAGCAGGACAAGCTTGGTGAAATCCGCGGTGGCGAAATCATTTGGCGTCGGTGAGGTCATCACCTGAGCCTGCAGTGGCGTCAACAGTCGCGGTAGCGCTGCCCGGTTGAGCCACACTTCACTGTGAGAGCCTGAGAATACCCGCTCGTATCCCGCCGGAGCTGTCCATGGCGGCGCCTGTTCCGAAGTGTTTCGCACCAGGTATCGGGTAGCGAGCAGCCGGGTCAATGGGCTGCCCGAATCGAGATTGAAGGGCGTGGATGGGCGCGGCAGGTTGCCGTTGTCGCGCGCACCGTACCAGCGGTCGTACAAGGCGTAGCGCAGCGGGTTATAGCCCTGGGTCGATTGAAAATCGCGCAGCACGACCAGGTTGTCCCAGAAGACACTGGCATCGACAGGTTCGATGCGTGCAGGCAATGCACCCGGCGTATCGTGAAGCTGTGTCGCGAGATAGTTGGCGGCATCATTGCGCAGGAAAGCACGTGCCGTGTCGTTGGTTTCGTTGAAGCTGCCATTGAGGCTGAAGCAGCGATAGTCGATCACCATGACGGCCAACATGGCGACGAGCACATGCCGGATATCGCGCTCCGTCTTGCGCAACCACCAGCAGGCGATCGCCGCTGCGATGGCGGCTGACAAGGTGGCCGGTTGCCAGCGCGCATCGTCGGCGCGCATCGCCGCGCTTGCCACCAGCAACCAGACGATGGCGATGCCGAGCATCCAGGTGATCGTTCTACGGGATTTCAGGTCGACGTGGCTTGCCGCCATGCCGATAACGAAAGCGAACGCCATGTTGAGCAGGTAGGCCGCATCCGCCGGCCGGCGAAACTGTTTGATTCCCGGCAACCAGGCATACAGCCAACCGTAGAACGGGGTGTGCAGGCCGAACATGTACAAGGTCGCCAGCAACGCCACCACTGCGAAGAACAGTAGCTGACGACGTTGCTGCCGGTGGCGCCATGCAGCGCCCAGGCCGCAGAGCATCAGGCTGGGGAGGGCGCCCAGATAAAAATACGCCTCGATCCCGGACGACGGGCCGTTATAGGTGCCCCGCAAGGCATGCAAGGCATTGGGAACGATCAGCGTCAGGAAGGCACGCATGTTCAGCGAGGCTACGCGTGATGCCTCGAGCGGCAGCTCGGCACGGTTGGACAGCGCAACGAAGGCGTAGCTGAGCAGCAATTGCGGCAAGGCCATCGCCAATGCGACCAGACAAGCCAGCGCGCTGCCGGCAAGCCAGTGCAGCCGGTCGCGCCCCGAGTAGCTTCGCCAATGCGCCGCGCTTGCAGCTATGGCGTAGGCCATCAGCATCAGCGCTAGCAGATAAGTCAGCTGTACCAGGTGCGTCAGCATGGCGCCGGTCGCCAGGCCCAGCAGCAGGCCGTAACTCCAGCGAGGGCGGGCGACGAATACTTTCAGCGCGAGCAGCACGACAGGGGCATAGGCGTAGGCCAGCACGATCGGCACGTGTTCGAGCCGCGATGCAGCGACGCCGCCGGCCATGAACACGATCGCGCCGATCAATGCTCCCGCCGAGGTGGCGCCCATGCGGCGCAGCACAGCCAGGCTGGCCGCACCGCCCATCAGCACATGAAGAAGAACGCCCCAGGCAAACCAGCTCGCGCCGGGTGATGAAGGGATCATCATCCAAGCCATCAGTAACGGCGAAAACAGCATGCCCTGCGGGTCGGCGATCTGCGGGTAACCCGCATAGATATGCGGGTTCCACCAAGGCGCCATGCCATGGCGCAAGCTATGCGCGTTGAAATAGACCGTGGGATAGAACTGGTCGATCGCGTCCCAGGGCAGAATGCGTCCGCCGAGCAACGTGGGCAAGTTCAGCAGCAGCCACACGAGAACCAGCAGGGCGCCAGCCCTGAGCAAAGGGTGTTGCCGCCACGTCACGCTAACGCCTTATTTTCTCCTGAAAGGCGTTAGCGTAAGCGACTGGCCGCGGTTAGTGCACCGTCGAGGGGACCGCCGGGCTACTTTGAGACGGTACCGCCTCGGGTTTGACCGGGGTGCTGTCTTCCGGCTTGCGGACCATCTTGCCGTGTTTGAACAGATACGCGGCGACCTGGTAGAACGCCGTCGCTTCATCTACCTGCTTCTGGTCGATCGGCTGGATTGGCGTGGCATCGCCGGTGTCGAAGTTCGGATGCACCTGCTCCAGCTTGCGCTGCGGTTCGAGCACCGTCAGTACGTCGCCCTTGAGGTAGCCGAGCTTTTCGTAGGTGGCGGGGAAGGCGCGTTCCTGGCCGGCCGGGAGCTGGAAGATATCCGCACCAAAGAAGCGGCTGCGGTAGCTGAAGTTGAGCAGGCCAAGCACGGTCGGGGCGATGTCGATCTGCGCGGTCAGCTGCTTCACATGCTGGGGCTGGATATGCTTGGGCGCATAGATCCACAGCGGGATGTGATAGCGGTTGATCGGCACGCTGCTGCGGCCCGCGCTCGATGCGCAATGATCGGCGGTGATCACGAAGATGGTGTCGTCGAAATACGGCTTGCTACGCGCGCGATTGATGAAATCGGCGATTGACCAGTCCGTATAGGCCACGGCGCCTTCGCGCGTGCCGTTGCGCTCCTTCACGCGCCCGGCCGGGAAGGTGAAGGGGCGGTGGTTGGTGGTGGTCATGATGTGCAGGAAGAACGGCTTGCCGGCCGCCTGTGCCTGGTCCATCTGCTTGAGCGCGAGCGTGTAGAGATCTTCGTCGGCCACGCCCCACACGTTTTCGTGGTGGATGGTCTGATCCTTGGTGATGTCACCGCGGTCGACCGTGTGGTAGCCGTTGTGGCTGAAGTAGTAGTTCATGTTGTCGAAGTAGCCGTAGCCACCGTAGACAAAATCCGACTGGTAGCCGCGATCGTTGAAGATATCGGCCAGCGTGAACAGGTTTTCGTTGTTGTGTGCCTTGATCAACGAGTCGCCAGGCGCCGGCGGAATCGACAGCGACAAGGCCTCCAGACCGCGCACGGTGCGCGTGCCATTGGCATAGAGGTTGTCGAAGAACATGCTCTGCTCGGCCAGCGCGTCGAGATTGGGCGTGATGTTGCCGTGGCTGCCGCCGAAGTGCTGCAGGAAGTCGGCCGACAGGCTTTCCACGCTGATCAACACCACATTGAGATGCTTCTCGGGCCCGGCGTGACGAATCTCGCGGGTGAGATCCTGCGGGTCGTCGGTGAGATAGGTGGCCTCGGGCGTCTTGATCATCTCACGCACGTCCTTGAAGGCCTGATCGTCGGGCAGCGTGCGATAGAAACGCGCGTAGTCGAGATGGCTGCTGCGGAAGGCGGCAAAGAACTCGTAGATGCCGTTGCCCGACAGTTCGTTGACGTAGGCGTTATCGAGACGGTCCTTCAAGGTGCCCTTGACCGCGACTACCGAAAGCACGGTGAGCACGAACCACACCAGCACGACCTTGCCGCGTTGCAGGAAACGCGTACCGCCATCGCTCGCGCGCAAGCCGCGACGCGTCACCCAGACCACGATAATCGCGGCGAGCGCGAGCAGCGTGAGCCAGCGGCCGATCGGATAGGACTCGCGGATATTGCCAATCACCTCGGTCGTGTAGACCAGATAATCCACAGCGATAAAGTTGAAGCGCGTGCCGAATTCCGCCCAGAACGTCAGCTCGGACGCGCCGACGAACATCAACCAGAACAGCAGCACCAGGCCAAGGATGTACAGGACCCACTGTCCTGTCCGCGACACATAGGCACGTACCGGCATCAGCCAGAGATACAGCAGCAGCGGCCAGGCGACGTAGAGCAGGGTGATCAGGTCATAGCCCAGGCCGATGCCGAACGCGTACAGGTAATACAGCGGGTTGAGCGGTACGCCGCTACCGGACATCGCCAGCAAGATGATGCGGGTAATCGCGCCCAGGACGACATAGGCGATACCCAGCCACCAGAGGGGCTTGAAACGCTGGCGCAGTGGCGATGGCGAAGGATTGATCGGCACGGGTGGCTCCGGAAAACGCCCAAAATGACAAAAAGGTGAGTGTTATAAAATAACACTTGCTGTTATACACCGGGGCGCGCGGCGTTGTCTTTCGCTTTGCTTACTGCGCGGTACTTTGTTTGACCTGGCCGATCGCAGTGCAGCGGGCTTGCTCCATGGCTTCGCCGATGGCCGGGCCACTTAGTCCACGGGCGACGAATTCGGCGGCGGTGACGCCGGCTGCGGCGGCCCTGGCCTCGCGCAGGTATGCCGCCTGCGGATAGGCATCGTTCTCATGCCCCAGCCGCCCGCGTTTGTCCGCCTCACACGCCGTCAGAAAGACCTCCAGGCGCTCGGGGCGTCGCAGAGCGTCCAGTGAGGTGAGCAGTTTCAGGATGGTGGCCGGTCTGAGCTCGAACGCACGATGGGCGTTGAGATGCTCGCGGCATACGCTTTCGGCCAGTGCGGCATATTCGGTGGGCACTTTCAGCCGCGCGGCGAGCACCCGCAACGGTTCGACGCCGTTGTGCTCGTGCATCAGGTGACGCGGCAACACATCGGCCGGCGTCAGCGCCTTGCCCAGGTCGTGAGTCAACGCGCAAAAGCCGACCAGGTCGTTACCCGGTGCCAGCCTTGCGGCCATGTCCAGCACCATTTCGATATGGATGCCGGTATCGATCTCGGGATGAAACTCGGCGCGCTGCGGTACGCCGTAGAGCGCGTCGACTTCCGGAAACAGCACCTTCAGCGCACCGGTCTCACGCAGCACGCGCAGAAATGCCGAGGGCTGCGGCTCGCCGAGCGTCTTGCGGGTTTCCTGCCATACGCGCTCGGCGACGAGATGGTCGACCTCGCCCTGTTCGACCATCTGGCGCATCAACGCCATGGTTTCGTCGGCGACAGTAAAACCCAACGGTGCAAAGCGCGCGGCGAAACGCGCCACGCGCAGCAGGCGTACGGGATCTTCGACGAATGCATCGGAGACGTGGCGCAGCACGCGCTGCTCGATATCGCGTGCGCCATGGAACGGATCGACCAGCGTACCGTCCTCGCCCTGTGCGATGGCGTTGATCGTCAGGTCGCGTCGCGCCAGGTCTTCTTCCAGGGTGACCGAGGCATCGGCGTGCACGGCGAACCCATGATAGCCACGGCCCGTCTTGCGCTCGGTGCGCGCCAGCGCGTATTCCTCGCCGGTCTTGGGATGCAGAAAAACCGGGAAATCCTTGCCGACGGCTTTATAGCCGAGCGCCAGCATCTCGTCCGGGTTTGCACCGACCACGACATGATCGTGATCGGCCACCGGACGTTGCAGCAGGGCATCGCGGACTGCGCCGCCGACAAGATAAATACGCATGGCGCGAGTGTGCCAGAGATAGCGCTAGCGCACGCTCGCCGATGACGCCGGCTGCGCCGAACTGGCGCCGGCCGGTGGTTCCAGCGCTGCCGGTGCGCCGTTCGATTCGGCCTTGGCCGGAGCGACGACGGCGGGACAAGTCACCAGCTTGCGCCGGCTTTGCTCAGTCGGTAGTTGGTAGGCGCCGCCGATTGCCGGCATGCGCTCGGCCAAGGCGATGGCCTTGCCGTTCATGCGCCAATCGTAGATAACCGCAAACGCCATCACACGCGCGACGTACTCGCGCGTCTCCTTGAACGGGATGCTCGCCACGAATAGATCCGGCGCCAGACTGCCGCGTGCAGCCAGCCACTGATCGACGCGTGCGGGGCCGGCGTTATAGGCCGCGCTGGAGATCCAGGGCGCGCCGTTGAAACGTGCGGCCAGCTGAGCGAGGTAGCGCGTGCCTAATGCGACATTGACCACCGGGTCGTACAGACTTTCGCCGCCATTCCAAGGCAGGCCGTTACGCTTGGCTACCAGCGCCGCCGTGCCAGGCAACAACTGCATCAGCCCGCGGGCATCGGCAGCAGAGCGGGCATCGCTCATCCAGGCGCTTTCCGCGCGCAGGATGCCGTAGGCCCAGGCCGGATCGATGCCGGCTTGTTGTGCCTGCGGTACCAGGCCGTCCTGCCCGGCCAGCGGGAATCGCTGCTCGTAATAGCGCAACGCGTCGCCGCCATTGAGCGTGAACACTGCGCGGTCATACCAGCCGCGGCGATAGGCCAGGTCGACCGCCTGACGCAACGTATCGGGGTCGGCACCGTCCAGCGCGCGCGACCACTCGCGCCGCGCCAGCTTGGGCAGTCCAACGTAATACAGCTCGAACGCGCGCTGCAGGCCGATATTGGCAAGCAGCGACTGCTCGCGCTGCGGATTGGCCGGCAACGTGAGCGGACAGATCGCATAGTTGGTATCGAGCTTGTCGGCCGCGAGAAAACCGAAGTAGGTCGATTCGCGCGCCAGCGGAACGAGCTCGCTTTGCGCCGCCTGGTGGCGCTCGAGTCCGTCGAGCGCTCGAGCCTTGAACCAGCGCCATTCGCCGTCGTCGCGCTGTGCCTGCGGCATCGCGTCGATCGCGGCGAGCACCGCCGGCCAATCCTGCTGCGACAGGGCGACGCGCACGCGCCACTCGCGACTGGAATCGGTCTGCGCGTCGGCCGGCAGTGCGGCGAGGCGTGCGAGCGCGGTCTCGTCGAAATCGGTGGCGTGAAAGACGGCCAGTGCGTTCAAGATGCGCCCACGTTGTGCGGGGCTGAAGTTGAAGTGGTGCTCCAGCTTTTGCCAACCCTGGTCGGCACTGCCGGACTGACGTCGGGCAAGTCGCTGCAAGGCGAGCATCGCGGCCTGGCGATGGCGCGGCGTGTCGGGCCAGGTCGCCGCAGCGGCGACGGCGCCGCCGGGATCGCTCAGGGCGCTGGCCAGGCGTTGTCCGGCCTGCTTTTCGCTGTCAGGCAACCACTGCGCAAGCGTAGCGATGGTGCCGCCCTGGTTGGCGTCCGCGGCACGATCGATACGGTCCCACAGGCGCGCCGAGGTCAACAGGCCTTGATCGTAGGCGGCGCCAAGCACCGGCTCGCAAGCGGCTGCAGGCAGGCTTGGCTTGGTCCACAGCGTGCCCAGGTCCTTGTCGAAGTCGAGCTTTTCGCCCTTGGACAGGCGCGCCTGCAGCGCATCGCAGGTCAGCGTGTCGTTGATACCGGGCTGATAGAGCGCGAGGAAAGTATCCCAGTCCTTGCGGCGTGCCAGCTCGAGCAGGAAATCGCGACGCAGGTCGGCGGCGGGGATCAGGTCCGGATAGCGGCGCAGATAATCCTCGATGGCGGCGCGATCGAGCTGGCGCAGGTCGTGCGTGAGCGATGCGGCTTCGAGGTACGGGTACAAGGAATAGTCGTCCAGCCCCCTGGCCTGTTCGCGCCAGGCGTCGCCACCTTGCTGGGCCGCGGCATAGGCTTGCCGGAACGCGGCGCGTTGCGCCTCGCTCGGTTCGTCGGCGAACGCGACACCGCCGAGCAGCAACCAGCCGGCGGTCAACAGAAGCAGGCGTCGGATTCGAAGCAGCCGTGTGGGTTCGGACATGACTATTCCTTCAGTAATGAACCGGGATGGTAGTTCACACCGGCAAATGCGCTGGAGCGGATGGCAAGCCCGTGAAGATAAGCGGTCTTGCGCGACTCGGCGATGAATACGCTGGCATGGCGGATGTCTGCGTGGTGGAGCGACTTCAGGGAACCTCCAAAAGACCCCTCCTACTCGTCATCCCGGCGTAGGCCGGGACCCAGTGGCTTCGGTTTCCGGTTTTCGCGCTAGAGCAAATGCTTGACGACTCTCGCGACAACCGATTGCAAAGCCACTGGGTCCCGGCCTGCGCCGGGATGACGATAGGAGAAACGGAGGCTATTTGAGGTTCCCTTCGCCACTCCTACAAAATCTCGACAACCGTCCAGATCCCTCAAGAAGCGACCACGACGGCAGCACTGTTAAACTCAGGCGTTCGCCCGGCGCCGCGGTCGGCGCCCTTGATGGAAAGTGCATGCAGCCTTTGTCCCCTCCGTCCTTCCGCTCGCTGTGGCCGGCATGGCTCGCGCTGGTGCTTGCCGCCCTGGCCGGCGCATGGTGGTGGTGGGCTATCGGCCGGCCGATCGACCTGCCCGATGCACCGACCTCGCGCATTGCCTGCGTTTCCTATGCGCCGTTTCGCATGCCGGGCGAAACACCGTTCGACTTGAACGCGACGATCAGCCCCGAGCGCATCGATGCCGATCTGAAGGCGCTGTCGCAACGCTTCGACTGCGTGCGTACGTATTCGCAAAGCCACGGTCTGGACAAGGTGCCCGAGATCGCCGGCCGCTATCACATGAAAGTGTTGATGGGCATCTGGCTGAGCCGCGAGTTGAAGGTCAACGCGCATGAAATCGAGATGGGCATCGCCACGGCAAAGGCGCATCCGGAAGTGCTGCGTGGCGTGGTCGTCGGCAACGAAGTGCTGCTCCGTGGCGAGCTTTCGCCCAAGGCGCTGGCCGCTTACGCCGCCGAGGTGCGTGCGCAGATTCCGCGTTCCGTGCCGATCACCTATGCCGACGTGTGGGAGTTCTGGCTTCGCTATCCGCAGATGGCTCATGCGGTCGACTACCTCACCATCCATATCCTGCCTTACTGGGAAGACGAGCCCGTGCCGCCGGAGCACGCGGTACGGCACGTGGCCGACGTATATGCCAAGCTGAAAGCGTCTTTTCCAGGCCGTCAGATAATGATCGGCGAAACCGGCTGGCCGAGCGCGGGGCGCCCGCGTCGCGAGGCGAGTGCGAGCCTGGTCAACGAGGCGCGCTACATGCGCGAGTTCCTCGCCTATGCCGGCAGCGTGGACATGCCATACAACGTGATCGAGGCCTTCGACCAGCCATGGAAGCGGGCACAGGAAGGTACGGTCGGCGGTTATTGGGGCATTTTCGATGTCGACGCCCAGCCGAAGTTTCCGATGAAGGGGCCGGTGATCGAGGAACAGCGCTGGCTCTGGGGTATCTACAGCGGCCTGGCCGCTGCGCTGTTGTTCGTGCTGGCCGGCAGCTGGCGCAGACAGTGGCGCGGTGCGAACGGTTGGCTCGCCTTGCTGTTGGCCGGCTTTGCCAGCGGCACCGCGCTGGCCTGGCAATATCGGCAGGCGTTCTATGCCTGCCGCGATCGGCTGGAATGGAGTATTTCGATCGGAGCCTGCGTGCTGGCGCTGATCACGGCGATCACGCTGATACGTCGTATCGTCGCGCGGCTGACCGGCACGGCATCGCCGCATAGCGGGCTGCGCTTGCGCTGGTGGCGTGCGGGCTGGATGTTCGCGCTCGCCTTGCTCGGCCTGTTGCTGGTGTTCGACGGCCGCTATCGCGATTTTCCGCTGGGACTGTTTGCGCTGCCGTGTATCGGCTACGCCGTGCTCGGTTGGCTCGATCGTGGCCGCAACCTGCTCGCGCCACTGGCCGAAGAGCGCTTTCTGGCGTTCTGGCTGCCGGCGCTCGCTGCAGTGGTGGTTGCGCAGGAGCTGGGGCTCGATCCGTCGACCTGGTTATGGCTGGGCTTGAACCTGGCCATTGCGCTGCCCATTCTCATCGGCTGGCTCCAGGCTGTTCGCCTGCAGTCGAATCAGCCGCAGGCTGCCAATCAATAGCGCCAACGCACCGGCTTCATAGCAGTACATCACCAGCGCGATAAAACCGAGCATGGCCGCAAGACAGGCCGATACCGGATGCTTCCACACGAGTGCGAGCACCGTGGCGGCCAGCGCGGCATAACCGAGCCCATAGCTGTAGAAGGCGATCACGATGGCCTGGCGAATACCGCACCAGGCAGGGCCGTTGCTTTCTTCGCACAGGTGCGCAAGGTTGGCCGGCTCGATAAACAGATAGCGCACCAGGGCGGCGGCAACGCCGGCCAGCACGATGAGCAGCCACGGAAGGGAGATGCGAAAGGCGGATTTCATCGGCGCAGTTTATGCGCGCGCGGTGCGGCATGGCCAGGCAGGATGATTTCCGCGGCAACCGGCAGATGATCGGAAAACGCCTGCGGCAGTGCCCAGAGCTTGTCGAGCCGGATCGCTTCGGACGTAAGAATGTGGTCCAGCGCCTTGCGCGGTCGCCAGCTGGGGAAGGTCAAGGTGGCCTGCGGTGGCGGTTGCAGCACGGAGTGGCTGAAGAGATAACGCATCTCCGCACTGTGCACGTCGGTATTGAGGTCGCCCATCAACACGGCGTGTCGATAATCGCGCAGTACCTCGGCGATAAAGCCGAGCTGACGCGCCCTGGCGACGGCACTCAGCGAGAGATGCGCGATCATGATCGCGAGTGCGTCGTTGCCCTCACCAAAACGGGCGAGCATCGCGCCGCGCCCGGGGACGCGGCTGGGCAAGGCGTAATCGAGCACCTGGGTCGGTTCGAGCCGGCTGATCAAGCCGTTGGCGGTGTGCGAAAGGCGCGCGATCGGCCGATTGGGCTGGTGGCTCCAGAACGGCATGCCGGCCGTTTCGGCCAGGTAACGGGTCTGGTTGAGAAAGCCCGAGCGCAGGCTGCCGGCATCGGCCTCCTGCAAACCGATCACGTCGAACTGCGGCAGTACCTCGGCGAGACGGTCCAGATTGTCCAGTTTGCTGCGCCCAGGCAGCACCGCATTGATCGAGCGGGTGAAGTACTCGCTATAACGCTGCACGCTGGCGCCGGCGAGGATATTGCAGCTCAGCAAGCGCAGACGGCGCTCGGCGGGTGGCGGGGCAGGACGGTCCATAGCCATTTAAGTACTCGAGGACGATGACGATCGCCATCGCAAGGTGAGCGTTACGTCAATGCTCACCAACGGTGTGCGAGGCGCGGTGGACGCCCCGCACACGGTGCGGCTTATTTGCCGCCGTTCAAATCGCGCTTGGCCAGCCATTGGGTCATGGCAACCAGCTGATCCAGCGTCTTGATTTCGTTGCTGCGGTATTTGCCGTCGACAACGAGGGTCGGCGTGCCGGTGACACCCCAGGACTTGACCAGGTCGAGATCTTTCTTGATCTGCGCCGTCACTTCGTCGGAGCTGGCGATCTCCATGAACTTGGCGCGGTCCACGCCCTGGTGCGCATAGAAGTCGGCCAGCTCGTCGAGCGTGGAGATCGGGTAGTGGTCGTCGAACTTCGCCTTGAACAGGGCCAGATGCGTCTGATCGACCACGCCGAGTTTCTTGGCGGCGTAATAGGCGCGCGCGTACGGCAGCCATTCGTCGCTGAACGCGGCAGGCAGCAGTTTGAACTCGACGCCTGGCGGCAACTGCTTGCGCAGCTCTTCAGCCTTGGGCGCGAAGTGCGCGCAATGGATGCAGCCGTAGGAGAACACCTCGACCACTTCCACCTTGCCGCTGTCGCTATAGCGATGGTTCGGCGCCGGAAGCGTCACGTATTCGGTGCCATCGGTGTAGGGGGCTGCCGCCTGATTGCCTGAGTTCTGAGCCGTGCACGCGCTGGTAAGCAACAGGCCGCCAAGCAGGGTGATCAGCCGCAGACGGGCAAAACGCTTCAACAACATGAAACTCTCTCCATAAGTGTGGCCGCGAGCCACCGGGAATAGTCAGGTCAGCCCGGATCGCCGGGTTTGAGACCGTATCGATGCCATTCGGTTCGATCCGGCCTTACTTGCCGGCCGCTTCCTTCGAGATCAGCCACTTGGCCAGCTCGATCGTCTGCGGATAGCCACCGGCCTGGCTCACGGTGAAACGGTACTTGCCATTGATGACGATCGTTGGCGTCTGCATCACACCGTACTTCTGCACCAGCTCGTCGGCGCGCTTCATCTTGGTGTTGATCGCGAACGAGTTGGCGACCGCGGCAAATTCCTTCGGATCGGCGCCAACCTTGGCATAGACCTTGGCGGCATCGTCGATCGTCGGCAGAGCGTCTGACGGCTTCAGGCCTCGGCCGTTGGGGTTTTCCGAGCTCAGTTCCTTGGTCTTCCAGGCGGCGTCGTACATGGCATCGGCGCCCTTGTCGGCCACGCCCAGCGCCTGCGCGGTGAAGTAGGCGCGCTGGAACATCGGGAAGTTTTCGGCCGGATTGAACGACACCGGCAGGAACACCAGGGTCGCGTTCGACGGCAGTTCCTTGGCCATCTGATCGACCGTCGTGTGGAATGCATTGCACGCCGGGCAGCCGTAGGAGAACACCTCGACCACTTCCACCTTGTCGGTGTCGCTCACCTTGGGCTGCTGCGGTTCGATCAGGTCATAGTTCTTGCTTTCGACCCACTTACCGTCGTCGACGAAGGGCGTAGCCGGTTTGGCGGCGGTAGCGACGGGAGCGCTGGCGGCGGGCGCAGGCGCGGCAGTGGATGCCGGCGCGGGGGCCGCAGACGTTGCCGGTGCCGGAGCGGCGCTGGCCGGCGCGGCAGGCGCGCTGCTGGCGCTCGGTGCGGGCGACTGTGGAGCACTCGCGTTATCGCTGTCATGGCTGCAAGCGGCGACCGCCAGGACGGCGGCAAACAGGAACGGCAGGCGCTTCAACATGGAAAACCTCATGGAACGAGTTACAGGGGATGGGGCTTAAAACAATATCGCCGGCGCTAGGCCGGCGATAGGTAGTCTAGAGAATTACTTGGTAGCCGGTGTATCGCTGCCGCTTTCGGCCGCATGTAGGCCTTCGACATAACTGGCCAGCGCGGCGATGTCCTTGTCGTCCAGCTTCTGCGCAATGGCTGGCATGATCTTGGCGTGGGCGTCGTCGCCCCAGTTGCCGCCATCGTGCCAGGCTTTCAGCGTGGCCTGGATGTATTGCGCGTGCTGGCTGGTCAACTGGGCGTAGATCGCGCCCGGATTGCCGCGACCGTCGATGCTGTGACAAGCCATGCAAGCCGGGATGCCACGTGCGGTGTCGCCTTCGCGGAACAGCTTCTGGCCCTGCTCGACCAGCGCTTCGTCGGCGACGCCCGGCAGCGAAGTCTTGCTGGCGAAATAGGCACCGATATCGTGCATGTCCTGCTCGGACAGCGGCGCGGCCATGCCGACCATGATCGGGTTATTGCGCTTGCCGTTCTTGAAGTTCTCCAACTGGCGCACGATGTACGACTCGTGCTGGCCGGCGAGCTTGGGGTATTGCGCATCGGAGGAATTGCCGTCGATGCCATGGCAAGCACCGCAGGCCGCGGCCTTGCCAGCGCCGGCGGCCGCATCGCCGGGCTTCACCGCGGCGGTGGCTGTGGCAGGCGTCGCTTCGGCGGTAGCCGGGGCTTTCGTGGCGGAACTCGCTGCAGCGGCCGGTTGGGCGGCACTGGCAGCGGCGGCCGGTTTGTTGGCTTCCTGTGCAGTCACCACGCCAATGGAGAGCGCAGAGGCGAGGGTAAAGACAACTCCAAGTACAGCGGGCCGAAAACCGACAGGCCGAAAACTCATACACTTGTCTCCCGAAGAACTGCTTTGGCTGCACGGCGCGCAAGTCTTGCTGACCGCAACTGGCAGAAACCTCGGAATTATCACTGCGCCATCGAAGCCGGTCAAACCATGTCGAATCCTCTACAGGGCGCACAGTTCGTGCTGGCCGCCCATCGTGTCCATCAACTGCCGGCCGATAACGGTGCGGAAGTCGCGTTCGCCGGCCGCTCCAATGCCGGCAAATCCAGCGCACTCAATGCGTTGACGGGGCACCGTGGCCTCGCGCGCACCTCCAAGACGCCAGGCCGCACGCAGCAGATGGTGGCTTTTTCGTTGCCCCCCGTGGCGCAGGGCGAGGGGCTGCCGTCGCTGGAGGCGCGCCTGATCGACCTGCCTGGGTACGGTTATGCCAAGGTGCCCGAGCCGTTGCGCGAGCACTGGAAGCAAGAAATCGATGCGTATCTGAATCAGCGCAAGAGCCTGCGGGGTGTCGTGCTGATCGCCGATATCCGCCATCCGCTGAAGGAATTCGACCGGATGATGCTGGAATTCTGCTTCGCCACCGGTTTGCCCTGCCATCTGCTGCTGACCAAGGCGGACAAGCTTTCGCGCAACCAGGCCGCGCAGGCACTGGCGGCGATGCGCAAGAGCTTCCCGGATGGCTTGCATGCTACGGCGCAGATTTTCTCGTCGCCCGCGGGTACTGGCGTGGAGGAGGCGCGGGAGGCCGTGTTGCGGTTGCTGCGGAACGGGAGAGTGGCGAGTGAGGAGGAGTGAAAAAGCCTCTCCTATTCGTCATCCCGGCGAAGGCCGGGATCCAGCGCCTTACGCGTCACCGTGCTGAAGACGCTGGGCCCCGGCTTTCGCCGGGGCGACGATGAAGACTGAGGTTTTTCCTGGGCTCTTTAATTGCTTGCTTTAACGGCGTCCATGAAGACCGCGCAAAGCGCCTCCATGCCGGCGCGGTCTTCGTCATCGAAGCGCCCGACCGAGGGGCTGTCCACGTCCCACACGCCGAACAGGCTGCCGTCGGCATTGACCAGCGGCACTACGATCTCTGAATTGGACGCCGCATCGCAGGCGATATGTCCTTCGAATTCATGTACGTCGCGGACCAACTGGGTCTGGCGTGATTCGGCCGCGGTGCCGCAGACGCCGCGGCCCAGCGCGATGCGGATGCAGGCCGGCTTGCCCTGGAACGGGCCGACGACTAGCTCGGTGCCGTCATAGAGATAAAAACCGGCCCAGTTGAAGTCCGGCAGGCTGTGATAGACGAGGGCGGCAAAATTTGCGGCGTTGGCGATCACATTCGGCTCGCCGGCCAGGATGCCGCGCGCCTGCTCGCACAGGTCCTGGTAGAGCTCGGGTTTGCTGGTGGCGGTGTTGGTTTGGATTTCGAACATGAGGTGGGCCTGGGGATGATGGCGGTCAGACGGTGAAGATGGGATGGGGTGGGGCGAAGTGCAAGGGATATGAGCAAGAGTCCCCCTCACCCCAACCCTCTCCCCCGGCAAAGCCAGGGGAGAGGGTTGGGGTGAGGGGGGCTCTTGCCTCTTCGCGTAAACTCCCGCTCTTTAGGGGGAACGCGAGAACCACTATGGACGAACAACAGCGCAAGCAACGAGCGGGGCTGATCGAGGCGCACCGCCTGGATGGGTTTTTCGATGCGGCGTTCGCCTTCGCGGTAAGCATCCTGGCGATCGCCGGCACCGAGGTGCCGCGCGACTTGCACGAGATGCTGCTGGCCTTGAACCGCATCCCCGCGTTCGCCTGCAGCTTCGCCACCATGCTGGTGTTCTGGTATCGCCACGTGCGCTGGCGCGAGCGCTGCCGCGTGCATGACACCACCAGCGTACAGATCAGCCTGATGCTGGTGTTCTTCGCACTGATTTTCGTCTACCCGCTCAACATGGTCTTCTCCGCCATGTTCAGCGCGGTCTACAACGGATTTACCGGCAGGCTGCTACCCGATGCGCTGGTGATCGAGCAGGCCCATGACATGACCTTGCTCTATCTGTGCTACGGCTCGGCCTATGCCTGCATGGCCGGTTGCCTGGCCTTGCTCTACCGGCACAGCCTGCGGCATATGCACGATGCCTCGCGCGAGGAAATGATCGAGGCGCGCGAATCGTTGTATGTGCAGGTGGGTTCGATGGCCGTTGCGTTGCTTTCGGTGCTGGTGGCGTTGGTAGCACCTGATGGCCACTGGTGGAGCGCCCTTCCGGGTTGCATCTATTTCCTGCTTACGTTTGTCTATTCGTTGACCGGACGGTGGGCTCGACGCATGTTGGCTGCCGAAGCATGAGCAAAGCCTGGTTTATCGCCGGCACCGATACTGGAGTCGGCAAGACGCACGCGAGTTGTGCCTTGCTGCATGCATTGCAAAAGACACGACATCGCGCATGCGGGATGAAACCTGTTGCCAGCGGATGCGTTGAAACAACGAACGGATTGCGCAACGACGACGCGCTCGCGCTGATCGATGCGAGCAGCATCCCGCATGCGGCGTACGACACCGTCAATCCGATCGCCTTGCGTGAGCCGCTGTCGCCGCATCTGGCTGCGCTGCATGAGCACAAGCAGATCTCGCTGGATCCATTGCGCACGGCATTCGATCTGCTTTGCAGCGATCACGATGCCGTGGTCGTCGAGGGCGTCGGCGGCTGGCTGGTGCCCCTGGCGCCGGGGTTGTTCGCCTCGGATATCGCACGGACCTGGCAACTGCCGGTGATCCTGGTGGTGGGGCTCAGATTGGGCTGTCTCAATCATGCTTTGCTGAGCGCGCGGGCGATCGAGGCCGATGGCTGCCGGCTGGTCGGCTGGATCGGCAATCGCATCGATCCGTCGATGGCGGCAGTCGACGAAAACCTCACGACGTTGCGGGAACTATTGCCGGCACCATGCCTGGGGGTGCTGCCGTATAGCACGTCACCAGAGCAGGCGAGCGATGCGCTGGCCGATGCGATGGCTTTGCTATGCTGAGCGCCTGCCCGGACGCAGCCGCCCTATCGACTTCAACCTTTTGCAGGAGGCATTCATGTCGTCGCTCCATCATTACTTTCTTTCCATTGCCGATCTGGCTCACGCGCGCGGCAACGACCCGGATCTGAGCTACGACGGCGCTGGCCCCAACGATTTCGCTGCTGCACTGCAAGAAGCCTTGCGCAGCCCGGTCTTGTTCGAACGGTGGCGCGCCAAGCAGGCCGAGCCCGATGACGTCGACCCGGGCCTGGGCGCGACCGACGCCAATGCGAAGGTCACCGGCAAGGTGGCCGATCTCAAGACCGATGTCGAGGCGGTCACCAGCTTGCCGATGAGCATCGTGCGTCACCGCCTGAATCTTCTGATCGGACCGGCCTGGCAACTGCGCGACATGCGCTGAGCCGCAAGCCAGGTCGATCATGTGCGGCCGCGTCCACCCGCGGCCGTTTTCATGTCGAAACGTTCGGCCATGCATGGCTTGTGGGTCTTGGAATAAGAGACCGGCTGTGGTTAGAGTCGAGAACTATCTTGTTCCAGTCGCGCCGGGCAGGCGCGGCACCTTTTCACCCGGGGAGCCCCAATGTTACGTCTTCGTTTGCTCGTCATCGCCACTTCTCTTGCGCTCGGCGCCTGCTCGCAGCAGTCCCAGGATGCCTCCAAGTCCGCACAACAACCGGCCGCTCCGGCCTCCGCCGCGGCAGCGCCGGCGGCTGCCGCCTCTATTTCGAGCAATCCTTTCTATGCCGCCAGCACGCTGCCTTACCAGGCGCCGCCGTTTGACAAGATCAAGGAATCCGACTACGAGCCGGCGATCGAAGAGGGCATGAAGCAGCATCTGTCCGAGATCGAAAAGATCGCCGACAACCCGGAGCCGCCGACGTTCGACAACACGATCGTCGCGATGGAAAAAACCGGCGCGATGCTGACCCGCGTGATGCGGGCATTCGATACCGTTACCGGTGCCAACACCAGTGATCTCTTGCAGAAGGTGCAGGAAGAGGAAGCGCCCAAGCTCTCCGAGCACCAGGACGCCATCACGCTCAACGGCAAACTGTTCGCGCGTATCGAGGCGATCTACAACCAGCGCGACACCTTGAAGCTCGATCCCGAGTCGCTGCGCCTGGTCGAAGTGACCTACAAGAATTTCGTGCGTGGCGGCGCCAAGCTGTCCGACGCCGACAAGGCCAAGCTGAAGGATCTCAACAAGGAAGAATCCTCGCTGACCGCCCAGTTCTCCAACAAGTTGCTGGCCGCCACCAAGGACGCAGCCTTGGTCGTGGATGACAAATCCAAGCTGGCTGGCCTCTCCGACGCTGAAATCACGGCCGCCCAAAGTGCAGCCAAGGATCGCAAGCTCGACGGCAAATACGTCGTCGTGCTGCAGAACACCACGCAGCAGCCGGCGCTGCAGGATTTAAACGATCGCGACACGCGCGAATCGTTGTTCAAGGCCTCGTGGGGTCGCACCGAAAAGAACGACGCCAACGATACGCGCGACATGATCGAGCGTATCGCACAGATCCGTGCGCAGCAGGCCCAACTGCTCGGTTACCCAAACTATGCCTCGTGGAAGCTCGAAGACCAGATGGCGAAGAAGCCCGAGGCCGCGATCAAGTTCATGCAGGACCTGGTGCCTGCGGCCACCGCGCGCGCGCAGACCGAGGCGAAGGACATCCAGTCGGTCATCGATACGCAGAAGGGCGGCTTCAAGGTCGCCGCGTGGGACTGGGAACACTACGCCGAGCAAGTGCGCAAGGCCCGGTACGATCTTGATGAAAGCCAGATCAAGCCGTATTTCGAGCTGGATAACGTGCTGCAGAACGGCGTGTTCTATGCGGCCAACCAGCTTTACGGCCTGACCTTCAAGGAGCGCAAGGACATCCCGGTGTGGCAGCCGGACGTGCGCGTGTTCGAAGTGTTCGACGCCAATGGCCAGTCGATGGCGCTGTTTTATTGCGACTATTTCAAGCGCGACAACAAGGGCGGCGGCGCCTGGATGAGCAACCTGGTCGATCAGTCCAAGCTGCTGGGTGCCAAGCCAGTGGTCTACAACGTCACCAACTTCACCAAGCCCGCGGACGGCCAGCCGGCGCTGCTGTCGTTCGACGACGTGATCACCATGTTCCACGAGTTTGGTCACGCGCTGCACGGCATGTTTGCCGATTCGCAGTACCCGTCGTTGTCGGGCACCAGCACCGCGCGCGACTTCGTCGAGTTCCCGTCGCAGTTCAACGAGCATTGGGCGACCGACCCGAAGGTGTTTGCCAACTTCGCCAAGAACTACAAGACCGGCGAACCGATGCCGCAGGCGCTGGTCGACAAGATCAAGAAGGCCGGCAACTTCAACAAGGGCTACGACATGACCGAACTGGTCGCCGCTGCCTTGCTCGACATGGATTGGCATTCGCTCGGTGCCGACGCGCCGAAACAGGATGCCGACAAGTTCGAAGGCGATTCGCTGAAGAAGAACAAGATCGACCTCGGCTATGTGCCGCCGCGTTACCGTTCTAGCTATTTCCAGCACATCTGGGGTAACGGCTATGCGGCCGGTTACTACGCCTATCTGTGGACGCAGATGCTCGCCGACGACAGCTTCGAATGGTTCAAGGAGCACGGCGGTCTGACTCGCGAGAACGGCGATCGTTTCCGCAAGATGGTTTTGTCGCAAGGCAATACCCAGGACCTGAGCACGATGTACCGCACGTGGCGCGGCAAGGATCCGAGCGTGGAGCCGATGCTGATCGATCGTGGCCTGAAGCAGAAATAAGCCTTCAGCCCTGTAGCAAAAAAGCCGGCGTTGCCGGCTTTTTTGTTTTCGGTGGACACTTGCACGCGCAGCTTTGCCCCGCTAGAGTGCGCGCACTTTACTACCCAGCCTAAGGGGCTGCCGTCATGCGTGTCATCAATCACTCGAGGCTTTTCACCGCGTCCTAAGGGACGTTTGCATCGCACAGGACTGTCCTGTCGCGTTGTCGTGAACCTTTGTCTTTGGCGCTCGTTGCGCTGGTGAAATGATGAATACGTCTACACGGAATCTGCGTGCCGGATGGGCACGCCTATGGTTGCTGCGTCTGTATAGCGCTCGCCTCGATGCGAGTGCGAACGATGACAGCGCACTCTTTACTTTGATTTACCAGGGGCTGCGCCGCCTGCGCGTGCGTCGCTGTGCGGAAGAACGCGACGCTTTGCGCGCCAAGGTGGCGACGATGCTCGGGCGAAACGATAGCCGGCCAGCTTCCCGGGCAGGACAGCATCCGCTGTTTGCCGATCTCGCCCGCGTGTTTTCGCTCGATCCGGATGCGTTGCTGGTATTTGCATTCTTCTGCGCGGTCCATGGCGACGACATGCTCGGGGCTGCCGCGCGTGACGAGAAACGTTACCCGTCCAATCGCGCGGGTATCCTGCGCTTGCTGGGCGATGCGCTGGGGTTGCCGCAGGACCGGCTGCGCCGCAGTTTGCGCGTGAAGGGTCCGCTGCTGTCCAGTGGACTCATCTCGATCTACCACGGCAACTATGGTGGGGCCGCCGACTGTGTCGAGCTTGGCGATGGCGTTCTCGCCGTCGTGAGCGACGATCCGAACGATGCATCGGCGTATCTCGAGCAGCTCTTTGAACTGGCCGGTCCTGGCGAGTTGACACTGGCGGACTATACGCACGTTCAAGCGGACGTCGAGCGGATTCGCGCCTGCCTCGATACGGCGCCTGAGGATGGCAAGGCAGCGAATGTCTTGTTGTATGGGCCACCAGGCACCGGCAAGACCCAGCTGGCAAGGACGCTTGCTGGTGCGTTGGGCCGCACGCTCTACCTCGTGCGCACCGCCGATAGCCAGGGCGATCCGATCGAAGGACGCAATCGATTGAAGGCGTACGAAGCCGCTCAGCGCGCGCTGGCGGCGAACCGGCGGGCTTTGCTGCTGTTCGACGAAATCGAGGACGTCCTGGGCTCATCGGAGAGTGGATGGGGCGGTGCGGTCAACTACAAGAGCTGGCTCAATCGGCAGCTGGAGATGTCTCGCGTTCCCTGTATCTGGATCGGCAATGGTCTGGGCAGGATGGATGATTCCCAGTTGCGCCGTTTCGATGTGGTGCTGGAATTGACGCCACCGACGCGCAGCACCCGGCGAGCGATGTTGCAACATCGATTGCAGGACTGGAATATCGCCTCTTCGCTGTTGGACGACATCGCATCGAACGATGCCTTCGCGCCTGCGCACTATGACCGTGCCGCGCGTATGCTCGATCGAATGCGGCACGTGGAGGGTGTGGACGCAGAGCGCGTCTTGCGCGATTCGCTCAACGAAATCCTGCAATCGCGCGGGTTGCCCACACTGGGGCGGAGTCGTCGTTCGGTGAGGTTCGACACCTCGCTGTTGCGTACCGACCAGCCGATTGCTCCCGTGCTCGATTTATTGCAGCGACAGCCAAGCGGACGGCTTTGCCTGTATGGGCCGCCGGGCACCGGCAAGACGGCACTGGCTGCGCATATTGCCGAGCGTCTGGATCGGCCTTTGTTGAAGCGTCGTGCCGCGGATCTGCTCGGTCCCTATATCGGCCAGACCGAGCAGGCCATCGCACGGATGTTTCGTGAGGCCGAACGCGAGGGCGCGGTGCTGTGCCTCGACGAAGCCGATAGTTTTCTGCGTGATCGGCAAGGTGCGCAGCGCAGTTGGGAAGTCACCCAGGTCAACGAACTGTTGACCCGACTGGAAGATTTCGAGGGCATTTTCGTCGCCTCTACCAACTTGATGGACAGCCTGGACGCGGCCGCGTTGCGACGCTTCGATTTCAAGCTGCGCTTCGAGTGGCTGGATCTGCAGCAGCGCAGGCACCTGCTTGAACACTATGTGCAGCGTTTCGATTTGAAACGGGACATGGAGGAGTCCGAGCGCATGCGTGAGCTTGGCTTGCTCGATTGCGTCGCGCCGGGCGACTTTGCCGCGCTCAGTCGTCGACTCGAAGCGAATGCCGGCTGTGGCGAACGCGAACTTCTGCAGTGGTTGCGCAGCGAGCAGGCGCTGAAGCCGGGCGTCAGGTCTTCGCGGATCGGTTTTGTTACGTGAGTTTGAGAGTGTCGCTACTGAAGAGAACCTCTAAGAACCCTTCCGATTCGTCATCCCGGCGTAGGCTGGGATCCAGTGACTTTGCGATCGGTTATCGCCAGAACGTTCAAGCATTTGCTCTATCGCGAAGATCGTAAACCGAAGTCACTGGATCCCGGCCTGCGCCGGGATGACGAGTAGGAGGTTCATCGAGATTCTCGGGCCTCAACTACGCGCCGCTACTTCATCAATATGCTTGAGCAGATCGGCAGGATCTTCATAGACGCGAAACGCCCCCGCGCTTTCCAGCTCCTGTTGCCCGTAACCGCCCGATAGCACGCCCACGCCGAGCGCGCGGCAGCGCTGCGCGGCGAGCATGTCCCAGATGCTGTCGCCGATCACCAGCGATTTCTGGATGTCGATGCCCAGACGCTCCGCCGCCGTGATGAAGAGATCAGGATCGGGCTTGGCATGGCGCACCTGATCGCGCGTCACCACCGGCACCTTGTCCGGATCGACGCCCAGGATGTCCAGGTTGTGCTTTGCCGTTTCCATGCGTCCGCTGGTGGCGATCGCCCAGGGAATTTCCTGCTCGGTGAGGTACTGAAGCAGCTCGCGTGCGCCGGGTAGCGGGCGCACGTCATCGTGCATGGCCTGGCGCTGGTAGGCTTCGGCGTGCCATTGGCGCAAGCGCGCGAGTCGCTCTTCGGTGATTTCCAAGCCGGTCTCGCGCAGCAGGATGTTGGTGAACAGGCCACCGCTCATGCCGATCTTGCGATGGATGCGCCACACCGAAAGCTCGACACCTTCCTTGTCCAGCGCTTCTTTCCACGCCAGTACGTGCTGGTAGACGCTGTCGATCAAGGTGCCGTCGAGATCGAACAGAAAGGCCGTGTTGGCGCGCGACATGCGTTTCTCCAAGAAGGAATGCGAGGGACGGCTAGTTTACGAAAGGCCGCCGTCTTTCCATGCGTAGTACATGCCCTGACTGAACAGGTGCGTGATGTTCTTGTTGTCCGCCCATGGGTAGCGCGCCTTGAACAGCGGCTCGAAATCGCGGATGTGGGTGTGATTACCGGCGGTCATGGCCAATTGATAGACCGTGTCGTGGCCGAACTTCATCGCCTCCTGGCAGAGGCGATTGAATTCATCGAGTTCGGCTTGCGCAAGTTGCGGGTAGCGCAGGCGCAGGCGCGGCTGGATCGGTTTCAACCAGTTCTCGCCCCATTCCATCGCCAGGGCGAGACCTGCGTTCAGTTGCTCCGCCCGAAGCGTTTCCGGGTCGATCTGGACTTGCCGCTTGCGCCAGAAGCGGAGCACCTGCGTACCTCGATCAGTGTCGCCGTTCGGCGAGGATGGGACGCCCTGATTCGATCACGGCCAGCGCGGCGGCACCGATCAGGCCCGGCTCGGGATTCATGATCGCCTGCGTCGGGACCTTCTCCATGATGTCGCGGAAACGACCCTTGGCTTCGAAGCGTTCGCGGAAATGTCCACGTCCCAGCCACGGCAGCAGGATCGGGATCAGACCGCCGGTGAGATACACGCCGTCCCATGCGCCGAGCGTCAGCACCAGGTCGCCGGCGACGCTGCCGAAGATGCCGGCAAACGTTTCGACTGTGCGTACGCAGATCGGGTCGCTGTTGTTGTTGGCGCGTTCGGTGATGTCTTCGGGCAGCAGGTCGTCCGGCTTCTGGCCAGCGATAGCGCAGATCGCGTCGTACAGATTGACCAGGCCCTGACCACAGATCAGCCGCTCATTCGACACGCGGCCGAATTTGCCGTTGAGATACTTGAGGATGTCGATGTCTTCGGGGCTATGCGCGGCAAAGCCGGCGTGGCCGCCTTCGGTCTGCAGCACGCTGCAGTGACCGTCGCGCACCAACAGGCCGCCGACACCCAGACCGGTGCCGGGGCCGACGACGCAGAAGGTCTGTTCCTGATGCGCGCCGATATCGGGCAGGGCGAGCTTGCCCACCGGCACCAGGTCGTTCTGCTTGAGCAGGATCACCGCCATGCTCTGCGCGGCGAAATCGTTGACCAGATGCACCCAGTCCATCTTCAGTTCGTCGGACAGCTTGTGTGCCGCGATGGACCAGGGGTTGTTGGTGATCTTGACGGTTTCGCCGTCGCTGATGCGGCCGGCCGCGGCGATGACCGCGTTTTTCGCGGTCAGGCCGGTGTCGCTGTGGTACTGGCGGATCGCTTCGGCGAGCGATCCGAAATCCTTCACGCGATAACGACGAACGGTATCGTGCAGCAGCGGGTCCGATTGCGTGCAATCGGCCAGGCCAAAACGGACATTGGTACCGCCGAGGTCGGCGAGAAGGGTGTGACTGCTAGCGGAAGAACTCATGAAAAATCCTGGCAGAGCGGGTCACGCAAGCCTCTTTCGGTCCGAATCAGTCATCCAGCACCGCGCCGTTGCTTTCGATCACCTTGGCATAAAGTTTCGCCGTCGCCTTGGGCGTACGTTTTTGCGTGGCGAAATCCACATGGTACAGGCCGAAGCGTTTAGAAAACCCCAACGACCATTCGAGATTATCCAGCAATGACCAGGCGTAGTAACCCTTCAGATTGACGCCGGCATCGATGGCTTTGCGCAAGGCCTTCAAATGCTTGCGTAAATAGTTTGTGCGCAGCGGGTCGTCCAGCACCTCGGCCTCGGCCACCGGCGGGTCATAGAAGGCCGAGCCGTTCTCGGTGATGTACAGCGGAATGTCGCCGTAGCGGCTCTTGAACCAGGTCAGCGTGTCGGTCAGGCCCTGCTCGAACACTTCCCAGCCGGTCTCGGTATAGGTCTTGTTCGGCTGGCGTACCGGCGTAGCCTTGAGCGGGTACTGGTTCGGGTCGTGCTTGACCACGGCGCGGGTGTAGTAATTGATGCCGACGAAATCGACCTTCTGCTGGGTCAGCTTGAAATCGTCCGCTGGGAAATCCGGCCATGCCTCGCCGAAGATTTCCTTGAGTTCGGGCGGGTAGCTGCCCAGCAGTGCCGGGTCGGCGAACTGCTCGTTCATGTAGGCGTGCGCGCGTCGCGTGGCGGCCAGATCTTCGGCGCTCTGCGAATGCGGGTACTTCGGCTCGATGTTGAACACCACGCCGATCTCGTGCTTGCCGTGTGCGCGATAGGCCTGGATGCCGGCACCGCTGGCGCGCATCAGATTGTGCGCTGCAATAGGCGCTTCGTATTTGCTGCGATGACCCGGTGCGAGCGCGCCATGCAGGTAGCCGCCGTCGGTGACCACCCAGGGTTCGTTGAGCGTAGACCAGCGCTGCACGCGGCCGTCCAGCGCCTTGAACATCACTTCGGCGTATTCGGCAAACCAGTGCGCGACATCGCGGTTGAGCCAGCCGCCGCGGTCGTCCAGCGCCGCCGGCAGGTCCCAATGGAACAGGGTGACATTCGGTGCGATACCGTTGGCGAGCAGCTCGTCGACCAGGCGTGAATAGAAATCCAGGCCTTTCTGGTTGATCCGGCCGGTACCTTCGGGCAGCACGCGCGCCCAATTGACGCTCAGGCGGTAGCCCTTCAGGCCCAGCGCCTTCATCAACTGCACGTCGTCCTTGTAGCGGTTGTAGTGGTCGCAAGCGATGTCGCCGGTGTCGCCGCCGACCATCATCCCGGGGGTATGGGCGAAGCGCTCCCAGATGCTGGGGCCGGCGCCATCGGCCAGCGGCGAGCCTTCGATCTGATAGGCGGACGTGGCGGCGCCCCAAAGGAAGCCGTCGGGAAAGCGGTAGCTGCTCATGACGTTAAGGCTCTCGATGCCGCATCGCGGCTTGATGTAAACGATTACATTGCGAGAATATCCGAATATTCCCCACTTGTGCAGCCGTTTGGCGCATCGTGGGCCGGTTTTTATCCCATCCCGCAGGCTTCGGCGCCCGGCCAGGCCAGGAGATACATGCATGGCCAGTGTTCGTCTCGACAAGCTGCGCAAGGTCTATCCCAACGGCCATGTCGGGGTAGCCGATGCCAGCTTCGAGATTGCCGACGGCGAGTTGCTGGTGCTGGTGGGTCCCTCCGGCTGCGGCAAGACTACCTTGCTACGGATGATTGCGGGTCTGGAAACCATCAGCGGCGGCACGCTGAGCATCGGCGACCGTGTCGTGAACGAGGTGGCGCCGAAGGATCGGGACATCGCGATGGTGTTTCAGAACTATGCGCTCTATCCGCATATGACCGTGGCCGAGAACCTCGGCTTTGGCCTCAAGCTGCGCAAGCAGGATCCGGCCGAGATCGATCGCCGTGTACGCGAGGCGGCCGCGATCCTGGAACTGGAACAGCGGCTCGACTCGCGCCCGGCCGCGCTCTCGGGCGGGCAGCGCCAGCGCGTGGCGCTGGGCCGTGCGCTGGTGCGCAATCCGAAAGTCTTCTTGCTCGACGAGCCCTTGTCGAACCTGGATGCCAAGCTGCGTCTGTCGATGCGTGTGGAGATCGCCCGCCTGCATCGCCAGCTCAAGGCGACCATGATCTACGTGACGCACGATCAGATCGAAGCCATGACCCTGGGCCAACGCATCGTGGTGTTGAACGGCGGCGTGATCCAGCAGATCGATACGCCGATGAACCTCTACGACCGCCCGGCCAATCTGTTCGTGGCCGGCTTCCTGGGCAGCCCGGCGATGAATCTGTTGCACGGCACGCTGCGTCGTGAAAACGGCTGGATGTTGCAGGCCGCGCAAGGCGTGTTGGCGCTTGGCGAGCTGGCGCAAGGCGCGGCGCTCGACGCCTGGCAGGGACGGGAGGTCGTGCTCGGCCTGCGCCCCGAAGACCTGATACCGCAGAAAGACGCCGACGGCGCCCTGCTCAGCGCGCAGCTCGAAGTGGTCGAGCCGGTGGGCAACGAGATGTTCCTCAATCTGCGTTATGGCGACCAGGCGGTGGTCTCGCGCACGCCGTCGCGCGAGCTGCCCGAGCGCGGCAGCACGCTGCATTTCGGGTTTCATCCGGAACGGCTGCACTTCTTCGATGCCGGCAACGGTGAACGCATCAAGAGCTGATTCCCTGCCTGAACGGATCCCGGAGCCTCTCGGTGGTCCAGTCAACGCCCTTGGTGACGCCACGTTCTTGCGATGGAACGGCACGCGCGGGGTGCGCTGCCGTCCATCCACCTTTGGAGAACTCTCATGAAGTCGATTCGTCGTCTTATTGCGGCTGCGTTCGTCGTGTCCACGGCTGTCGCTTCCGTTGCGATGGCGCAGACCGCCGATGTTCCCGGGCATCCGCGCGTCAACGAGGTCAATCAGCGCATTGACAATCAGCAGAATCGCATCAGCAACGGTGTCGCCAACGGCACGATGAATGGCAAGCAGGCGGCCCGCGATGAAACGCGCGATGCGAACATCGCCCAGCGTGCGAGTGCCGACGAAGCCAAGCATAACGGTCATTTGACCAAGAAGGAAACGCGCAACCTCAATCGCGCGGAAAACCGTAACAGCCGCGATATCCATCGCCAGAAAGCGCACTGATCGCGTAACGAACCGATGGCCGCGGCGGGGCGCCGTGGCCATCGTGTTGCGTGCTCAGGCTTGTTTCTGCAGGCCCTGCAATGCCGTCAACAGTTTCGTGCCATTGGGGCTGCCCCAACCGGTACAGGCATCCCAGCCCTTGGACGCCTTGAAGTCGCCATTGTTGCCCGACGTGATGTCATGAAATGCGGCAGTGCCGATCTGATAGATCGCCGCATGCACATCGCCAAGCGGGCTTCCCAACGATTGGTTGCAACGCGCAATCAGCGCAGCCCATAGCGGCGCCACCGCGCTGGTGCCACCGATCACGGTATCCTGGCCATCGACGCGTACCGCATAGCCACTGGCCGGATCGGCATCGCCCGCTACATCGGGAACGCCGCGGCCATTCGTACCAGCGGGCAGGGTGATGCCGCTCTGCCAATCGGGCCTGGCGACCTGCGTGCTGACGCCACCGCCGGTAGCGCCGTTGTTCGAGGCTGTTTCGTTCCAGACCGTTTCGCTCTTGATCGTCGTGCCGCTGGCTTGCAGACGCGTGCCGCCGCAGGCGAGTACATACTGGCTGGATGCGGGGAAATCGACGTGTGGTTGATTGTCGGTTACGCCGTCGCTGGAACCGTCGTCGCCTGCGGCGGCGATGACCGTAACGCCCAATGCCACGGCGTCTTCGAGCGCGCTCTGCATCGCATCGAACGACTGCGTGCTCCAGTTATTTTCGGGACCGCCCCAGCTGATCGAGATGACCGAGGGCTGGTTGGTTGTGTCGTGCGCGGCCTGCGAAATGGCTTCGTAGAAACCCTGGTCGGTATTGGGCGCAAAGTAGACGGCGATTTTTGCACTGTTCGCCAAGGCGCCGGCCACTTCGATATCGAGCAATACCTCCGCATCCGCGTCGCCGCCCGGCTGATTGCTGCCGCCGGAGACCGCCACATCGACGACGGTCGGAGTCGTCAACTGCAACGACGAAAAATACGTGCTGAGATCGTCGCTCTGATAACCGCCGCCGAGCTCGATCAAGGCAATCGTCTGGCCGCTGCCGTCCGTGCCATCGGGATACTGATAGAGCTGACCGACCTGCAACGGCGTGAACGACTGTGACGCCGGCTGTTTGGCCCGGCGAAAATGAGGTTTGGCGACCGGGCGCTGATCGAGGCCGAGGACCGCGATGACGTGCGGCCCCAATGTCTGGGCTGGCTGCGGCGCATGCTGGCAACCGGTAAATTGCCGGCCGTCGGGGGTTTCATAACGCCCCAGTTCCACGCCGAAGGCTTTCTGCAGTGCGGATATGCTGCCACGCAGGCGCATCGAGCGGCGATGCATCTGGCAATCGGTTTCCTGCAAACCGTGGTCGCGCGCAAAACCGCGCAGGTGCTCGACATCCGCAGGGTCTGCGCCGAAACGTTCGCCAAAGCTGGTGCGCGATGGGGCGTGTCTGGTCGGCCAGTGCGCGGGCTCCGGCGGCGTACCGCGGCGTCGCAGCACGACAGTGACTTCCATCGTGTCGTCCGCGCCATGCGGGCCGAGGTAGCGGGCGGTTTGTGGGAAGGTCGAAGAGGTGGGCGAGGCAGACATGGAACAACACTCCGTGGGGGCGGGTTCTTGAGGTTGCGCCCGCCTGTGTTGCATGGACGTGTTAGCGAGACCAGGCGTTTAGGCGGATGTCATTTTCTGCGTGAAAACCTGCGATGCGACGCGATGTCCTGCGCCAGTCCTCACGGCCCAGGCGTAGAATGGCCCGCTTGTGTATCGCTGAGGCCGTTGCCATGACTTTCCCCGCTGTCCGCATGCGCCGTATGCGCCGCGATGCGTTCTCCCGTGCCCTGATGCGCGAAACGACATTGACGAGCGCCGACCTGATCATGGTGGCGTTCGTGATCGAGGGCGAAGGGCAGCGCGAGGCGGTGCCGTCGATGCCGGGTGTGGACCGCCTGTCGGTCGACGAGTTATTGAAACTCGCCGGTGAATGCGTGCGGCTGGGCATTCCGGCGCTGGCCTTGTTTCCGTCGCCCGGTGCGTCGGTAAAGAGCGAGGATGCAAGCGAGGCCTGGAACCCCGATGGCCTGATGCAGCGCGCAACGCGCGCACTGAAGGCGACGTACCCCGAGCTCGGCCTGATCGGTGATGTCGCACTCGATCCGTATACGACACACGGTCAGGACGGTCTGATCGACGAGAACGGCTATGTGATGAACGAGCCGACCGTCGAAGCCCTGATCAAGATGTCGCTGGCGCAGGCCGAAGCCGGGATGGATTTCGTTGCGCCGTCGGACATGATGGACGGCCGGATCGGCTCGATTCGCGATGCGCTGGAAGACGCCGGTCATATCCACACACGCATTCTTGCGTACTCGGCCAAGTACGCATCCGCGTTCTATGGCCCGTTTCGCGATGCGGTCGGCTCAGCCGCCAATCTGGGCAAGGGCAACAAGCACACTTACCAGATGGATATCGGCAACAGCGATGAAGCCCTGCGCGAAGTCGAGCTCGATATCAGCGAAGGCGCCGACGCGGTGATGGTGAAGCCGGGTCTACCGTATCTGGACATTCTGCGCCGTGTGAAAGATACCTTCGGCGTGCCGACCTTCGTTTACCAGGTGAGCGGCGAGTACGCGATGCTCAAGGCGGCTATTCAGAACGGATGGCTGGAAGAGCGTGCGGTGGTGCTCGAGTCGCTCACGGCGATGAAGCGTGCCGGTGCGGATGCGATTCTTACTTATTTCGCGATCGATGCTGCGCGATGGTTGCGCGGCGAGTAAAGGCCTCGCCTACTCGTCATTCCGGCGAAGGCCGGAATCCACTCCTCAGTGCAGATGCTTATCGAATGTTGCCTGACAAGCGATAACTGAGGAATGGATCCCGGCCTTCGCCGGGATGACGATAGGAGGGACTGAGGTTATTCGAGTTTCTCTTCGGTTGCCCTCAGGTATTCATACTTGCGCAGTGGCCATCGGCACCGACATATGCCCCACCGCATACACCTGTTGAGCCGGATTCGGCGGCAACTCGCTCCACAAGCGAAACCTCACCATCGTCCAGCTCCCCGGCTCATAAGCACTCACCGCAGCCAAGGCGCCATGCGCCGTGTCGTGCAATGCACGATCCCGCTCAAGTTGGCGCAATGCCTCAAGCTCGGCATACGGCGCAATCGGCAGCAGCTCGCGCGTTGCGCACACAGCATCGCGCATCTCCGGCTTGAGGCTCGCCTGCCACACCGACCACAACCGAATCGACGGACGTCCAAACGCATCGCATAGCGCGGCAAATCCAGGCCCGGCTAGGAACGCGTTCAAGCCTTTCTCGTTACGCCACAGATAGAACGGTGCGTAGAGGTTCTCATGCGAGGGCATGCGCTCGTCGCCACGCGTCGCACTCAGATAGGCCTTGAATGCCAGATGGGGGAAGTCATCGGTCATCCCACCTTTCTCGGCGATTCGACGGCGGATGATCGCCATGTCGTAATCGGCCGGAAAGGTGAAACTGTATTGCATGGCGATCATTGCATCGCTTCCGCCGCGGTGATCCCGGCCCGACCGCCGCCGAAGGACCAGTCTTCCGATGCGGTGGTATGCACGACCACCATCACGTCCTCCGGATCGATGCCCGGACCCTCCGCCAGCAATTGAGTCAGGCGGCGATAGAACTGGCGCTTGGTGTCGGCATCGCGCGGGCGGCCGACGGTGATCGCGATATGCACGAAATCGTCCGAACGCGGGCCGCCGAGGTAATCGCGGTCGTAGAAGAACTCGCCTGGCTCCAGCTGATGAATCATCTGGAAGCGATCGTTGGCTGGGGTGTTGAACGCCTCGTTCATGGCGCGATAGAGGTTGTCGGCGAGCGAGCGCAGATAGTCGGGGGACTTGCCCTTGTGAAGCGTGATGCGTGCGTACGGCATGACATGAACTCCTTAAGGTGACTTGACGAAATGCAGGCTACAGCGGCAGGATGGTCCTGAAAATCGGGAAATTTAGAAGTAACAATCCACTTTTTTGGTATTAACTCATGCGCCGCATCCATTTCGACCTCGATGTGCTGCGCACCTTCGTTGCCGGCGTGGAGCTCAACAGCTTCGCCAAGGCAGCGGACCGCCTGGGTCGCTCGACCTCGGCTGTCAGTGCGCAGTTGAAGAAGCTGGAGGATCAGGTCGGCACGCCCATATTGCGCCGCCAGGGCCGCGGTATGGCACTGACCGAGACCGGGGAGACGATGCTGGCCTATGCGCGGCGCCTGCTCGAGCTCAACGACGAGGCGGCCACGGCCTTGCATGGCGCCGAACTCGAAGGCTGGGTGCGCCTTGGCTTGCAGGAGGATTTCGGCGAATCGCTGCTGGCGGATGTGCTGGGCCGGTTTGCACGGGCGCATCCGAAGGTGCGGATCGAGGCACGCATCGCGCGCAATCGCGAGCTGCTCGAGCGCATCGATAAAGGCCAGCTCGATCTGGCGCTCGCCTGGGACGCCAACTACAGCACGCCTTACCAGGAACGGATCACCGAGCTGCCGATGCGCTGGATCGGGCCGGCCCACGGCACGTTCCATTGGCAACCCGGCGAGCCGGTGCCCCTGGTGTCGCTGGATGCGCCTTGCCTGATGCGTACGGCGGCGACCACGGCGCTGGACCGTGCCGGCATACCCTGGCGTATCGCCTTCACCAGCGCGAGCCTTGCCGGCATCTGGGCCGCAGTCGCCGCCGGCCTGGGTATCGGCATGCGTACCGAAGCGGGCCTGCCGGGACTGGTCGGTGTGATGACGCATACCGCATTGCCGGATTTACCCATGCTCGGCCTGTTTCTGCATCGCGCTAACGCCGAGCCGTCACCAGCAGTAGCACGACTGGATGACATCTTGCGGCAGGCCTTGGCACCGCTGTCGCGCATCGCAAAGACGTAGGCGGATCCATGCGCTGCGTGGAATAATCGCGAGAACTTAAGGAGCGCGCTTGGACAGTCATCATTTCCTGCAAACCGCGCTGGTCTTCCTGCTGGCGACGGTCATTGCGGTACCGCTGACGAAGCGGTTTCGGCTCGGTTCCGTGCTCGGTTATCTGGTCGCCGGCGTGGTCATCGGTCCGCAATTGCTCGGCCTGATATCCGATACCGGCGGCGTCGCGACGATCTCCGAATTCGGCGTGGTGCTGATGCTGTTCGTGATCGGTCTGGAGTTGTCGCCGCAGCGCTTGTGGGTGATGCGCCGTTCGGTCTTCGGCACCGGCATGCTCCAGGTGCTGGCGACCAGCCTGGTGATCTCCCTGATCGGTTATTACTTCTTTGGCCTGACGACGAAGGGCGCAGCCATCATCGGCGGCAGCCTTGCGCTGTCGTCGACCGCGTTCGGACTGCAGATTCTCGCCGAGCGCAAGGAAGCCGGCTCGGCCTATGGGCGCCAGGCGTTCGCGATCCTGTTGTTCCAGGATTTGGCCGCGATTCCGCTGATTGCCGCCATCCCGTTGCTTGCGAGCGCGAAGCATGGCTTTGACATAGCGGCCAGTGCGCGCACGGTGTTCGGCATTCTGGCGGTGGTGGTAGGTGGGCGCTATCTGTTGCGGCCAGTGTTCCGTTTCGTTGCGCGCGCCAACGCCGTGGAAGTATCGACCGCGACGGCGCTGCTGGTCGTGATGGGCACGGCATGGCTGATGGAACTGGTCGGCGTGTCGTCGACGCTTGGCGCTTTCCTTGCCGGTGTGCTGCTGGCCGACTCGGAATACCGCCACGAGCTCGAATCGCATATCGAACCCTTCAAGGGTCTGCTGCTGGGCCTGTTCTTTATCAGCGTAGGCATGTCGATGGACGTGGCCGTGCTGCTGAGCAAGCCGTACACCGTCGCCGCGTTGGTGGTGGCATTGCTGGTGCTCAAAGGTGCGCTGCTGTGGCCGCTGGGCCGCATTGTTGGCGGACTCAACCGCGCCGATGCCCTGCGTCTGGCGGTGCTGCTGGCCTGCGGCGGCGAATTCGCCTTCGTGGTGCTCAAGCAAGCCCAGGAGGCGATGCTGATCACCGCGCAGCAGCAAAGCATGCTGGTGCTGGTGATCACCCTGTCGATGGCGCTTACACCCATTCTGGTGGTCGTTGCCGCCAAGCTGCTCGGCGCGGTGGCGGAAAAGAAACCCACGCGCGAATACGACGAGATCACCGCCGATGCGCCGCGCGTGATCATCGCCGGCTTTGGCCGTGTCGGCCAGATCGTCGGCCGTGTCCTGCGCGCGCAGCGCATTCCGTTCGTGGCGCTGGAGTCGTCGGTCGAGCAGATGGATACGCTGAGCCGCTTCAACAACACCTCGTTGTTCTTCGGCGACCCCGGCCGCGCCGACCTGCTGCGCGCGGCGCAGGCGGACAAAGCCGAAGTGTTCGTACTGGCTACCGACGATCCGGACGCAAACCTGCGCATCGCGCGCCTCGTGCGCCGGCAATATCCGCATCTGAAAATCATCGCGCGCGCCCGCAACCGCCAGCACGCCTTCCGCCTGATGGATCTGGGCGTGGAGATGCCGGTACGCGAGACGTTCTATTCCAGCCTCAAGATGACACGCATGACCCTGGAAAGCCTGGGGCTTTCCAGTGAGCTGGCGAACGATCGCGTCGACCGTTTCCGCGAACACGATATCCGTTTGCTGAAAGCCCAGTATCTCGTCTATGACGACGATGCACGCATGATGCAGACCTCACGCGAAGCATTGAACGATCTGATGCATATCTTCGACGCCGACGACGACCCCGTCGCCGAGCAGGAACGCGAGACCTCGACGCCGTCGACGGAGTTGAGTGAGGAAGAGGAGTAGCTCAAGAGCGGGGAGTGAGTGGAGAGGAGTGAGGAGTGAGTAAGAGCGCACCTCCCCGCATCTCACACCGCCTCACCTATTCGTCATTCCGGCGCAGGCCGGAATCTACTCCTCAGTCTCTCGCTAGTAAGGCAACATTCGCAAGCGGAAGCCTTGAGGAATGGATTCCGGCCTACGCCGGAATGACGAAGTAGGTGGGGCTGCGTAAGCGGCCAGGTCGCCGAAGCACACAGGCAAGAACCAAGCCGCCACGAAACAAACTTCAAATCGAACGCTACTCAGGCTGCGCCGGCTGCCTCAACGTCTGCCGCACACTAGGAATCACCCCACCCGCGCGCACCGCCAACTCATGCGCAATATCCACATACCCCAGCTGCCGAGCCACATCAGCCGACGTCCGCCCAAACGCATCAGCCGCAGCACGATCCGCGCCACGCGCAAGTAATACCCGTGCCGGCGGCAACAACGCATGCATCGCACAAGCATGCAGCGCAGTAACACCACGCTGGTCAGCATGTTCGAGGTTGGCGCCAGCATCGAGCAACACCGGCACCAAGGCGCCAATATGCGTCGCATCGCAATCACTGCCCGGTCGCATATGCGCACCAAGCAACAGCAACAGCGGCGTCTTGCCCTCGCCATCCGCGCGATCGATCTGCGCTCCGCGCTTCAACAGCGCATCGAACAACCGACGCGCACGCAAGCTGTCGTTATGCTCAAACCCGAACTGCGCTGCGGCATGCAGCGCGCTATGTCCGCGCGAGTCGACCGCATTGACGTCGGCCCCGCCATCGAGCAATTGCTCGACGATATCCGGATAACCCATCGCGGCAGCCACCATCAACGCCGTCGCATCGCCGGGCAAGCGCTGATCGACTGCAACACCACGCTCCAGCAACAGACTGATCAGCGCTTCGCGACGCGCACCCACGGCGGCGGCAAGCGGCGTCATACCGTTGTTGGCCGTCGCGGAAATATCGGCACCCGCATCGAGCAGGCGCGCCGCGACATCGCGATATCCCGCACCACACGCATGCAACAAGGCGCTCGCACCCTGGCGGTCGCGCGTATCGGCGGCAAAGCCGAGTTCGAGCAGGCGCTCAACCGCGGCCAGCGCACCGATCGCAGCAGCGGCAGGGAGATCGTCGGCGCGAAGCGGGCGGCGAGGACGCGACCACTCGCCCCAGTTCAACCAGCGCTCGATTTCGCCGTGATCCAGGGCAAGCCCCAGCGGCGTTTCGCCGTTGGCGTCGGCAATTTCAGGATCGGCACCATGGGCGACCAATGCGCGCACCAGTGGCAGCGCGTTCTCGCCGTTTTCCAGCGCGGCAAATAGTGGCGTGCGACCGGACTGATCGCGCGGATTGGGATTGCAGCCGCGATCGAGCAGCGTCTGCAGAATGGCAAGCTGACCGTTTGCGGCAGCCAGATGCATCGGCGTGCGATCGCGCACGTCCGAGCCAAACGGATCGGCGCCGCCCGACAACATCGACTGCAACAGCGCGATGCCCTGCGGATGGTTGTCGGTAATGCGCTGCAAGGCCTGACCGAACAGGCCGGTGCCGGCTGGGCTGGCTCCGGCCTGCATCAGGTCTTCGACGGCTTCGATCGATCCGGGCAACTGCTGCAGCAAGGCATCGAACAGCCGTCGCCCCAGCGTCGGCAACGTGCCTTGCTGGCCTTCGGCAGTTTCGGCGTCGTCGATCAATTGCGGTTGCAGGCGTGCTTCGGCCTGCAGCGCGTGCTCGAGCAGCCAGCGCCGTGCCGAGCTCAGGCCCGGCGCGGAAAGATCCAGGTAGAGCTGAGCCAACTGACCTTGCGGCCATTCGCGCACGCGCTGGTTAAAGGTGGACACGATGGCCCAATGCCCGAAGCGCAGGGCATCGAGCAAGTGGGCGGGAGTGTCGGCGCCTTCGGGCAGCACGTCGACGCTGAGGCTGGCAGGCAGCGGTGTATCCGGGTCGAGCAGGGCGACCAGATCCCAGCGGCCGGCAGCGGCTGCGTGATCGAGTGCGCTGCGCCCGTCGCTGCCCGGGGCCTTCGCTTCCGCGCCAAGCGCAAGCAGGGCGCGAACGGTTTCGGCCTGGGCATGCGGCGACTGACAGGCGAGCGTGAGTGCATCGCGGCCGTGGTTGTCGCGGACGCGTGCGTCAGGCTGTGCTTCGGCAATGACCTGCACAATGTCGACCGAGCCGGCGCGCGCGGCTTCCATCAACGCGGTACTGCCATGGCGGTCGGCCAGCGAGACATCCGCATTGGCCGTGCGCAGGACGCGTACGATCTGTTCGTGGCCTTCCGCGGCGGCGGTCATCAGTGCGCTGCGATGGCGTGCGTCGACGGCGTTGATGGCGGCACGATGTTTGAGCAGCAGCTTGACGCCTTCCACGTCGTCATCGGCGATGCCTGCGGCAGCGACCAGCGCGGGCTCGCCATCGGCCGGCGTGGGCTTGGCGCCGCGTTCAAGCAGAAATTTCGCCAGCGGCCAATTCGCTGCGCGGCATGCTGCAGCCAATGGGCTGATGCCGCTGCGATTGAGCGCGTTGATCGGCGCCTCGGCGTCGAGCAGCATCGCGGCGACCATGGGTTCTTCGCTCAGCACGGCGCCATGCAGCGGCGTGTTGCCGTCCGTATCGGTGGCCAGCGGGTTGGCGCCGTTGGCGAGCAGGGTCATCACCGCTTCGGAGCGGCCATGCCAGCTGTCGCGCGTCGCGGCCAGCAAAGGCGTCAGGCCGCCGCTGCTGCGATTGACGTCGGCACCCTTGCCGATCAGTGCGCGCAGCAGGCGCGTATCGGGCAATAGCGCCGCAAGCATCAGCACGGGGCGTTGATCGCGATCGCCTGGCAGCGGCGCGGTATTCGGATCGGCGCCGGCCTCGACCAGGGCAATGGCACGTTCGATGTCGCCGTCGCGGGTGGCGGCAAGCAAGGCTCGTTGTTGTTCGGGTGTGCCGGCCGTGCGTTCCTGCTCGCTCAGCTGCGGCGGTGCCGGCGGTTTGGCCGGTGTCGTGCGGACACGTGGCGCTTCCACGCCTTCGGTCGGCCGGCGCGCCGGCTTGCGCCCTTCGCACAGCAACGCGCGCAAGGTGCGGTTGGCGATGATCAGACAGCACAGCGGCAGCAGCACCACGCCATACAGAGCCAGCGCGCTGATGCGCAGCTCGGCCGGCAGGATGCCGTAGAGGCCGGTGAGGGTGATGGCGACGAATGCCGAGGCCAGCAGGGCCAGCGCGGCGGGGAGGTAGTGGGTGAAGAAGCGTTCTTCGCGCGACAGGTGACGACCGAAGGCAATGCTGCGCGCGGTGGCGGTGAAGATCCACGAACCGTCGCTCTTGGCGGGATAGGCGTCATCCCAGACGAAGACCAGGCCAAACGCCGGCCATATGCGCCAAAGCGCCCCCAGCGCCACCACCAGCGCCGCGGCCAGCATCAATGCGGCACCCAGGCCGTGTCCCTGGCTTAGCTGCAGCATCGGCCAGGCGATCAGCAGGAATACCAGCGCCACGTAGCCGGTAAACATCACCAGGTGGGCCGCGCCGCGACGTATCACCGTGCGCAGGAAGCGCGGTTCCGGGTCGAAGCCGATGGCATGGCAGACGGCTGCCATGGTCAGCGCATTGGCGGCCAGTAACGGGATCAACGCCAGCGGATGCGCGCCGATGGCGGCGATGGCGACGAAGATCAGGCCGGGAATGAACCAGGCGAGCGACTGGAGTAGCGGGGGTGGGCGACGCGTTTTGGGTTGTGGCATGAGGTCGGCAGTATAGGAATCGTCGAAGCAGCAGGCGGTAATCCTGTGTTAACAGGGCGAAGACGAGGTCATTCCTCGCTGTCGTCCTGACGAGGCGTGCTTCGATAGGCAAGATGGTTGGAAGTGGCCAGGGTTTCCTTGGGCGGCAATTGCAGATGCCAGCCCTGGTCACGTAGATGCGCGAGAATTTGCTGCGCGTCTTCCTGCGGCAGCTGCCGCTCGCCACTCAGTTCCACTTCAAGCACCAGGCGCAGATCGCCCAGCAGCAGGATGAGCGACTCGGGGAGCGACGAGAAATCGTCGCGGCGCGGCAGCCACAGATAGGAGTCGGCCTTGCGCTGGCTGGCGTAGACGAAACAGTGCATGGCAACCACCTGAGTCAGCGGCAATCGATGACGCGAAGCGTCGCGCGGACAATCAAGCGTAACAGTCTGCGAACGCGATGGACACCGCAAGTCCCAACTTCGGTCATCGACCATCAATCCACGGGAAGTACCGGCTACAGCCCCCCATTTGCTGCGCCTGCACTTGCAAGGCCGGGGTCGAGCCGGCAGAGTGCGCGCGAGGGGTCTCAAACGCGCGTATGAAAATAGATGACGCGGCCAGCCCCCTTACTGTGTCCCGAGCCGGATCAACAATAAGCAGGAGCAATGCAGATGTCTTTCCAATCGTTCTCACGGGCGTCGCGCCCGTTTGCGCTGGCCGCGCTGAGTTTGGCCATTATTGGCGCCCTCGCCGCGCCAGGCGGCGCCCACGCTAGCGCTTTCCAGTTGAAGGAAGACAGCGCCAAGTCGATGGGACGCGCCTATGCCGGTTCGGCCACCGCCGGCGGCGACGCCTCGGTGATCGCCAATGCCCCGGCCGCCATGGCCGACCTCAAGGGTACCTATTTCCAGGCCGACATCACGGCGGTCAACTTCAGCGCCAAGTTCTCCGGTTCGGCCCATGACGCGCTGGGTCGTCCGATCAGCGGCGGCAACGGCGGCGACGCCGGTACCACGCTGCCGATCCCGGCATTCTTTGCCTCCACCCAGCTGGGTGATCGCTGGCACATCGGCCTGGCCGGCACCGTGCCGTTCGGCTTCCAGACCGAGTACGACAACAACTGGATCGGTCGCTACAACGCGCTCAAGTCCAAGTTCGCCTCGTACGACGTGACGCTGTCGGCGTCGTACAGCTTCACCGACGATTTCTCGATCGGCGCCAGCGCCATTGCGCAGAAGACCACCGCCGAGCTGACTTCCGCGGTCAACTACAACGCCGTGGGCCTGGGCCTGGTGCAGCAGGCCGCTCAGGCCGGTGCCATCAGCCCCCAGCAGGCTGCCGCGCTGGGCCAGCAGGTCGGTGTGATCGTGCCTCCGGGTTCGGACGGCGTCGCACGCATCAAGGGTGACGACTGGGCCTATGGCTGGCAGCTGGGCGCTTATTGGAAGCTCACCCCGAACGACCGCTTCAGCCTGAACTACCGTTCGAAGATCTCGCACACCCTGGAAGGCACCGGCAACTTCACCGTGCCGACCAATGTGCAGGCGCTGCTGAGCAGTCCGACCGTGGCACCGCTGCTGGCGGGCCTGGGCGGCGTGCCGTTCACGCACACCGACGGTACCGCACCGTTCACCACGCCGGCCGTGGCGTCCTTCAGCTACTGGCACCAGGAAGAGAAGTTCGGCCTGGGCATGGACCTGGCCTGGACCAAGTGGGACGTGTTCAAGAACCTGACGGTGACCTACTCGAACCCGGCGCAGCCGCCGACAGTCGAGCCGTTCAACTGGCGCAACACCTGGTACGCATCGATCGGTGGCGAGTACTACGTCAACGATCGCCTGACCCTGCGTGCTGGTATCGGCCTCGACACCACGCCGACCTACAACGAAACCCGCGACGCACGCGTGCCCGATTCGACCCGCAAGCTGCTGTCGTTCGGTATCGGCTACAAGGCAACCGAAAACTTCGAGATCAACGCCTCGTACATGCACATCTTCGTCAACAATGCGCATATCGACGGCGCGCCGAGCTCGACCGGCGACACGCTGACCGGCAATTTCGACGACTACGGCAACACGCTGGGTCTGTCGGCGCAGTACCACTTCTAATCGGCCAGAGCGTCGATCGGAACAGAAACCTCTCCGCGAAAGCGGGGAGGTTTTTTTTATGTCCGGATGTTGCGGTCGCTCCTAATCTTGCAGTGGCTCTTTCAGGGGTCTAAACACCATTTCCTATCCGTCGTCCCGGCGAACGCCGGGACCCAGCGCCTTACGCTTCAACGTGCTGAAGACGCTGGGCCCCGGCCTTCGCCGGGGCGACGATGAAGACTGAGGTCATTCGAGTTGCGACCGCTGCCCCCCAACATCAACCATGCTTGAACAACAACCCCAGCATCCGCTTGAACATCGCCCCATACGGCGGATTCAACATGCCCACCCCGTTGAAGCGTGCTTGACGAAACACCGGCTTCATATGCGAGAACGTGCGAAAGCCCGCTTCGCCGTGATACCCGCCCATGCCCGATTTGCCGACGCCACCGAAAGGCAGGCCGTGCTGCGCGATGTGATAAAGCGTGTCGTTGACGGTAACGCCGCCTGCTTGCGTGCGCGACAACACGCGATCGACCGTGGCGCGCTGGTCGTCGAACAAGTAGAGCGCCAGCGGATGCGCATGGCTGCCGATATAGGTAATCACCTGATCGATCGAATCGTAGGGGAGTACGGGTAGCAGCGGCCCGAAGATTTCTTCCTTCATCACCGTCATGTTGTCGTCGACGCCGGTGATCAGGGTCGGCGGGAGAAAGCGTCGGGACGCATCGCCGGCGGTATCCGCCAGGCTTTGCGCCTTGGCCCCGGCGGCCACCGCATCGTCGCGAAGCCTGGCCAGGCGCTCGTAGTGCTTGTCGGTGGCGACACTCGCATATTGGCCGCTGCCGGCGATATCCGGATACAGGCGCGCGACGGCGCGTTTGGCCGTGTCGACGAATTCGCCCATGCGCTCGCGCGGCACGAACACGTAATCGGGCGCAATGCAGGTCTGGCCGGCGTTGACCATCTTGCCGTACAGGATGCGCTCCACCGCATGCTCGAAGCGTGCGCCAGGGCCGATGATGGCTGGCGACTTGCCACCCAGCTCCAGCGTCACCGGCGTCAGGTGCTGCGATGCCGCGCGCATCACGTGATGGCCGACGGCGGTGGAGCCGGTGAACAACAGGTGGTCGAACGGAAGCGCGGAGAAGGCTTGCGCAACGTCGGCGTCGCCGGTAATCACGCTGACTTCGTCGGGCTGGAAATAGCTCGCCACTTTCTGCGCGAACAGCGCCGAGAAACGCGGCGTGAATTCGCTCATCTTGACCATCACGCGATTGCCCGCGGCGAGCGCATCGATCATCGGCCCGACGGCCAGATACAGCGGATAGTTCCACGGCACGATAATGCCGACGACGCCTTTGGGCTGTGGCATCAACGTCGTGCTGGCGGGCAGGAAGACCAGATCCGCCAGCCCTTTGCGAGGTTTCATCCAGCGGCGGCCGTGACGCAGCGCGTGACGCAGGCCCGAGAGGCTGGGAAAGAGCTCCAGCAGATCGGTCTCTTCTTTGGGCCGGCAACCGAAGTCTTCCGAAATGGCGGCGGCGAACGCGTCGCGCTGTTCGCGCAGCAGCGCTTCGAGTTTGCGCAGGCGTGCAGCGCGCACCGACCATGCCGGGTTGGGATCCTTGACCTGTGCGTTACGCAACAGAAGCAGGGTTTGCTGCAAGTCGTTGGTCGGTGCGTTCATGGCTTAGGGCCCTAAAACTTTGCGCGTAGCTCGAGACCATACATGCGCGGCGGTGTGATGGATGCGAAGGGCGTGCCGAACACGGTGGTGCTGATGTTGTTCACGCCGGTCACGTAGCGATTATTGAACAGGTTGTTGGCGTACAGCGCCACACCCCAACGGTCGCCGGGTGCATGCCAGTCCAGGCGGGCGTCCGTGCGCTGTTGCGACTGCCCGACCTGGAAATTCGGGCTGACCACGCATTCGCCCTGCAGCTGGGAGTCGGCGTTGCAGCGCTCGCGCCCACGATAGGCGTAATTGAGGTCGAATTCGAGTGCGCCGTGGGCGACGTGATCCCAGGTGTATGAAACGCCAGCGGTATAGGAAAAACGCGGCTCGCCGGTCGGCTGGCCATCCAGATCGACGCCTGAGGGCGCGATCGCCTTGCGATAGGTCGAGTCGATATAGGCGCCGGTGAAGTTGAAGCGCAAGGCATCGAGCGGTTGCCACTGGCCTTCCAGCTCCAGGCCCTTGGCTTCCTGGTTGGTGCTGCTGACCAGATAGCGCGGTACGCCCGAGCCGGCACTGTTCGGGTCGAGCGTGAGTGACTGCTTGTTGTCGTAGCGGTAGTAATACACCGAGGCGTTGAACAGCAGATTCTGCTCGGGAAAGATCGTCTTGATGCCGGCTTCGAAGTTGGTCACCTTTTCCGGTGCGAAGCGCGAACCGACCTGCACGCTGTTGAAGCCGCCGGCCTTGTAGCCCTTGGTCACCGAGAAATAGCCCATCGCATCGGGCGTGAACTTATAGTCGAACACCACGCGCGGGCTCCAGTTGTTCCACGTATTGCGGAACGTCACCGGCACACCGACCGCATCGGTAAAGATCAGGTTGTTGTTGAACGCGGCCAGGGCGCCCTGCGCTTCGGGCGGCAGCAGGTCGAGAATGCCCGCCTGTGCGAGCGCCTGCACGGTGGCATCGAACTCCGGCGCCTGGCGCGGCATGTTGTACCAGGAGAAGGTCTTCTGGTCGCGCGTGTAGCGAATACCGGTGGTGATATCGAGCCGGTCGTCGATGTGCCAGATCACGTCGCCAAAGGCGGCATAGGCCTTGAAGTGGCCGACATTGCTGATCGCTTCGTGCCAAGGATCGCCGAGCAAGGTGTAGGGAAGACCAAACGATGCCAACGCATTGCTGATATCGGTCAACGGCGTGCCTACACCCATCACATTGTTAGCCAATGTATCGATGCTGTCCGTATTGATGTTGGTCTGGCTGGTCTGTCGCGCCTGCTCCTGGTAATAGCTGATGCCGCCGACCCAATCGGCGATACCGGTATTGCCGGAAAGCTTGAACTCCTGATACCAGCTGTTGTTGTGCTCGATATTGGTGGTGTCCAGATAACTGACGACGTGATTGGTGCCGTCGTAGTCGCCGCGGTTGAAGGTATTGAAACCGCGCCATGCCGTGGTCGAAGTCAGGCTGCCCCAGGCAAAGGAATGGTCGATGCTCAGCGTGACGCCATCGAAGCGTCGCGTCTCCGCGCCGCCGATGGCATCGTTGTAGAGCGGTGCATGCAGCGGATTGAGGTAGGTCGCGGGATTCGGCGGGAACGGCGCGCGCTCGTTGGTATCGTTCGATAGCGGCACCAGGCCGATCGCCGGCGCCGGCGGTTGATCGAGCTTTTCGTGATCCCAGGTGACCAGCACGCGCGTATCGGGCGTGACATTCCAACGCCATGCCGCGCGCGTGCCCCAGTCGTCGTCCTTGCCGTAGTGCTTGCCGGTGGTGGCATCCTTGATCCAGCCGTTGCTCTGGTTGTCGAGCACGCTGAAGCGCAGCGCCATGTCCTTGTTGATCGGGATATTGAGCAACGCATCGGCATAGCGCTTGCCGTAGTCACCGATACGCACACGCGCCTTACCCTCGAACTGATCGGTGGGCTCGTTGGTGATGATCGAGATCGCGCCGGCAGCGGCGTTGCGGCCAAATAGCGTGCCTTGCGGTCCTTTCAACACCTCGACGCGCTTGACGTCGTTAAAGGCGAGCAGGGCGCCACCGGAGCGCGCGGCGTAGACGCCATCGACATAGACACCTACGGCGGATTCCGTGCCCACGCCGAAGTCGCTGGTGGAAATGCCGCGTAGCTGATAGCGCGCCTGCGTTGGCTGGTCCGCATCGATCACCAGCCCGGGCACGAACAGCGCCATCTTGCTCAGGTCGGTCGCGGCCAGCGTATCGATCTGCTTGGACGTGATGATCTGCAGCGGGATCGGCACCGACTGCACTTCCTGTGAACGGCTTTGCGCGGTGACGGTGATATTGCCCAGCAGTTTCGCCTTGGCCGGATCGGCGTTGTCGTTCTGGCTGGTCGCTTGCGCATTCTGCGGTGCGGCCTCATCGGCAAGCGCGGGCTCGATACCGCAAAGCAGCACTGCGCCGCCAAGCAATTTGACCAGGCTAGTAGACAAAAGCGTCGGACGGATCGACATCACCGTTTCTCCCCTCGATGGTGAACCGCGTGGACGCGGCCCTGGTTGTTTTTTTGCCTTTCAGTGAATCGCCACGCATTCCCCTGGCTGCGCTGCGATCCACGCCCTGATCAGATTCACGCCTTCCTGGTGCACGGTGCTGCGTCCGATTTCCGGCATCATCTCGCCGGGATCCTTCGAGGCCATGCGATAGGCCAGGATGGAGTCGTCGGGCTTGCCCGGCACGATGTCGAACATGTGATCGCCGGTGCCGCGCCCGGCGGCGACCGGTGGCTTGCACAAGCCGATATGACGATCTTCGGCAGCGCTCACGTCCAGCGTCAGCGCGGTGGTATTGGCCGCACCTTTCGGGTTGTGGCAGTGACCGCAGTTGATATCGAGATAGGCACGTGCACGTGCATCGAGCGGTGCGTGCGGGTCCATCCAGTTTGCGTTGCGCGGCGCATCGGCAGGCTTGGGCGCGCCGGTGAGATAGCCCACCTTGATCAGATGTTCCAGCTCGTTCTCGTCGCCATCGGCGTAGCGATAGTCGCGGTTGAGATGGCGGGCCTTCGGACCGATCGGATGAATCTTGCGGGTCACCCAATCCTGCGCGTGGCAACTCGAGCACTGGCTTTCGTCCGGCACGACGTAGTTGAAGTCTTCGCGTGCCTGGTCGCTTGCCACGAGCGTCAATGGAATCACCGCACCGGTACGAGCGAGCTGCGCGTCGGTCTGTGCATCGTTCCATACGTAGGGAATGGCCGCCCAGCCCGATTCGCGCCGCACCAGGATGCGTGTCTCGATCAAGTGCACATGCGCCATGTCGAGGCCTTCGCCGGCAAAGTCCTTGCTGCTGTCGTAGGTGCGCGCTACCTCGCCGGGCTTGGCGCCTTTGGGGTAGTAGAAGGTCTTGCTGATGATCGTGCCGACCGGAAAGTCGAAGGTATCGTTGGGGTCGTATGTTGCGGAGACACCTTTGGGCATCCAGATCGTGCGCAGCTTGTGTGCGTAATCGGTGAACAGCGGCGTATTGAGGTCGTACGGCACCACGCCCTGGTTGAGCATCAGCTTGCCGTCACGCACCTCCACGACATGCCAGTCGCTCAAGTGTGGCGGACGGCCATCCGCCTGGAAGGCCACCGGGTCCATACCCTGGTGGCAGCCGGCGACACACAGCACAAGCAACAACAGTGCACAACGAACTACCGTCATCGACTCGACCTCACGCCTTCGGTGCCGGATCGAGCGCGACCGGCGGCAGCTTCGGCAGCGTGCACTGATAGGCTTTGGTATCGGTGATCGGATTCTTGTAGTCGTTTGGACCATCGGCATTGAGCACGCCGTTGGCACCCTGGATACAGATGCGATCGCTATCGGGTGGCAGACCATTGACCAGCGTCTTGCTGTCGACGTAACCGTCCCACAACACGTCGGGGAATCGACCGTTCATGCCGTAGACGGCGGTCTTGAGCACCTTCAGCTTCATGCCGTCGGGCGCGTCACCGCCGTTCTTGAAGCGGTTGTCGTAGACGTAGATGCCCTTGGGATAGGGGTTGTAGTCGGCCGCCACGCCGCGTGTGTTGTAGTAATTGGTCGAAAAATAACTGGAGATGATCACGTTGGCGGTCTTGTGGTCGCCGATGTCGTTGTCGAAGATCTCGACCTTGTCGTTCGAATTGATTACCACGCCCGAGCCGCGCGGCACGCTGGCGACCGCCGCGCCCTTGGCGGCGAAGTTATCGGTGTTGTTGTCGAGCACCGTGTTCTTGTAGACGCGCGTACTGTGCCCTGCCTGCGACAGATTGGGCATATTGAAGACCAGGATGCCGCCGGTATTTTTCGTGGCGGTATTGCCATAGACATCGGCATTGACCGAGTTTTCGATCTCGATGCCGGCGACGTTCTGTTCGGCGCGGTTGTTGCGCACGACGATGTTGTTGGACTGCCCGACGTAGATGCCGGCGTCGGATGCGCCGATCACGGTGGAGTTTTCGATCAGCACGTTCTGCGTCTTGACCGGGTAGAGGCCATAGGCGCCGTTGGTGGTCTGCGGGCCGCCGGTCCATTCCACGCGCACGCCGCGGATGGTGATGTTCTTGCCCTGGTTGATCTTCAACGCATCGCCCTTGGTGTCTTCCAGGGCGAGGTTCTCGATGGTGAAATCGTTGGCGTTCACCAGCAGGCCTTCCGGACCGACCACCTGTCCCTTGAACGACAGCACGGTCTTGTCCATGCCGGCACCGCGAATGGTGATGCCATCGGTGCGCAGGCTGAGGCCGCGGTTCAAGTGATAGTGCCCGGCCGGGATATCGATCACGCTCCCGGGCTTGGCGTCGAGCAGCTGTTGCTGCAGCTTGGCCTGGAAATCCTCGCTGGCCGAATCGGCCGTGCCCGAGGGCTGGTTGCCGCCACACGCGGCCAGCGCCGCGGCAACCGCGACGGTCAATGTCCACTTGCGCATCGATGTACCTCCCCGTGCATCGCTGATGCGAATGCCGCGGCTTTCAGTGCGCGGCTCGAGCCATCACTGTTGCGCAATGCGCGTGCGTAGGGGAGGGCAAAACGGCCACCTCACGGGGGGCAAAGCGGCCAGCCTGCGACACGCTTTACGCCACCGTGCGCTTGGCCTGCTGCGGCGACATGCCGGTCCAGCGCTTGAATGCGCGGCGGAACTCGCGCGGATCGCTGAAGCCGATCTCGGTGCCGATTTCCGCCACGCTCAATGCACCGCCCTGGAGCAGTTCCAGGGCGCGCTCGGCGCGTACCCGGTCGTGGATCTCGCGGAAGATGCGTCCACTTTCGGCCAGGCGCCGGCGCAGCGATCGCTCGCTCAGGTGCAAGGTCTGCGCGACTTCGATCAAGCGCGGATGCTGGTTCAGGCGGCTGCGCAACAGGCGCTCGACCGAGGTCACGATCTCGTCGTTGGCATCACGGTTGCGCAGCTGCTGCGTGCACAACGCCAGCGATTGGCGCGCGGTCAGCGGGTTGTAGCCCGGCAGCGGAAACTCGAGCCACTTGGCGTCGACCAGGATGCGGTTGTGGGCACAGCCGAAGCGGACTTCGCACTGGAACACACGCTCATAGTCGGCGGCATTGGCCGGAGCGGCGTAGCTCAACTCCAGTCCCAGCGGCAGCAATTGCGGGCCGACCAGCTCGCGGGCAAACATCAGCGAACTGGAAAACAGCTCCTCGCTCAGGAATGGCAACAATTCGATTTCGCCGAAACGCGGCCACGCGCAAACCGCCACGGTATGGGCATCGACCACGGTAAAGTCCACATCCATCAGGCTGCCGCATAGCCGATGGTTTTCGATGCCTACGCGCATTGCATCGCCGAAGCTGCGCGATGTCATCATCGCCAGTCCCAGCAAGCCGAAACTGCCGACGGTTTCTTCGCAGCCGATCACCAGTCCTAAACTGGGTTCGTTGAAAGCGGCTATTGCGCGCCGGACCAGCGTGCGTGCCTGCCGATAGGAAATGCGCAGGGAGGGATCGAACAGCTGCGTGCGCTGCAAGCCGAGACCGGCGAACCAGCTGTTGCAGTCGATGCCGAGTCGGCGTGCACGCTCGACCAGGTACACCGGCACGTTGGGCGAGATATCGGCAACGAGATAGCGCGGGTCGCTTTCGTCCAGCACTCGGTTCGACGGCGCGATGCTACGAATGGCCTGAGCCATACCTTCCTCCCCGCCAGTCCCCACTGGCGCGGCCATGTTCTATCACGTGCCGGTCGCCGGCGGTTGGCACGGCGCACCATCGGGTTATGCTTGGGCGCTTCGATCGATGGCGGCTGACGTATGCAAATCCAATCTTTTTCGCGGCATATCACGGTGTTGGCTGCTTTGCTGGCCTTGAGTGGCTGCGCGACTACGCCAACCCCGGCACCGATGGATGCCAAGGGCAAGCCGGTGGGATATCTCGCGCCCAGCGAGCTCCCTGACACTACCCGGATTCTCCCGGCTGCGCCGGTCAAGGGTTCGGCCCGGTACGAGGCGGACCGCCAGGTTTTCCTCGAAACCCGCAAGCTAGAGGGCACGCCGCGCTGGGTGCTGGCGACTGACGACGTCGATCTGTCGGTGCCGGCCATGCTCAAGCATTTCAGCTGTGCCATGGATGCCGATCTGCAGGCCGAGAAACTGCCGCGCCTGACTGCACTGCTGGAGCGTGCCGATCGCGATGCCGACGAAAGTACGCGTGCGCCGAAACAGGCCAACAAGCGGCTGCGTCCGTTTCTGATCGACGAAGGGAATATCTGCCAGCCGAAGGAACGCCTGGCCAAGAGCTATGACTATCCGTCGGGCCACACGACCTGGGGTTGGACCGCTGGTTTGATCATGGCGCAGCTAGCGCCCGACCGCGCCAGCGAGCTGGATCTGCGTGCACGCGCGTTTGCCGACAGCCGTGTGGTCTGCGGTGCACACAATCTCAGTGCGACGCAGGCGGGCGCGATCAACGGCGCGGTGGTGTTCAACGCGTTGCAGGCCGTGCCCGCGTATCGAGCAGACCTGGCTGCGGCACGGAGCGAGCTGGATGCGTATCGCAAGAGTGGGCCGAAGCCGGACGGGCAGAAGTGTGAGGCTGAGCGGGCGTTGATTGTCACTGCGCCGTATTGAGGTTCTAAAACCTCTAACGCTCCCCTCGTCATTCCGGCGAAGGCCGGAATCCATTCCTCAACGTGATCGCTTGCCGAAGGTTGCCTGACGAGCGTCGCCTGGGGGATAGATTCCGGCCTTCGCCGGAATGACGAATAGGTGGGGCAGGCGCTCGGCGCCATCTGCAGCTATTTTTGGGGCACTCTTGCCAAGGCAACGGTGACGGCGAGCACTACATCGTCACTCGATAAGATCAGCACGGGATTGCCACTTGGGGCCAACCAACTATCACCGGCCGACAGAACACCGTCAGGCGTCGCGCATTGACCTGCCGCGCAATAAAGCAAGACCACACTGCGCCCGACGACATGCGAACCGCCACGCAGCACATCGATTCGCCCAGTCGCCTTCCCTCGCCGCAACATCAAATTGAAGTCCCGCGTCGCGCCGTCGACCAGTTTCACCTCGACATCGGCTTCGCCGGGAAACGCGAAGGGTTCGAACGGCACCGTCAGGTCATGGTGCTGCCGCTTGTCGAGCGTCATGATGAAGCCCGCGCCGTGCAGCAATGCAATCTGTCGATCGACACCGGGAAAGCTCGAAAACGGCGCCGCGCTATCCACCTCGGCCACGCTGACACGCCACAGAAACGCGTCGCTGCCGGCATCGGCCGGATAAACCGCAAGCTGTCGCGTGCGACCTTGGCCATTCTTCCAAGCCACACTCGGACAATCACGCTCGCGCAGAATGGACGACATCGCTACACCCGCTCGATCACGCGCTCGAACGGCGGCAAGGCACGCAGCATGCGCTCGCCATAACGCTTCACCACCACGCGCCGATCCAGCAGCACGATGCGCCCGCGATCGGTTTCGGTGCGGATGAGGCGGCCGCAATACTGGGTCAGCAAACGCGTCGCTTCCGGTACCGTCACTTCGATAAACGGATTGCGTCCACGCGACTCCAGCCATTCGGCATAAGTGGCACCGACCGGGTCGGTGGGGACGGCGAAGGGCAACTGAGTAATGACGACCGTCTCGCAAAGCTTGCCGGGGAGATCGAGGCCCTCGCCAAACGAGGCGAGCCCGAACAAGGTGCTGCCCTTGCCGGCTTCGATATCGGCGATATGTTCGGCGACCAGTTGCGCCTTGCCGAGCGAGCCTTGCGCACGCACCTTGCGCACATATTCGATTGGCAGTTTCTGCAGTACCCGATCCAGTTTCACGCGCGAGGTGAAAAGCACCAGGTTGCCGGCATCCCAATCCAGGTTGTCGGCCAGCCAGTCGGTGATTTCCTGGGTATGTTCTTCACGCGCATCCGGCAGCGAGCGCAACGCCGGTACTTCCAGCCGTGCTTGTGCTGCCAGGTCGAATGGCGAGGGCAGGCTCAAGGTGACCGCATCGTTGGGCAGCCCTACCGCATCGGCAAAGCCACGGAAATTACCGCCCGCGCTCAGTGTGGCCGAGGTCATGACCACCGCGCTGGCGTTATCCCACAGAATGCTACGCAGCAGCCCGCCGGCCGAGACCGACGAGGCATGGCAGATCAGCTGTTGGTCGACACTCATGGTGACCCAGCGCGCGAGCGGCGGCGAGCCGTCGCGATCGTCGCTCGACCACGCGCCCCAGGTGCGCGCCTGACGTTCGATGCGCTCCAGCGCCATGCCCAGCTCGCGCGAAATCGCCTCGTGCGTCGGGCCACCTTCGGTCATTTCCAGAATCGTGCGACGAACCGCGCCGATCCAGCGCTGCACTTCGCCAGTCAACAACGACAGCATGCCCGCATGCGCCACCCACGACTCCGGCAGTTGCCCGAGCGAGCCGCGATACATCGGTTCGTCGTCGTCCGGCGAGGGCAGCCAGGCGAGGCGGATATCTTTCTCCAGCTCTTCCAGCGCGTCGCTCAGCGCCTGCAATTTTTCATCGCCGGCATCGAGCGACAGCTTGCCGATGACTTCCTTGTCCGCCAGCGAATAGGCTGCATGAATCTGTCGACCCAGCCGGCTCAGCTGGCGTACGGCGATCTGCAGGTGCACATCGGCCGCACCGCGGTCGATCGCCTTGGCCGGCACATGATGGCCTTCGTCGAAGATATACAGCGTGTCGTCCGGCTTGGGCAGGATCACGCCGCCAAAGCCGTCTTCTTCGCGCGGCATGGTCAGGTCGGCCAGCACCAGATCCTGGTTGGCGACGATGATCTCGGCATCGGCCACCGCGCGACGCGCAGCAAAGAACGGGCACACCATGAACTGCCCGCAGCGCCGGCCGGTACAGCCGCCGGCGCTGGTGGTGATCATCGGGCGGATAAAGTCACTGACCGGTTGCGGCGCGGTATCGATATCGCCGTTCCAGCTACCGTCGTCGTAAGCCGTACGCAGCTTGCTCAATGCCTGCTTGTCGCGTTCCTGCGGCGGCTTGGACCACAGCGCAAGATCGGCGTCGAAACCGGCCAGGCCCATCTGGCCGCTGTCGTTGACGCTGTTGGCGGCCATCAGCAGGTTGCGCGGACACAGGTAGCGTCCACGCCCCTTGGCCAGCGCAACCTTCGACTCGATCCCGAGCAGCTTCAAATACAGCGGGATATCACGTTGTACCAGCTGCTCCTGTAGCGCGACTGTGGCCGTGGCGATCAGCAGCTTCTTTTTCTGCGCCCGCGCCACTTCGACGCCGGCAATCAGATAGGCCATCGATTTGCCGGTGCCGGTCGGGGCCTCGATCACGGCGGCGCCCCCGGCTTCGGCCAGGGCCTTGGCGACCTCGGCGATCATCTTTCCCTGCGACGCGCGCGCACGAAAGCCCGGCAACCCCTCTTTCAGGCGGGTATAGGCGGCGCGGATGGCTTCCTTGGTGTCGTCGGTCAGCATGGGGTCGGGCAGCGAGGGGAGGTCGCGCGCCCGGTGAACCGACGCGTCGACCGGTCATTGTAGCCGGTCGGCGGTCCTGACCCGACAGAGATGGCTCAGGCGGTTTCCGCGGCAATCCTGCGCAGCGTCTGCTCGAACACTTCCGGCGGCTGGCCGCCCTGGATCAAATAGCGTTCGTTGATGATGATCGAAGGCACCGAATGGATGCCCTGCGACTGGTAGAACCGCTCCTTCTCACGAACCTCGTCGGCATAGCGATTCTCGTCGAGCACCTGCCTGGCCTCTGCTTCGTCCAGGCCCACCGACGCGGCCGTACGCGCCAGCACATCACGCGCGCTCACATTCTCGCCCTGCGTGAAATACGCTTCGAGCAGCGCCTGCTTCAGGGCGGCCTGCTTGCCTTCCAGCTCGGCCCAGTGCAGCAACCGATGCGCATCGAAGGTGTTGTAGATGCGATCGCGCTTGTCCAGGTTGAAGGTAAAGCCCACCGCTGCACCGCGCTCGCGCAGCGCTTCCTGGTTCTGGGCGACCTGCGCCGGCGTGCTGCCGTACTTGTGCGCGATATGTTCAACGACGTTTTCGCCTTCGGGAACCATCTGCGGGTTCAGCTCGAACGGCTGGAAATGGATATCCGCGGTTATCTCACCGCCGAGCTTGTCCAGCGCAAGCTTTAACGAATTCAGGCCGACGGCGCACCAGGGGCAGACGACGTCGGAGACGTAATCGATTTTGAGGGATTTGGCTTCGGACATGGCAGTGCTCGCACGATGGGCTCTGCCGAAAATATGGGCGAAATGATGGGTATCAATAGCGAGGAAGGCCGATGAACCGGCCCTCCTCGCCTGTGTACTACTTAAAACTTGTAGTTAAAGCCTGCGTAGTAAGCGCGGCCAATGGAGTCGTAAAGAGCGGATCCAAATCCTGTGCCAAACAGATTCACCGGTGGGTTGCGATCGAATACGTTCGTAATGCCGCCGTAGAGCTGCCAGCCGCCTTTGAAATCGTAGCTGGCACGAACGTCATTGAAGAATCCGGCGCCGGCGCGGATAGGCGTGGTTTGCGTCGGGTTGGAGCGGTAGCTTTCGTTGTCGACGCGAAGCATCGAGGTGAAATAACGCATATTCCAGTTGAACACCCAGTTATGGACGCTGTAATTGGCGCTCAGCACGGCTTTCCATTTCGGATAACCCAGTACGCCATTGTTTTGGTACATGATGTCTGGATTGTCCTGGAATGGACGCTGCGCATAGGAAATGACACGCGTGGCATCCAGGCGCCAGCGCATGCTGCCCGGGCCCATGTCATGCGTGTAGTACGCGCCGAAATCGATGCCTGACGTGCTCAGCGATGAAATATTCTGATTCGTGGAACTGATGTACGTAAGTTCGTTGGTCGCCGGATCGCGCAATGCATTGCCGCAATAAACATTGCCGATGCCCCCTGGCGCATCCACGCATTGCTCGGCGGTTGCCTGGCCGCTGGGGGCGGAAATAGCGTTGTTGAGCCTGATGTTCCAGTAGTCGGCGGAAAAGCCGAGGCGGTCGATGAATGAAGGCGTCAGCACGATGCCGGCGGTCCAGGTGCGTCCGACTTCCGGCTTGAGATCCGGGTTGCTTCCCGATACGCCGTTGATCGTGGCGGAATTGGAAGAAACCCAGCCCGCCGGTATGCCAAGCGCCTGGCAGTTGGCTGCGCGCACGGCGGGGTTCGGACCATTCCTAAGCTGTGGCGCGGAGCAGGGATCGGTGATGCTGAAGAAGTTCTGCGTTTGTCCGCTGTAAAGCTCTCCGATGTTGGGCGCGCGCACCGCGCTGGACATGGTGCCACGCAAACGTACCGAATCGTTGATCGACCAATCCAGGCCCCAGCGCCAGGCTTTCGTGTGCCCGACGGTGCTGTAATCAGAGAAGCGCACGGCAGCGTCGAATGTCAGGTTCTGGGCAAACGGACGACCGGCAAGCAACGGCAGCGCGGTTTCGATGTAGCCTTCCTTGACGTCATAAGCGCCACCGGATGACGGAATCGCATTGAGAAAAGTCAGGCCCTGAACGTCAAGCGGGTCCGTATTCTGGCGGCTCGTCTCGCGGCGAAATTCCACGCCGGCCGCGATGCTTGCGGAGCCGGCATCTCCAGGCATCTGGAACAGGTTGTTGTTGACGATGCTGCCGCCACCGACAAACTGGGTCAGCTTCGACTTCGTGGTGGTAGTGGTGTTGAACCACTGGGCCGCTTGCGGGTTGATCGCGCCTGCACCGAAGATGCTGGTAGGCACGCAGCCTCCGCCGAGCGCAATGGGATTGAGCACGTCACCGGTATTGGGGTTGATGGAGTTGGGGTCGAGCGATGATCGGCAAACGATACTTCCGTTGGCGTCCCTGACCGCATCGATGGACGCGTAGAAGCGATCGTTGATGCGATTGTTGAGGTTATAGCGTGTTTCGCGCGTTTCGCCGTAATTGAGCGAAGCGTCGTACTGCCAGTCACCGGTGATGGTTCCGTTCGCGCCGATGACGGTACGGAAAGTATCGCGGGTCGTATCTTCCCCGCGGCGGCCGGCGTCGGTGTCGAATCGCGACACATTGATGCTGTCCAGGCCGTTGGCATCCATGAGTGCGGCAAGACTCGGTGAGATGAATGCATTGTCGCGGGTAATGACATATGCGCTACCGCCGCTGCCGAACGCCGGCTGGCGGTATGCCTTGACGTTCGCGTGGTTGTAGGTGCCCTCGAAATAGAGGTGTTGTTCGGGCGTGATGTCGAAGCCGCCAACGGCGCTTACCGTCGTGCGACCGAACTGCGGCTGCAGCAGTTGAACTTGATTGACATCCAGGCGGTCGCAGTCGGTGCATCGTCCGCTGGTGTCGTAAAGACCACCGAATCGCTGTTGGCGCACGCTTCCATCAGGGTTGAACACATAACGCTGATGGATGTCGGTGGCCCTGCCCAAAGAGAATGTGCCGCCTTCGGTAATACTGTAGCTGCCAGCGTTGGGATAAAGCACCGAATCGGTCGGGCTACCGGGTGTCTGTATCGTCGAATACGATTTATTGCCAAAACGGTCGCCGAATTCGAGCGAGCTTTGCTCACTATGTTCGACCGAAAAGGCAATATTGCCGCGGTTCTGAGCGAAGTTCATGCCGCCGGTCAGGGATACCAGGCCTTTGTTGAAGCCACCATGCTCGGAGGTGCCGTACTGCACGTTGAGCTGGGCGCCGGTGTAGTCCTTCTTGAGGATGAAGTTCACCACGCCGGTGACCGCGTCGGCGCCATAGACCGCCGATGCGCCACCCGTGATGATTTCCACGCGTTCGATCCAGTTCGCGGGAATCATGTTCACGTCGACAGCCGTGCTGCCGGCGCTTCCTCCAATGAAGCGACGTCCATTGACCAGCACCAGGGTGCGGTCCGGTCCGAGGTTACGCAAATCTTGCAAGCTCAGTCCGGCCGTCCCGATGTATTGGGTCGAGTTGCCCATGGTGAAAGACGTAGCCAACTGCGGCAGCGTCGTGAGCACATCGCCGACATTCACTGCGCCAGTAGCTTTAATATCGGCTGCGGAAATGACGCTGACCGGCGTGGGCGACACGATATTCGGATTGGAGATGCGCGAGCCGGTGACGGTGATTGCCTGCAGCTCGGTCGTCTTCTTCGAATTTTCGCCATCGCCTGCTGCCTCTTGCGCAAAGCCGGCGGTATTGCCCAGGGCTGCCATGCACGCGAAGGCCAGGACATTGCGGGTCTGGATACAGGCTCCAATGAGTTTCAACTTGTTCTCCCTAGAAAATGACACCAGACGCTAGATCTGGCTGACTGCATCGTCGATGTGCAGATGCTTGGCATTCGGATGCCAACGAAAACGATCGGGTGGTCAGTAGGCTGCTAACAGATCGTTAACGGAGAAATAGCTGAGAAATAGCGCAGGGAGCAATCGAATAAATCCGAAAAACCAGGCGGTACATTTATCGCGGGGAACTTACGGCGCCGTACATAAAAAAACGCTGCCCAAGGGCAGCGTTCGTCTGTAGCTGAATTGTCGGTAAGGCTTACGCCTTGCCGATGAAATCACTCTTGCCAATATCCGCACCCGCCACACGCAAGATCGCATACGCGGTCGTACAGTGGAAAAACAGATTCGGCAATACGAAGTGCAGCAGGTAGGCGTCGCCCTCGAAAGTCTGGTCGCCATTGCGCGTCTTGATCGTGACCTGGCGGGTTTCGCTGCCGTCGATCTGTTCGGGCTTGAAGGTCTTGATGTAATCGATGGCGCGCTCGATGCGGGCATGCAGCTGTTCGAAGGTGGTTTCGTTGTCTTCGAATTTCAGCAGCTCGGCACCGGCAAGGCGGGCGACGCCATTCTTGGCCATGTCGGTGGCGATCTGAACCTGGCGGGCCAGCGGCAGCATGTCGGGGATCAGGCGCGTCTGCAGGATGACGTCTTCGCTCACGCTGCGCGCACTCGTGTGCGCCTCACCCTTTTTCAACACATGGCTGAGGTTGGTGAGCGCGCGCAGGAAGACGGGGACGGACGCTTGGTACATCGATAAGGTCATGGGTGTGGCTCCGAAGGAGGCAGGGGTGGAATAGGTAAGGGCAGTGGGGCAACGTGGTCGTGATGGCGTGTGGCACGCAGTGCGATGAAGGTACCGATCACCAGCAGCACTGCGGCGAATACAAAAGCCAGCCCAGGCAGGTGCAGCGGCGTGCTCGGGCCGATCGAGAACGCGAAGACCTGGGCGAACAGATAGGGGCCGAAGATGCCGGCGAAGCTGCCCAGGCTGGTAACGGCGCCTTGCAGGCGACCTTGCTCGGTGGGATCGACCTGGCGCGTCATGATCGCCTGTACCGGCGGCCCGGAAAGGCTCCATAGCGCAAGCAGTGGAATGCCGATCAGGAACACCCAGCCGTGGGTCGCAAAACCCATGAAGGCAAAGGCGACGATGCCGCAAAGCATGCCCGCCACCAGCACGCGCCGTTCGCCGAAGCGCGCGGTCAGCCGGCCGGTCAGCATGGTCTGCACGGTGCCGTCGCAGAGGCCGACCAGCATCAGCACATAGCCGACGGCCTTCGGGCCCCAGTCGTAGCGATACTGCGCATACAGCACGAAGGTGGTCTGCAGGACGTAGTGCGCCAGATACACCAGGAACATCACGATTGCCATGCGCAGCAGCAGCGGATGGCGGGCGAGAAATTTCATCGCGCCGATCGGGTGCGCGCTATGCACCTCGAAGCGTGCGGTGCGGCGCTCCTTGGGCAGCGATTCGGGCAGTACGAAAAAGCCATAGAGGAAATTGCACATGGCCAGCCCGCCGGCGACCCAGAACGGCAGGCGCAGCGATACTTCGCCAAGCCAGCCGCCCAGGACGGGGCCCAGGATAAAGCCCAGGCCGAAGGCGCCGCCGAGCATGCCGTAAGCCTTCGCGCGATTTTCCGGCGGGGTGATGTCGGCGATATAGGCGTTGGCGGTCGTAAAACTGGCCGCCGTCATGCCGAGCAGGATGCGTGCGGCAAACAGCAGCCACAGGGTGGGCGCGAGCGCCAGCACGAGAAAATCGAGCGCCAGGCCCAGGTTGGAGATCAGGATGACCGGGCGACGCCCGAAGCGGTCGCTGAGCGCACCCTGGATCGGCGAGGAGCCGAACTGTACCAGGGCGAACACCGCACCGAAGACGCCGACCCACCAGGCCGCGTCGGCAATCCCGCCGCCGGCCAGTTGCTCGATCAGGTGCGGCAGCACCGGAATGATGATGCCGAACGCCAGCATGTCCAGCACGACCGTGACGAAAATAAATGCGACGGCGGCGTGGCGGCGTGATCCAGCGAGATGTGGTGTGGGGTGTTCCATGAAGCCGGCGAAAGTGGGCAATGGATGCGCACGATAGCGCAAACCACGCGTCGGGATGACGACACAGACCCGGCCGGCCTCATTGGCAACAGGCAAGTCAGCCCTGTGGCGGGGCCGCCAGCTCCTTGGCGTTCAAGTAGCCATCGTGATTGCGATCGAGCTTGTGGAACTGGCGACGCAGATTGTCCTGGTAACTTTGCAAGGTCACGGGCTTGCCGTGGCCACCGGGTAGTTCGTCAACCTCCAGTACGCCGTCGCCATTGCTGTCCATGCGGCGAAAGCCCGCGCTCATATAGTCGACGTATTCGGCTTCGCTGATCTTGCCGTCGCCATTGCTGTCCATCATGCGCAGATAGTCCGCGGGCGTGCGCGGGAAATCCTGCGCCATCGCAAACAGCGGCAGGCAAGCCGCGGCGATGGCGACAAGGCGGCGCATCAGCGGCCGCCGTGGATGCCGATGAACTGCAGAAACTCCGCGCGCGTACGTGCGTCGTCGCGGAATGCGCCGAGCATCTGGCTGGTCACCATCGACACACCGCGTTTGTGGACGCCACGGGTAGTCATGCATTCGTGACTGGCGTCGACCACCACCGCCACGCCGGCAGGATGCAGGTTTTCCTGGATGCACTGGGCGATCTGTGCGGTGAGTTTCTCCTGCACCTGGAAACGGCGTGCAAAAGCATCGACTACGCGCGCCAGCTTGCTGATGCCGACCACGCGGTTGGTCGGCAGGTAACCGACGTGCGCACGGCCGATGATCGGCGCCATGTGATGCTCGCAATGGCTCTCGAACTCGATGTCGCGCAACACCACCATTTCGTCGTAACCGGCCACTTCTTCGAAGGTGCGGCGCAGGTACTCGCCCGGATCCACCTGATAACCGCTGAACCAGTCGCGATAGGCCTTGACGACACGCTTGGGCGTGTCGAGCAGGCCTTCGCGGGCAGGGTCTTCGCCGGACCAGCGCAGCAGGATACGAACGGCCTCTTCGGCTTGTTCGCGGGTGACGTCGTTGGGTCCGGGGGAGTCGCTCATGCGTGGGGTCCGATACGTGCAAATTCAGCCAAGTGTAGCGCCGCTGCGCCATCGGGACACGCTGGAGGCGACTCCACGGTTTTCAAGGATCGGGCGCGTAGTGGCCCGGGAATGCCTGTGGTGTATGCACCGGCGCTGGCGGCAGGATGCCTCGTGCCACCAGACGTGCTCGCGTGTCGTAGTAGATCGTGACCACTTCGTCCGGGCTATCGGAGGCGCGTTGGAAGTCCACCGTACGTACCACCGAGTCTTCGCGCTCGCCATGGCCCGTACCCAGCGGGCCGCCGGCATCTGCGCTGGCGCGTTGCCGCATCGGAGCGTCCTGGGCCTGGGCGACTTGGGACTCGACGATCGACGGTGCGGGCATCGCCTGGCTCATGGGTGCCGCCTCGGGCATGGCTTGCGCCACCTTGGGCGCCGGCTGCAGGCGTTCGCGCACGATCGCCTGCGGCTGGGGCTCGGCTCTATACGCGTCCTCCTGCTCGACCGCTATCCGCTCGCGAAACACCGCTACGCCGATCACGCCGACATTGTCTGGCCGCCCGGTCAGCGCGGCGTAGCTGTGTCCGAGGTCGGTGAACAGAAAGTCGGCGACCTGCTGCTCGCTCTTGCGCCAGCCCAGCACGGAAAAGTGGCGATACGCATCCAGCGCATAACCTGGCTGTGACCACTGCGCGGTATCGCCGGAGATCGCATTGACGCCATCGACCGAGACGACACCCAGCAAGCGCGTGTTCCGTTGATTCTGCAGATCGACACGATAGCGATGGCCGGGTTCGCCCACCACGTAATACTGGCCATGAAAACGAATGACCGGCAGTTGCATGCCGGTATCGCGATCGATCACGTTCACGTCGATCAGACGCCCTACGGCATGCGCATCGACAGCCCATCCCAGGCCGGCCAGGACGGCCAGCGCCAACCACATCGGTTTCATAAGACGACTCCACCAGGCATCCGGCTTGGATGCGGGGGATGGAACGTGGGCGTTATCGTCGTGGGGTTAATTGGGTAAGGGCGTAAAGCCGGCCACTGCGTGGCCTGTAAAGTCGCGCTTGCAGCGCTGTAAAGAGTAAAGAGGAAAAAGCATTCCCACTCGCGCCACACTGCTTTTGCTCTTTCCTCTTTACCCTTTCCCCTTTCCCCTTTTACAGGCCACGCAGTGGCCGGCTTTACGCTCTTACATTCGTCCTATTCCTGTCCCTCTTCCTCATCGCCGCTATCGAGCAGGCTTTCGCCCAGCAGTTGCTGGGTCGCGCCATCGGAAAGCGTTTCGACGCCGCGCAACTTGCGCTCGATCGCACGCGTACGCTGCCCCGCGCTGCTGATGCTGTTGCGCACGGTATCGAGCTGTTTGCCGGTGCGTTCGAGCACGGTGGCGAACTTGCCGAATTCGCTCTTGACCGCGCCGAGCAAGGTCCAGACTTCGCTGCTGCGCTTGGCGATGGCCAGGGTACGAAAACCCATCTGCAGGCTGTTGAGCAGGGCGGTCAGGGTGGTCGGACCGGCAATCGTGACGTGATGATCGCGCTGCAGGGTCTCGAACAGGCCGGGGCGGCGAATGACTTCCGCATAGAGCCCTTCGGTCGGCAGAAACAGTACGGCGAAGTCGGTCGTGTGCGGAGGCGCGACGTATTTGCTGCGGATCCGCTTGGCTTCCTCGCGGATGCGTAGCTCCAGCGCACGTCCGGCCTGCTCTGCCGCCACTGCGTCGACGGCTTCCTGCGCGTCGAGCAGGCGCTGGTAATCCTCGATCGGAAACTTGGCGTCGATCGGCAGATACAACGGCTCTTCGTTGTTCGGGCCGGGCATGCGCACGGCAAATTCCACGCGCTCGCCGCTGCCGGGCACGGTGGCCACGTTCGACTCGTATTGTTCGGGCGCGAGCATCTGTTCCAGCAAGGCGCCCAGTTGGACTTCGCCCAGCATGCCGCGGGTTTTTACATTGGTAAGCACGCGCTTGAGGTCGCCTACGCCGCTGGCGAGACTCTGCATTTCGCCAAGGCCGCGCTGCACCGCTTCAAGTCGTTCGGACACCAATTTGAAGGATTGGCCCAGACGGGCTTCCAGTGTGCTCTGCAGTTTCTCGTCGACCGTTGCGCGCATCTGTTCCAGCTTGACGGCATTGTCGTCCTGCATTGCCTTGAGCTTGGTTTCGAGGGTCTGACGAATTTCGCCGAGACGTTTCTCGTTATCGCCCGTCAATGCGCTCAATCGCTGCTGCAGCAACTCGCCGAAACGGTTCAGGGCGAGCGAGGACTCTTCACGGCCGCGACGTGCGTCTTCGGTCAGGCGCTGCGCGAGAGTCTGCAAGCCAAGATCGGTGCGCTCGGTCAGTACGTCCATGCGTTGACCAAAAGCGTTGATGCGCTCGTGCTGCTGCTCGCCCATTGCGCTGAGTTGTTCCTGCACCAGTCCACGGAACTGACCCATGGTCTGGGCCAGCTCGCCGCGCCCTGCGCGCTGCTCCTGCGCCAGCACATCGCGCAGGTGCCGGTTGTCGTCCTTGAGCGCATCCAGGCGAGCTGCGAGCCCGGCATCGCCGCGGCCACGCAACAGCAATACGACCTGCAAAACCAGGACGATCACGGCGACGACGACCAGGACGGCCAGAAGAAGATCGGTAAGCGGCATCAGGAACATCCAGAGAGCATGGGGGCCAGTCTAAGCGACGCCGTCTCAGCTTGTGCGATTGGGCGGCTGGCGGCGCTATTTTAGCCGTTGCTGTCGGCGCAGGAAGCGTAGCGTCAGCTGTTCAAGCCGGCGTGGGTAGTTCACATCGGCGGCTGCCACTGCCCGGTGCAGACTGCCGTTGCCCCAGCCCGCCAGCACAGCCGGGTGGATATACGAGGCGCGACAAACTGCTGGCGTATTGCCCAGGACAGCGGCTACTTCCTGGATGGCAGTCAGGAGCAGGCTGCGCCGTGCGCGCTCGCCGCCTTTTTCCGGTAGCGGCACCTGTGCCAGCTGACGCACCGCCTGCACGGTGCCGCCCCAGGTGCGAAAATCCTTGGCGGTAAAGTCGTCGCCACAGGCCTCGCGCAGGTAGTCGTTCACCATGCCCGAGTCGATCGGCTGGGGCTGGCCTTGGTCGTCCAGGTACTGGAATAGCCGCTGGCCGGGCAGTTGTTGCACACGTCGTATCACTCGCAGCAGGCGACGATCGTCCAGCTCGATATCGCGCTCCAGGCCGCCCTTGCCGCGAAAATGCAGCCGCAGGCGGCCGCGTTCGCGGCGAACGTGACGCGAGCGCAAGGTGGTCAGGCCGTAGCTGTGATTGTCGCGTGCGTAGCCTTCATTGCCGACGCGAATCATGGTGTCGTCGAGCAGTCGTACAACCAGCGCCAGCACTTTTTCCCTGGGCAGGCCTGGGCGTGCCAGATCGCGACTGACGTGTCGCCGCAAGCGCGGCAGGCTGGCGCCAAAAGCGATCACGCGATCGAATTTGCCGCCATCGCGCACCGTGCGCCAGTGCGGGTGATAGCGATACTGCTTGCGTTTGCGGGCATCGCGCCCGGTAGCTTGCAGATGGCCGCGTGGGTTTGCGCAGATCCATACGTCGATATAAGCCGGTGGGACGGCCAGCGCACGAATACGGGTCAGCTCTGCCTTATTGGCGATGCGGCGGCCCTTGGTATCCACATAGCTGAAACCGTTGCCTGCGCGCCGCCGCCGGATGCCGGGCTGCTCGTCGGAGACATAGACCAGCCCGGCGTCGCGCGCCTGCTGGCGCGCTTCCTGGTCGGTCGTGCTGAGCTTGGCCTGAGGCATGCCCGGCCAGTGTGACCGGTGACGATCAAGCCGATGTGTAGGAACCCTGATGCTGCTTTAGAGCACGCGGCAGAATACGGCCTTCAGATAGCGCCCCTCGGGCACATCGGTGCGTACAGGGTGGTCGGTACCGGCGCCGGCAACATGCAATACCTGGATTTCACGCCCGGCGTTGAGCGCCACGCGGCGCAGCGTTTCAAGGAAATCCGCCTCGCTGACCAAGCCGGTGCACGAGCAGGTGAGCAACAGTCCGCCGGGCGGAATGACATCGAGCGCAAGGCGGTTCATCGCGAAGTATTTCTTCAGCGCGTCGATGATCTTGGTGCGATCGCGGGTCAGCTTGGCCGGGTCGAGGATCACCGCATCGTAGGTTTCGCCGCGCGAGACGGCCTGGCGCAGCCAGTCGAAAATATCCGCCTGCTCGAAACGTACCTCGACGTTGTTGGCCTGCGCGTTGGCGCGTGCGACATCGAGGATGCCGTTGTCCATGTCTACGCCGATCGCCTCTTTCGCACCCGCAGCCATCGCGTGCACCGCGAAGCCGCCGGCGTTGCAGCAAAGGTCGAGCACACGGCGTCCCTTCGCCAACTCCGCAAAGCGCTTGCGATTGTCGCGCTGATCGGCAAAGAAGCCGGTCTTGTGGCCCGAGCCCGGCGCGGCGTGAAAGCGCAGACCGTGTTCATGCACCTGCACCGCATCCGGCGCGTCCATCGCGCGACAATCGAACGACTCCTGCTTCTGCACGTGCGTCTCGGCGAACCAGTAAAGCCGTGCATTCGGAAAGTGCCGCAGCAGCGCCTGATGGATCGTCTCGCGGAAACGCCACATGCCGGCGGCAAAATACTCGATCACCAGGATATCGTCGTAGCGGTCGACGATCAGGCCGGACAGGCCATCGCCCTCGCTGTGCACGACGCGCCAGGCATCGCTGTCGCGATCGAGTTGCAGCACCTGCCGGCGCAGCGTCACGGCCTGCTCGATCCGCTTCTCGATCCAGCCAGCGTCGATCACTTCGTTCGCGTCGGTGGTCAACAGCCGTAGCGCGATCCGCGCGTGGCCATTCCAGAAGCCGCGTCCGACAAACCGCCCCTTGGCGTCCACGACATCCACCAGGCTCCCCGGTGGCAACCGGTCGGCCGGCTTGTGCACCTGGGCGGACCATATCCAGGGATGACCCGGCATGCGGTCGGTTTTGAGCGAGATGGTGGGGAGCGTGCTGGTGGCGGTATTCATCGGTGAATGATACCGCCCCTTGGTGTTTTGGCGTGCTTTGGATGTTTAGCGCAGGCGCAACACCAGCCAGGAGAGCAGCGCGAGCAGATTCAGGCCGATGCGCGAGACGGCTGGGCCGGCCACGGCAAGCACGAAGCCCTGGCTGCCGAAGTGCCAGTCGATGCTCAGGCGCGGCGACGATTGCACGGTGGCAAAGACATTGATAAAGGCCGTCGCGTGCAACGCGTAGCTGAATACCGGTGTGGCGATCAGCGGGATCTGCAGGACCTGTGCCCAGCTGGAAAACGAAACCCCACGCCCATCGCCTTCGAGCAGCAGCACGCCGGCGATCAGGATGAAGGCATACAGCAGCAGGCCGATCAGGGCGAGGATGGTGTCGTTGGTATTACCCAGCGGCAACAGGCGGTGCAGCATCTGGGCGACCCCGTAGAGGCCGCCGGCGATTTCGAAGATGCCGATCACACGGAACAGAATGGAGCGCACGAGCTTCGCCTCGTCCAAAAGCGGCAAGCTTAGCCTAACCGTGCCGGCTTGTTCCGCGCGCTCCCGTTCACCGCTACTACGCGATTAATGTGGCCTTCGGTGCAGCAGCGGAGCTATCGTCGATGATGGCGTGTGGCACAAAATGCGCGCTGTCCCGGGTGATCGGCGAGTGGTCTTCGCGCAGTCCCATGCCACAGGCGCGGTCGCCGACCACCCAGCTGCCGATCAGCATGTGGCGTCCATCGAAGCTGGGCAGGGGATGATAGGCCTGGCGGATGCAGGGGCCGTCGGTATACGGGCCGCTGGAATCGAGCGCGCTGCCATCGGGCAGTCGCATGGCGATATTGGCCCCTTCGCGCGAGTACAACGGCTTGCGTACCCAGCCCGGCGCAAGCGCGGTGGCATCGTCGAATACTGCCGGCAGCAGGTTGGGATGGCCGGGATGCTTTTGCCACAGCAACGGCAGGATGCCCTTGTTGCTGAGCACCGCCTTCCACGGTGGTTCGATCAGTTGCATGCCCGAGCGGGGCAGATAACTACCGAACTCCTCGCGCATCATGTCTTCGAGCGGATACAGCTTGAACAGGCAGCCGATCACCCGGTCGCCGAGGTCGGTAAAGCGTCCGTCGCGTGAGATGCCGATGTCTTCGATGGCGATCTCGCCGCAATCGATGCCCGCCTGGATCGCGCAATCGCGCAGATAGGCAACCGTGCCCTGGTCTTCGTTGGAGCCGCGCACGGCCGAGGCATAGAACGGCCGCGCGATGCGCGTGGCGATCGTGCCGAAGGCCTCGACCAGTGATTCGTAGATCGAGTTGAACTGATCGGCGCCGGCCGGCAGCGCGCCGCGCATCAGTTGCTGTTCCAGCCATTGCCACTGGAAAAACGCTGCTTCGAACAGCGAGGTAGGCGTGTCGTAGTTGAATTCGTAGAGCTTGGCCGGGCCGTTGCCGTCGTAGGCCAGGTCCATGCGGCCATACAGATGTGGGTCGCGCTTGCGCCAGCTTTCGGCGATCCAGTCCCAATGCGTGTCAGGGATATCGAGTTGCCGCATCGTGTGTTCGTTGCGCACGATGTCATCGACCAGATCGAGCGCCATATCGTGCAGCTCGGTGGTCGGCGCTTCGATATCGTCTTCGATCTCACGCAGCGTGAAGGCGTAATAGGCCGATTCGTCCCAGTACGGTTGCCCGGCTATGGTGTGGAAATCGAAACCGCTTTCGGCAGCAAGCTCGCGCCAGTTCGGGCGCTCGACAATCGGGACGCGTCGCATTATTCGCCCGATCCGCCGCGCGCGCCGCCGCGCGAACCGAAACCACCGCGGCTGCTGGTGACCGCGGTGTCAGGTGCGCTGGTAATGGTCGTCATGCTGCGGCTGCCGCCTGCATAGACACCGCCGCCACTGCCACCGCCACCGCTGCGATAGACCGAATTATTGCGATCGTCCGGTCGTTGCCATTGACCGCCGGATGTGCGGAACGCCGGCGCGCTGCTGAAGCCGGCCATTGGCGAGCCGCCGCGCAACATCTGCGAGATGAAAAATCCGGTCATCAACGGGCCGAAGAACGAGTGGCCGCTGCTATCGGTGCGTTGCTCGCATTTACCGGTGCCGTAATCGACCTCGCAGGTATCGCGGGAGGCGAATTGCGGGCTGTTTTCCGCAGCGTCCTTCTTGGCCTTGTCGAAGGCCTGCTGGCAGGTGGCGGCATCGTGCGTTTGCGCGGTGCAGCTTTCCACTGAGGTGTAGACGCCTTCGCGCGTGCTTTCGTCGTCACCACAGGCGGTGAGCAGCAAGGGCGTTGCGCTCATCAGCAGCAGGGCAGCGGTCCGTGATCGCTTCATCGTGCAGGTTCCTTTTCGCGAGACGACCAAGCATGCCTGTTCGCGCTTTCTTGCGAAAGTGCGGCTAAAGATCTTCGGCCAGCTCGTGCAGGTCGGCGATGTGCTGCTCCCACCAGCGTGGTTCGGCGGCAAAAGGGAAGGCTGCCGGGAAGGCGGGATCGTGCCAGCGCGCGGCGATCCAGCCGGCGTGATGCAGCTGGCGCATGGCGCGCAGCGCGGGAATCAGCGCGAGCTCGGCATAGTCGAACTCGCGCATCTGCTGATAGCCCTCCAGCAGGACGTCCATAGCGCGTTGATCGTTGGCGAGCATCCACAGGTCCTGCACTGCCGGCCCTGTGCGCGCATCGTCCAGGTCGACGAAATGCGGGCCGGCATCGGTCCACAGCACGTTGCCGGGATGGCAGTCGCCGTGCAGGCGGATGCGGCGTACCGGGCCGACGGCTTCGAAACGTGCGGCAACGGCCTGGTCGACGCGCTCGGCGGCCGTGCGATAGGCGGCCATCAGGTTCGATGGCAATAACGTGGATGCCAGCACCGCGCGCATCGGGGTGTCGATCAGATTGGCTCGGTCGAGTTGGCCACGCTGCGCAAACGGCTGGCGCGCACCGACCGTATGGATGCGTGCGATCAGACGACCCAGCCATTCGAGCTGTTCTTCGGATTCCAGCGAGGGTGCGCGGCCACCATGGCGTGGGGTCAGGGCGTAGCGATACCCCTCGCGATCGAGCAGGGTCTGGCCATCAAAGGCCAATGGCGCGACCACCGGAATTTCCGCATCGGCCAGTTCGCGCGCGAACGCATGTTCCTCGAGAATGGCCGCATCGCTCCAGCGGCCGGGCCGGTAGAACTTGGCGATGACCGGAGCGGCATCTTCGATACCCACCTGCCATACGCGGTTCTCGTAACTGTTGAGCGCGAGCAGTCGCCCGTCGGTCCACAGATCGCACGCCTCGACGGCACGCAGCACGCGTTCGGGATCGAGGTCGGTATACGGTGCGTCCAGGCTCAACTGGCGGCCTTCGCTGCCGGGATCACCGCCATGGTGATGCGCGACATGCACACTAGCTGTCCGGTTTCGTTTTCGATGCGAATCTCCCAGACCTGCGTGCTGCGGCCCAGATGCAGTGCCTTGGCCGTGCCGGTGACGGTGCCGCTACGCACGCCGCGGATGTGATTGGCATTGATGTCCAGCCCGACCGTGAGCTCCTTGCTCGGGTCGAGCGTGAGCATGGCGGCGGTGCTGCCGAGGGTTTCGGCCAGCGCCACCGAGGCGCCGCCGTGCAGCAGGCCATAGGGTTGGTGCGTGCGATGGTCGACCGGCATGGTGCCGCGAAGCCAGTCCTCGCCGATCTCGGTGACCTGGATGCCCAGGGTTTCGAGCATGGTGTTGGCCGCCCAGCCGTTGATACGCGCCAGGTCCGTGTCCTGCTTCCAGATCGCCATGAGTTGAATCCCGGTCAATAAGACCGCATTGTCGACCGACTGCCGTCGCCACGACAATGCGCCTGTGTTTACCGTTACCTTGAAAAATTCAGGCCGCCAGTTTCCGGTCGCCCCTGGCGAAACCGTGCTGGAGGCCGCGCAGCGCGCCGGTATTGCCTTGCCGTACTCCTGTCGTGCCGGCGTGTGCGGTAGCTGTCGGGCAGTCCTGGTGTCAGGCCGGGTCGACTATCCGCGCAACCCGCCACAGGCCTTGAGCGGTGAGAACCGGGCGAATCAGGCGATTCTGCTCTGCCAGGCCGCGCCCTTGAGCGACTTGTCGATCGAGGCGCGTGAAGTCACCTCGGTGAAGGACGTGGCCAAGCGCCAGCTCGATGTCGTCGTGACCGAAAAACGCCAGCTTGCGTCCGACGTGGTGGGGCTGCACCTGCAGCCGGCGCCCGGCGAGACGGCGCTTAACTGGTTGCCGGGGCAATATCTGGACATCGTGTTGCCCGATGGCAAGCATCGCCCGTTTTCGATTGCCGGCAATCCGCGCGCGGATGGGACGATCGAACTGCACGTGCGTCATGTGGCGGGCGGCGGCTTTACCTCATGGGTGGCCGACGGCCTGAAAGTCGGCGATGTGTTGCGCATCGAGGGGCCGCTGGGCACTTTTGTGCCGCGCGAGGACTCGGAGCGGCCGATCATCTTCATGGCGGGCGGTACCGGTTTTGCACCGGTGAAAGCCGTGGTCGAGCATTTTATCGAGCTGGGCAGTCGCCGCTCGATCGACGTGTACTGGGGTGCGCGCAGCGCCGCGGATCTCTATCAGTGCGAACTGGCCAAAAGCTGGGAGGCACAGGCAGCAGACCTGCGTTTCCATGCGGTGGTCTCCGATCCGGAGCGCGCACACGGTTTGCGCGAGGGGCTGGTCCACGAAGCGGTGCTGGAAGACCACCCCGACCTTGCCGGCTTCGACGTCTATATGGGCGGCCCGCCGGCGATGATCGATGCCGGACGCAAACTGTTTGCCGATGCCGGATTGCCGGCATCGCGCCTTTATTTCGATTCGTTCGAATACGCCCCCGACATACTGGCGCAGATTCTGGGCGGTCGCGCCGGTATCGCCGACGACTGAGGCGCTCTTACTTCTTGCCCTTGGCGACCGGCAACTGGGCCTGCTGCCATGCGGCGACGCCGCCACCGAGCACCGAGACCTTGGTGAAGCCGGCCTTGACCAGCCGCTGCGCCGCCTTGAGCGCCGCGCCGCGGCCGTCCTTGTCCATCACCACGACCGGCAGTTCCTTGGCGTTGGCCAGGTCCTTGCTCTCGGGGTCGAACTGGCTCATCGCCACGTGCTTGGCGCCGGGCACGTGGGCTTTCTCGAAATCCGCATAGGCGGACAGGTCGATCATCAACGGGCTTTCGCGGTTGATCAGCAGGGTGAGACCGGCTGGCGACAGCTCCTTGTACTTGCGGAACAGGCTGGCGATTTCCATCACGATCAGCGCGATCAGCACCGCCACGAATCCCGCCACCAGGGCGATATGGTTGTGGATGAATTCGGGCAGTTTTTGAAGAATGTCGCTCATCGATCTCAGGTTTCCGCGTGCGCGCCACAAGGCCGCGCTGGAGTGGGCAAAACGGAGATTATACCGTCCCGGGAGGTCAGCCGGGCGTTCAGTCCTTCGGGGACAGATCCGGCAGCCCGCTGGTCAGCCACCAATGGCCCTTGCCGTCGTAATGCCAGGTCTGGCGGTCGATCACCGTGCGCTCGGCCTGGCTGTGTATGTTGATCAGGTTGATCGTTACCACCTGACGCACTTCGTTTTCCCCGGCCGGGGTGGCACCCGCGCCTTCGTCGTAGTCGGTCACCCGGTACTGGTCGAAGCGGGAGATCTCGATGGGCGTCAGCGGATGCGCTTCGAGCACCTTCGGATCGATGAACTTCGATGCGTCGGCGAAACCGTCCCAGCGCACCGCGTGCTGATAGGCGTTGAGCGTCGTGGTCAGCACGTCCGAGCGCTTGTCGGTAGCGCAGCCCGTGAGCATCAGCGCACAGAGCGGGACGAGAACGGTCAGGACACGGCGCATACGGCATTCCCCAGGCTGCATGAAGACAAGGCCACCATTCTGCCATCAACCGCCGGCCGGCTTCAGCGACGTTTGGCCACAAAACGTCCGGTCATCGCGGCGGCGGGGCGACCCGCCTCGCCCGGGACCTCGGCAACGATCTCGATCCGCGCGCGGCCGCGCGCCTGCAGGGTGCCGAAGAAGGTCTCCCAGTCCGATTCGGAGGCCAGCCACGCCTCGCTGCGGAAATCCGACCACACCGGCGACAGATAGCGCACAGTGGATTCGGCGACGAATACGTCGCAATCCAGTCCACGGCGGCGTAGCGCCAGCTCCACCAGGCTCCAGCCGGCGAGCGTCATCGCGCTGGCCAGGCTGCCGCCGAACGCACAGCCCTTGTCGTTGATATTGGGTTTGAGCGGAGCGTCGATCGCGATGCGGTCACCATCGTAGGAACCCAGGCGCAGGTCCATGACGTCAGCCTGCGGGATATGACTGCGGGTGAAGTCGATCAGGTCCTGGGCCATCGGAATCAGTTCGGTGGTGCTCATCGGGCGACATCGTTTTAAACGGGAGGGAGTCGCCTAGTGTATAGGTCGCTACACTGCGAACCCATGTCAGCCCATCACACCCGCCCGGTTGCACCGGCCGCAGCATTGCTTGGCCGTACCGTGGTCATTACGCGTCCCGCCGGTACCGGCTCGTCGATGGCCCGGCAAGTGCGGGCTCTGGGTGGGCGAGCGCTGCTGCTGCCGGGCCTGTCGCTACGGGGCATGGACGATGCCGCGACACGGGCCGCGCTGGCCGACGCGTTGCGCGACGATGTGCTGGTTTTCAGCAGCCCGGCGGCGGTGCGTTTTGCCGCACGCCTGCAGGTGCTGCGGACCGGCGCCACGGTTCTGGCGGTGGGTCAGGGCACGGCGCGCGCCCTGCATCGCCAGGGCGTTCGCGTCGTGGCCGCACCATCGAAACGCCAGGACAGCGAAGGACTGCTCGATCTGCCGATCTGGGCCAAGCTGGGTCCCTGCCGTATCGCATTGATCGGCGCGCCGGGCGGACGCGGCGTATTGCGCGAACAGTTGGCGACACGTGGCAGTCTGCGCGAAGTACAGGTTTATCGCCGTGCGCCGCCGCGCTTGCGTGCCAGCCACTGGGATGGCCTGCACGCGCTGGAGCGGGACGCCTGCGTGCTGTTGTCCAGCGCCGAGGCCATGGACAACCTGCGCGAACTCGCGCCAACGGCGGCATGGCAACAGCTCACCTCGATCACCGCCGTCGTCAGCAGCGAACGCCTGTCGTCGGCAGCCAGGACGGCCGGCTTCGCTCGTATTCGCATCGCGACATCGGCCAACGCCGCCGACCTGCTCGCCGCCGCGGCCGATGTGCAGGAAGTGTGAATAGACGTTCAGGCGTTTTTTGATGGGTGACGCGACGCATGGGCTGCTAGCATGTGTCGCATGAGCCAAGACGACACCGCATCGACCGGCGCCGCCTCCTCGGGTGAGCGCCCCCAAACCCCACTTTCTGCCGGCCGTAAAAAGCCCGGGCCACAGCGTGGCGGCAGCGTGGCTTTTGCCTTGTTGCTTTCCATCGTCGCCGTTGGCGGCGCCGGCTACATCGGCTGGCGGCAGTGGCAACAGGAGCGCATGGCCGGGCAGGACAACCAGACACTGGCCAACGTGCAGCAACGCGTCGGCGGCATGCAGCAGTCGCTCACTGCCCTGGACAGCGACCGCACTGCATTGCGCCAGCGCCTGAGCGACGCCGACCAGGTCAATCGCGGCTTGCGCGAGGAATTGCTCGGCCAGGCCGAACGCGTACGCAATCTCGAAGACGCGGTGGCGAAGCTGTCGGAAAAGACGCTGTCGGGTCACGACGCGATGCTGCTGGATGAAACCGAGTCGCTGCTGCGCCTGGGCAAGGAACGCTACGACTTGTTCCATGACGCGCAGGGCGCCGCCACGGCCTACGCCGCGGCCGATCAATCGCTGGCTGCCGTCAACGACGGTGCGTTCTCCGGGCTGCGCCAGAGCGTTGCGGCCGAACACGAAGCCCTGGTGAAAAGCCAGCCGGCAAGTCGTACGGCGGCGCTCGATACCTTGACGCAATTGCGTGCCGATGTCGCCAGTCTCCCGCTGAAGGCGCTCGATGCGCCGACCGATGCCGACACCGGCACCTGGGCGCGGGTGCGCCGTGCGTTGTCGAGCGTGATCAGCATCCGCCGCGACAACGGCGCGCCGCTGGCCGTCGCCGATGCACGCTTTGCACGCGAACTGGCCTCGCTCGATCTCGCCCAGGCGCAATTGTCGTTGATGGCCTACGATCGCGACGCTTATCAGGCGGCGCTGCAACGTGTCACCGCCACGCTGGGTGCGCAGTTCGATACCGGTACGCCGAGCGTGCAGCAGGCGCAGGCACAACTGGCCGCGCTGTCCTCGCAAATGCCACCGACGTCCACCGTGCAATTGGGTGCCGCCTTGACCGAGCTGCGCAATCTGCGTTCGGTACACGCGCTCAAGCCGGCCAATGACAACGCTACGCCGGCGCATGCAGCGAGCGGAGCCAAGCCATGAAATTGTGGCGCTGGATACTGCTGCTGGTGATCGTTGCCGCGCTGGCGGCATTCGGCTGGCATTGGGTGGCCGAAGATCCCGGCTACGTCCTTATCAAGATGCGCGGCTATACCGCCGAGCTGACCCTGGTTGCCGCGGTCGTCGCCGTGGTCGTCATCGCAGCAGTCATCGGTGTGATCTGGCGTCTTGTGCGTTGGCCGTTCGGTGCGATCTCGCGCCGTCATCGTCGCACCAGCCGCGAGCGCATGAGCGCCGGTCTGGTTGCCTTGATGGAAGGCCGCAACGGCGATGCCGAACGCGATCTGCAGCGCGCCTCGCGCCTGGACAGCCTGCGTGGCCCTGCATTGTTGGCATCGGCCGAAGCGGCCTCGCGGCGTGGCGAGCACGCTCGTGCGCTGGAAACACTCGGCGAAGCGGCGCAAAGCGCGCCGCAGGCGGCGCGCGTCTTGCGCGCACGTTTTCTGCGTCGTGAGGGGCGTTCCGCCGAAGCGCTTGCGTTGCTCGCTCCGGAAGCCGACAGCGGTAGCCTGACACCTGGTGGCTGGCGCGAACTGGCGTTGGCTGCGGTTGCGGCGGGCGATATGCGTCGTGCACGGCAGGCATTGGAACCGTTGCAGAAGAGCAGTGCGATCGGTCAGCGCGCCTACGCTTCGCTGGAAGTGTTGGTCCTCACCGGCGCCATTCTTGCTGCATCGGATGCCGCCGCTCTCAACACCTTGTGGTCGCAGCTACCCAAGCCTCAGCGACGTATCTCGGCCGTCGTCGATGCGTATGCGCGTCGTGCCGCGCACTTCGGCATGATGTTGCCGGCGATGGACGAAGTCGAGTCGGCGTTGCGTCGCGAGTGGTCGTCGCAACTGGTCGCGACCTACGGCGGTCTCACCGGTGATGACGGCGAGGCTCGCCTGCGCCGCGTCGAAGGTTGGCTCGATGCCCATCCCAACGATGCGCAGCTGTTATTGACGCTCGGTCGCATGTGCGTACGCGCGAAGCTCTGGGGCAAGGCGCGCAAGTATCTCGAACGTGCATTGGCGCTGGAGCCCAGCTCCGCGATCTGGGAAGCACTCGGCGATGTCTATGCCGGCGATGGCGACAACTTGCAGGCGCAGCGTTGCTATCGCAATGCCCTGGCCTTGGCGCGCGGCGACGCGGTGCAGCTGGCTGCGCACGAACAGCGTGGCCCGCTCGATACGCGTCCCGTGGCGATCGAAGAGCGCAGCGAGCATGGGGTTCCGCGTCTGCGGGAATAGGGCTTCGTCACGGGCGAAGTCCTAACCCGTTGAATACCGGGTCCGCCTGCGGTGTGATGAGCCACTGGCCAGCGACCTGGCAGGCTTTGACACCCGCCGCCCAGCGCGCAAAGGTGTTCGGATTTTGGGGAGTGCGCCAAGGCCCGTTGTGCGTTTCCGTGTAGAGGCTGTTGCAGTTGGTAATGGATTCACCATTTCTGCCACTCAGACGGGCTGAGGAAAGTGCCGAGACAAGGGCCAGCTGAGCCGGTGTGGGTTGCTCCACTCTCGGCACCCATTGCTGCTGGTAGTGTGCTGGCAGGCCCGGTGACACGATGGCGCGTACAAGCTGCAACAGCATGTATATGCCAAAGCCGGCCACCGCCCAGGAGACCGGTTTTGAGCTGCCACTTGTACGTTTGCCGCGCTGGACGCGATGGGTGGCCGGGGAGGGCGTTTGCAAGTTGGTGAACGTTCCCCAGCTCTGCCCCGGCAAAGCCGAGGATGCCGACTGGCCCTGCCCAGGCGGGCTCAGCGGAAGTTCGACGCGTGCCGCCTGCGTATACGTGCGCTCCCATTCGTCGGTGTCGGCTTGAGTCATGCACAACGAAAAATAGCGTGGATAGGCCTTGATGGCCCTGCGTAGATCCGGCCAGCACTTGAGCGCCTTGCCGGTAATGGTGTCGATATGGCCGGCTTCGCGCATCTCGATGGCTTCCAGGGCCGGCGCAAGGCTTCGGCGTAGCGCGTCGACGGCAAGGCTTTCCTTTTGGAGCTGCATCACCCATGTGCCGCGCGCCTTCAGGTCGGCCAAGTGCATGACATCGGACCATGCGAACTGTTTCTGTGCCGCATGGAACAGCGCCAGGCGCTGTGCGATCCCGCCTCGCAGCAGATGGTCGATCACCAGGATTTCAAATAGCAGAGGCGCGCTCAGATGCTCGTCGCCGAGAAGCCGATACTGACGGCCCAGAGCCACGATGGCGTTTTGCCGGTCGGCGAGGTCGGCGCGAAGCGCCTCGAACGCGAACCGCGCTGCGTCTGCCGGATCACGCCATGCAAGTTGATCCTGCGATGCATCCTGCGCACGACTACCGGGTTCGTGCAGAGTCTCAACGACATGCACGTGTTCGTCATTCGTGACCATGAACACCAGGTCTTCAATGTCCACGCTATCGCCGGCAGACGTGTCGGCCGACGGCGTTTGTGCAGTGATATCCCGTGTCGCACGGCGTTCCGCCCATGCCTGGGCGGCCTTGTATGTCCGGTGAAGCGCATTGAAACCGTCGATATCGGTGGCTTGGTCGATCTGTCTCAAGCGCACCGCGTAAGCGCGTTTGATCGCCCGTGCGTCGGCGGTGTCATCCAGGCCTAATTGCTGGAGGAACCATGGCGTAGGCATATCAAAACTCCCTGATACTTTAGACAGCGCGGACGTGTGAGGCTTGCCGATGTGATGAGTGACGTGAGCCGATCGCGCACGGTCAGGTATGCACACCCAGGCGTTCGAGGACGGCATCGGGTGCGGTCCGTGCATGCCAATGGTTCTCTCTCATGCAGCCGGTGATGAGTTCGGCGAATCGGTGTTGTTGTTCGGCCGTCTCTGGCAGCTTCCATGTCGGCTGATGCACGACCAGGTCGATATAGCCGCAATTCTCGGCATCGGTTCGCGAGTGCTCCGGCAAGGTCAGTACCAGGCTGGGCGAAGGAGCGACAAGACCGGGCCGAACCGAACGTTCCGCGGGTGCGGCGATGCGCGACACCAGATAGACCATCACACAGAACGCCGCGGTGCACATTATCAGTGCGTCGCGCCGCTTGATCATCCAGCTTACCCATGCGGGTCGATGCGCTAGAGGTGGACGTTGTTGCGCAACATCCATGGATGGCACCAAGGGCGGCGCGCGTTGCGGCAGGGGCGGCATCGAAGGTGTCGACGCTATATGAGGTGCCGAGGTCGGGCGCTCCTGCAGTGCGCCATACGCCGCATTCCAGGCCTTGAAACGGGTCGAGTCGATGGTCAGCGACAGATACTGCGGATAGGCAAGGAAGATATCGCGCATGCGTGGCCATTGGACAAGCGTGCGCTCCGGAATGCGATCGTCGCTGTCCTCCAGCAGTCGCAACAGCTTCACCGCCGGGGGCAGGGTTTCGTAGGCAGCACGCATGGCCGCCTCCTGCGCCAGTACCAGTGCGATCCATGGGCCGTTTATCCCGAGGGACTGGATATGCTCTGCGTTTGACCAGCGGCACACCTTATAGGCGGCAAGGAACAATGCCCGGCGATGTGGCAGCCGCGTATAGACCAAGCCGTCGAGCAATTCGATCTCGAATAGCAGCCCGGCTTCGGGATGGATGGCCTGAGCGCTATGCCAGCGTCGCTCGCATGCTTCGCTCGCCCAACGTCCCCGTGCCACATCGTCAGTCAGTGCGCGAACGCACTTTTGCGCGACGATGCGCGGGTCGGCCGTAAGATCTTGTCGCGGCAACAGTTCTACAGCTGCTAGTTTGATGCCTTGCATGCTGGCGTCCTCGGGCAGACCGAGATCGTCAGGAAACCACCGCGTGGTCATAAATTGCCATCATCCGTTATGGCACCGGCCCCCCGTTGCCTGACGCAAATGATGCGCCCGCGCCGGGTGGTTTGTCATCGGGTGTCAGGCGGGCTGCCGCATGCTCTGGACGATGGTGGCCAGCTCGCGTACGGCGGCTTCGGATAGGGCGCGGTTGGGCGTGGTATCGGCATTGTTGAAGTTGCCGGTATCGCCGAAGGCCTGCACGAGCAGACCATCGCTGCGCGGAACCATGCTCACCTTGTTCGTGCTGATGCCGTACCTGACTTCCGGCTGGGGGATCAGCCTGGCGGTCTGCCCGCGTATCGGGATGATCGAGTTATCGCCGAACAGGGCGCGAGCGCCGTAACCGGTGGCGTTGATCAGCGTGTGCTCCGGCAGTTGTTGCAGATCGTTGGGCTGGTGGAACTCGCGCACTTCGATCTTGCCGCCGGCCGCCAGAAAGTCGGACATGAGCATCCGCGCATACGTGCTGATGTTGAACATCAGCGTGGTATAGCGGCGCACATAAGCCTGCGGAAACGGTGTGCTGCCGGCGGGCAGGGGAACTGAGTGAGGGGTGAGATCGCGGACGTGGTCGTAGAGCTCGCCGTACTCGGGTTCATCGGACGGCTCGGCGCTTTGCTGGTCCGGTGGCGTGTCGGAGAGGTGATAGCCCTCGATCCATTCGATCGGGTTGCCGGGCAAGCCGAGCATGCTCTGATACTGGGCGAAAGAGGTCCGTGTCATTGCTTCCCAACGCGCGGCCAGGGCCGGCGCGTGGTCGGCGTCGCAGATGCGCGAGTCGGGTGTCCACAGGCCAGATGCGCGCATCGAATAAACATTCGGCGGCAGATCCTTGGCGTAGATGCGTACCGACAGGCCTGCACGTTGCGCTAGCAATGCCGAGGTGAGACCGAGCGCGCCGCAACCGATGACACCGAGTTCGCGCACACCCGTGGTTTGCGCCATGCGTACAGCAAGCGTGCTTGATCCCCACGACAGCGACCAGCCGCTGCCGCCGTGTCCGTAGTTGTGCACGACGGCCTTGTTGGCCAACTGCTCCATCTCGATGCGTGGCCCCGCGGCACGAAAGGGGCGGGTGCATACGTAGACGCCGGTGATGCGATCAGTGCGGGCCTTCACCGGGGCCAGCTCGGAGATGCCCGAACCGAGTCGGGCTACCGGCATGTTTGGGCTGCCGCTCCGTGCGCTGGGAAGCTGCGCACAGGCAGTAAGGGCGCCTGTGGATGCGAGGGCGAGCGTGGTGCCGGCGTGGCGGAGGAACTGTCGGCGTTGCATGGATCCTCTTTCCCTTGCTCTTTGGACAAGACGCAACACTTTAGCGCTAGAAGGAAATCTCTAGAAACCTTTCCTAGTCGTCATCCCGGCTAACGCCGGGATCCAGTGCCTTACGCTTCGACGTGCTAAAGACACTGGGCCCCGGCGTTCGCCGGGGCGACAGTCAAAACAGAGGTTATTCGATGCATCCTAAAGCGGCGTCAGATTCGCATACGCCGCCACCAACCACTTGCTGCCGGCGTCCTCGAAGTTCACCTGCAGACGCGTATGTGCACCACTGCCTTCCGCACTCACCACAACGCCTTCGCCAAAGCTCGGATGGCTGACGCGCTGGCCGAGCTTGACCGGCAGGTCTTCCTGCAGGCTGCCGCTGGGTTCGGCAAAACGCCCGGCGTACATCGGCCGGCTGACCTGCACGCGCGGACGCACCTCGTCCAACAATTCCGCCGGTATTTCGCCGAGGAAGCGCGAGGGGCGCGCGAGCATTTCCACGCCGTGCATGCGCCGCGATTCGGCATGCGTGATGAACAGGCGTTCGCGCGCGCGCGTGATGCCGACGTAGGCAAGGCGTCGTTCTTCTTCCAGGCGGCCTTCGTCTTCGACCGAGCGTTGGCTGGGGAACAGGCCTTCTTCCATGCCGACCAGGAACACCACCGGGAACTCCAGGCCCTTGGCCGAATGCAGCGTCATCAGCTGCACGCAGTCGTCCCAGGATTCGCCCTGACCTTCGCCCGCTTCAAGCGCAGCGTGCGACAGGAACGCGGCAAGCTCGCTCAAGCCGGCGTCGATATCGTCCTGGGTCAGTTCGAAACGGCTGGCGACGTTGACCAGTTCGTCCAGGTTCTCTACGCGCGACTCGGCGTTGCCGCGTGAATCCTTTTCGTAGAAGTCGCGCAGCCCGGTGTGGTTGATCGCGTGCTCGATCTGTTCGGCAAGGTTCAGGGCCTGGCTTTCCTCGCCTTCGGCGACCGGCGGCACGAAGGTGTGCGCCATGTCGTTGATCAAGTTCACGAACGCCTTGATCGCATTCTTCGCGCGGCCGGCCAGTTCGCTGCCGCTGGCAAGTTCGCCGAGCAAGGCTTCCCACAGCGAGGTGTTTTCACCGCGTGCCCGACGGCGCAGGACGTCGAGCGTGCGGTCGCCGATGCCGCGCGGCGGCGTGTTGACGGCGCGTTCGAAGGCCGCGTCGTCATGACGGTTGGCCGACAGGCGAAGATAGGCGAGTGCGTCCTTGATTTCCGCGCGCTCGAAGAAGCGCAGACCGCCGTATACGCGATAGGGGATGCTGCGCTGGGTCAGCTGCTCTTCGAAGTTGCGCGATTGCGCGTTCGAGCGATAGAGGATGGCGCAGTCGCGGGCGTTACCGTGTTCGGCGACGTATTCGCGGATGCGCTCGATCACGAAGCGTGCTTCGTCCTGCTCGTTATAGGCGGCGTAGACGGCGATGCGTTCGCCGTCGCCGCCATCCGTCCATAGCTGCTTGCCCAGGCGGCCGCCGTTACGGGCGATCACGCTGTTGGCGGCTTTGAGAATGGTGGCGGTGGAGCGGTAGTTCTGCTCCAGGCGGATCGTGCGTGCACCGGGGAAATCGCGCAGGAACTGCTGTACGTTCTCGACCTTGGCGCCGCGCCAGCCATAGATCGCCTGGTCGTCGTCGCCCACCACGAAGACCTTGCCGGTATCGCCGGCAAGTACGCGAATCCACGCATATTGCAGCGTGTTGGTGTCCTGGAATTCGTCGATCAGCAGGTGACGCCAGCGCTGCTGGTAGTGCTCCAGCACGGCCGGATTCTTCAGCCAGAGCTCGTGCGCGCGCAGCAGTAATTCGGCGAAATCGACCAGGCCGGCGCGTCGGCAGGCATCTTCGTAGGCCTGGTAGATCTGCACGGAGGTACGCGTGACCGGATGGTCGCGATGTTCGATATTTTCCGGGCGCTTGCCTTCGTCTTTCCAGTTGTTGATCTGCCAGGTTGCCTGGCGCGGCGGAAAGCGCGCCTCGTCCAGGCCCAGTCCCGCCACGACACGTTTGACGATGCGTTGCTGGTCGTCGGAATCGAGGATCTGGAAGCCTTCGGGCAAGCCGGCCTCGCGCCAATGGCGGCGCAGCAGACGGTGGGCGATGCCGTGGAAGGTGCCGACGGTAAGGCCTTGCGTGCCACCCGGAATCAGCTGCTCGAGGCGAGCGCGCATCTCGCCAGCCGCCTTGTTGGTGAAGGTCACCGCCAGCACAGCCCATGGCGGCACGCCGTCGACCTGGGTCAGCCAGCCGATACGGTGGGTGAGCACGCGCGTCTTGCCGGAGCCGGCGCCGGCCAGCACCAGGTAGTGGCCGGGCGGGGCGCAGACGGCCTCGCGTTGTGCGTCGTTGAGCTTGTCGATCAGATACGAGACATCCATCTCGTCGATTGTAGCGGAGAGGGGGCTTGGTTCCTTCCCTGGCGTGGAGATCTAGAGCCCCTCACCCCAACCCTCGCCCTGGCTTTGCCGGGGGAGAGGGTTGGAGTGAGGGGGCGCTCTTGTTCGCCGTTACCGCTTGATAAAACCGCCAACCGCCAGCAGCCCACCCACCACGATAGCCGCCACTCCCGCCCACGAGGGCAGCGCCTTCTCATGCGTTGCGGTGACTTTGGCCGGGCCGACCTGCAGCAGGGTGTCAGTCTGTTTGTAGCTCCCGTTTCCCAGCATGATCCAGATGCCCGCACCAAGCAGGAGGATGCCGACGATGATGAGTCCTGCGCGCATAGCGTGTTCCTTGAACAGTCCGGGTGCACCGATCATAGGGGGCAAGCGGCCGCAACGAAAACCGCCGGGCGGTTCTCGATAAGCGGCGGTACAGCGGCGTCAGGGAGCCAGGCGCGCGAACAGCAGGCCGTGGGGCGGTAATTGAGCGTGACCTTCGCCGAGCACGCCCTCCTGCAAGCCGTGACCTTCGACGACCGTGGCGTTGTGCAACATAGGTAGGGCAACGTCGACCGGCTTGGCGCCCAGATTGAACATCGCCAGCACCGTTTCGCCCTGATAGCTGCGCGTGAACGCGAGCACGGGCTCGGGCGTGTCGATAAAGCGGATATCGCCCCAGCGCAATGCCGGCTGCTGGCGTCGCCATTGCATGAAGCTGCGAAAGCCATGCAGGGCGGACTGCGGATCGAGTTCCTGCCGAGATACCGCCAACACACGATGATCGTCGGGCACGGGCAGCCAGGGCTTGCCGCTGCTGAAGCCGGCGTGGACGCTGTCGTTCCAGGGCAACGGTGTACGGCATCCGTCGCGGCCCTTGAAGTTGGGCCAGAACGCGATGCCGTACGGATCCTGCAGCGATTCGAACGGAACCTCGGCCTCGGTCAAGGCAAGCTCTTCACCCTGATAGACGCACACCGAGCCACGTAGTGAACAGACCATCGCGGTGAGCAGGCCGGCCATGCGTACGGATTTGTCGCCGTTGCCCCAGCGGCTCAGCACGCGCTCGACGTCGTGATTGGAGATCGCCCAGCACGGCCAACCTTCGCGCATCTGCGCTTCGAGATTCTCCACCGTGCCACGAATGTACGCCGCACTGAAATCGTCGGTGAGCAATTCGAAGCTGTAGCCCATGTGCAGGCGTTTGCCGCGGGTGTACTCGGCGGTGGTGGCGAGCGAGTCTTCGGATGAAATTTCACCCAGCGCAACCGCGCCCTCGTAGCCATCCATCAAGCCGCGCAGCGCTTCGAGAAAGGGAACATTCTCCGGTTGCGTGTTGTTGAAATAGTGGTACTGGAAGGCGTACGGATTGTCCGGACTGAAACCGCGGCCAACACGTTTGTCCGCGGGCTTGGGCGGGTTGTCGCGCAGCAGCTTGTCGTGAAAGCAGAAGTTGATCGCGTCCAGGCGCAGGCCGTCCACGCCCTTGTCGAGCCAGAACTTCACGTTGTCCAACGTCGCCTGTTGCACCTGGACGTTATGGAAATTGAGATCGGGCTGCGAGGTGAGGAAGTTGTGCAGGTAGTACTGGCCGCGGCGCGGTTCCCATTGCCAGGCCACGCCGCCGAACAGCGACAGCCAGTTATTGGGCGGCGTACCGTCTTCGCGCGCGTCGGCCCAGACGTACCAGTCGGCCTTGGCGTTGTCGCGGCTGTTGCGGCTTTCCTTGAACCAGGCATGCTGGTCGGAGGTATGGCTCAACACCTGGTCGATCATCACCTTCAGGCCCAGCGCATGCGCCTTGGCCAGCAGGCGATCGAAGTCTTCGATCGTGCCAAATAGCGGATCGACTGCGCGGTAATCGGCGATGTCATAGCCGAAGTCGGCCATCGGCGAGCGAAAGAACGGTGCGATCCAGATCGCGTCCACACCGAGCCCGGCGACATAGTCGAGCTTTTCGATGATGCCCGGCAGGTCGCCCACGCCATCGCCGTTGGTATCCAGAAAGCTGCGTGGATAGATCTGATAGATGACGGCTCCGCGCCACCACGGTGCATCGTTCATTCGCCCAACCCCTTGCCTGCCCTGCCCGTCGCTACCGATCCGAAGGGGAGGCAGCTTCAATGTGCGGCGCAGCTTAAACGCTAGGCCCGGTTTCGTTGCGCTCTATGCATACGTATTCAAAAAAGCGGGTTATTGCGTCGCAGCAGTGGCAATAGGGCGCGGGATTTGTGATCAAGTCTGGACTGGTGCGCAATAAGCCGTTGCGAGCAAGCGTATTTTTTGTCAAAGGTGCACAAAAAAAAGCCCTTATGAATACGTATGCATGAAACTGTTCGGCCCTATGGCGCCGCCCTACCATGCGCCGCACGCCGTCCTGGCGAATAGACACATGTCTCGCGGTACGGGTTGCCGACGAAGACAGCCGACAAGTGAAAACCTCTGGGGAGGGGAACTAAGGTGATACTGAAACGCAACGTGATGGCCCTGGCGCTGGCATCGGCTGGTCTTTGCTTCACCGCCGGCATCCATGCAGCACCCGCCGATAACGGCAATGGCAGCGCAGTCCCGGGCGCCGCCCAGGACGCGCCGGCGGCGCAGAACGCGCCCACCAGGAAAGATGACAAGAAGGTCGACGACACCACGGCGCCGAAACAATCCGCCGAGCTGGCCAAGAGTCTCGAAGGCATCACCGTCACCGGCTATAACGCAGCGATCGAGAAGTCGATCGACTATCAGCGTTATGCCGACACGATTCAGAACGTGATCACCGCGGCCGATATCGGCGGCCTGCCGGATCAGTCGATCGCCGATGCATTGACCCGCTTGCCGGGCGTATCGGCCGAGCGCATTGCCGGTCAGGCTTCGCAGGTCAATATCCGCGGTCTCTCGGGCAACTTCATCCAGACGACGCTGGACGGTCGCGAACAGCCGTCGACCAGCGGCAGTAACTACATCCAGTTCGACCAGTACCCGTCCGAGCTGATCAACATGGCCACGGTGTACAAGTCCTCGCAGGCATCGCTGATCGAAGGCGGCGTGGGCGGCACCATCGCGATGCAGACAGCCAACCCGCTGGACAACAAGAAAGACCAGTCGCTGAATGTGGATGCGCGCGGCAGCTACACCGGTCTGGCACACAACGTCGCCGGCGCCAATGCGCTGGGCTATCGCCTGAGTGCGGCGTATCAGGGCAAGTTCCTCGACAACACCCTGGGTGTCGGCCTGGGCGTGGCGCAGATGTATCAGCCGCATGTGTCCGAGCAGTTCGTCGGCGAGGCCTATAGCTCCACGCAGCAGCAGCTCAATGTGAACTCGCCGCAGCAGGGTTATCTGCCCGAGGGCGTCCAGTTGCAGCAGAACGGTGGCCAGGAGCGTCGCACCGGTTACCTCGGTACGGTGGTGTGGAAGCCCAGCGACGAGTTGCAGATCACCGCCGACAGCTTCTTCTCCAAGTTCAAGAACGAATCGTTCGGCTACGGCTTCCGCTCGCAGAATTTCTATAACAACAGCGCGCAGATCACCAACCCGGTGTTCGGCCCGAATGGTTCGGTCATCGGCGGCACCGTCAGCACCAATCCTGCGGGCGTGGGTAACGCCCAGTTCTCCAACGAGACCACCGCGGACAACTACAGCACCACCACCAACGTGTTCTCCGGTGGCTTGAACCTGAAGTGGAACAGCGGCCCGTGGCATATCGACGGCGATCTGTCGCTGTCGCGTGCGCAGAGCCATGAAGTCAACGTCGATACTACAGCCGACCCGTACACCGGCCTGGGCACGGCCAATCCGCAGCTCGCCTCGCAGTCGATGACCTATCTGCTGACCGGTCGCAGCATCGGTCAGGTCTCGCTGGCCAATCCGGGCATGTACACCGACCTGAGCCAGATGGCGTTGTCCCGTTATGGCGTCTATCCGTACGTCTATCACGACCGCACCAAGGCGTTCCGTACCAGCGTCAAGTACGACTTGCCGAACAACTCGATCTTCTCGGCGCTGGAAGCGGGTGTCTACGCCAACAACCACACCTACAACGCCGACCGCAGCGCCTATGTCTACGGTTCGGAATGGAACAGCGATCCCTCGCTGGGCCAGCCGCCGCTGACCATCAACAGTGGCAATGCCACCACTGAATGCTGGAAGGGCACCTTTGGCGGCTTCCCGTGCTTCCTCAAGCTCAATGGTCCGGGCATCCTCGCCTCGCATGGCATTACTGCCAATCCAGTCAAGGACATCATCAACAACAACTGGACGTATGTGCAAAGCGGCCAGGTGGATCAGAAGATCCGCGACCTGTTCCTGATGGCCGATATCGACGCGCAGGTATTCGGTCATGAGTTGACCGGTAACGTGGGCATGCGCGTGTCGCACGACTCGCAGTTCAGTTATGGCCTGCAGCAGGTCGGCAACGGTGCGGGCATTCCGATCACCGACGGCAACGGCAAGACCAGCAGCGATTTCGCGCCGCTCAATGTCGGCAAGAAATACACCGACTACCTGCCGTCGCTGAACCTGATCTATCACCTGACCGACAACGACCAGGTTCGCTTCTCGGCCGCCAAGGTACTATCGCGTCCGCCGATCAACTCCATGCTGGCCGGCTCGGGTTCGTATATCACCAACGGCAACACGTACAACATCTACGGCGGCACCAGCCCGTTGCTGAATCCTCTGCGCGCGCAGCAGTACGACGCAACGTACGAGCACTACTTCGACGATTCGTCGGGCGCGATCACCGCCGGTGTGTTCTTCAAGCACATCAAGTCGTTCATCCAGCAGGTGACGTACAACAACTTCGACTTCTCCACCGTGGGCATCACGGTGCCGATCAACCCGGCCACCAATGCGCCTTACCTCAACGGCGACTATCAGACCGCATACAACGCCAAGGGCGGCGATCTGCGTGGCCTGGAAGTGGCCTTCACCAAGACCCACTTCCTGCCCGGCATCTGGTCCGGCATCGGTGTGGACGCCAACCTGGCGCTGACCTCCAGCTCGGTGAAGAACCCGTCCAACCTGGGTGGCCCGACGCAGATGATCGGCTTGCCGGGCCTGTCGCAGCGCGTCGCCAGCGCCGCGGTGTTCTACGACCAGGGGCCGTTCTCGGCACGTGTGTCGGCCAACTACCGCTCACACTTCGTCTCCGACACGCAGATCGCGGTGGACAACCAGCTGGTGGTGTTCGCCTCCGAACTGGTCTACGACTTCCAGGCGTCGTACAACATCAACGACAAGCTGACGGTGGTCTATCAGTTGCTCAACGCCAGCAACCAGCCGACCCGTACGTATTTCACCAACCAGCAGCAGACCGGCACGATCCAGTACTTCGGTCGCACCAACTACCTGGGTCTGCAGTTGAAGCTGTGAGTTATGCTCGTCTCGGCGTTCGACCGAACGCCGAGACGGGGCTCGGGATACTCGCCGCAAGGCGGCGACGCTCCTGAAACATACAAAGGGGCGAAGCATGATGCGTTATCGGTTACTCGCAGTTCTGGCGGCTGTTTTCTCCCTGGCGCTTGGCCCGGATGTCCGCGCACTCCCCTCGACATCCGTGGCCGATGCGCCATTTTTATCGAACGAAGCCACCCATACCGGCGTGTGGTACGAGATCTTCGTCCGCGCCTGGTACGACACCAACGGCGACGGTATTGGCGACCTCAATGGCGTCACCGCCAAGCTGGACTATCTGCAGTCGCTGGGCGTCAATGGCATCTGGCTGATGCCGATCAACGCCTCGCCCAGTTACCACGGCTACGACGTTACCGACTACAAGGCGATCAATCCGCAATACGGGACGATGCAGGATTTCGAGCGCCTGGTCGCCGAAGCGCACAAGCGCGGCATCAAGGTGATCATCGACCTGGTGATCAATCACACCAGCGACAAGCACCCCTGGTTCGTCTCCGCGCTCGATCCGCATAGCTCATATCGTGGCTGGTACACATGGGCCGGTCCCACCACCGACACCAAGGCATTGAGCGCGACCGATAGCCCGGCCTGGCATACGCGCGATGGGCAGACGTTTCTCGGCGACTTCAGTGCCGGCATGCCCGATCTGAATTACGACGATCCGGACGTTCGCCACGAGATGGTCAAGATCGGCCAGTTCTGGCTGGCCAAGGGCGTCGATGGTTTCCGGCTGGACGCGGCACGGCACATCTATGACGACCTGAAGACCGATACCGGCAAACCCGAGACCACGCGCAAGAACGTTGTGTGGTGGAGCGAATTTCGCCAGGGCCTGCAAACGGTCAATCCGGATGTCTATCTGGTGGGCGAGGTGACCATGCCATCCCCCGACCAGTTGGCGCCCTATCTGAAGCCGCTCGGTTCGGTGTTCAATTTTCCGCTGGCCGAACAGATGATCCAGAGCGCGCACAGCGAACAGGCCACGCCACTGAATGCATTGCTGACCAGCACGTATGCCGCGTTTCATAAAGCCGCGGGTAGCGACTTTATCGATGCCCCGTTCCTGTCCAATCACGACCAGGAACGCGTGTTCAGTCGCCTGGATGGCAACGTCGATCACATGCGCGTGGCGGCGGCGATGTTGCTGACTCTGCCAGGGCGGCCCTTCCTCTATTACGGCGAAGAGCTCGGCGTGCTCGGTCGCAAGCCCGACCAGAACATTCGTGAGCCGATGCGCTGGGAACGCGACCCGGACGTCATTACTGAAAGCCGCTGGAAGCCCATCACCAGCGGGCAGGGCGGCGAGGTCTCGGTGCAGGCCGAGCAGCCCGACCCGCATTCCCTGCTTAACGTCTACCGCACGCTGATCCACTGGCGCAGCCAGGAACCGCTGCTTCGCGATGGCGATATTCGCGTCGTCTCGTTGCAGAATGCGCACGTCGTCGCATACGAGCGATTCATCGGCGAGCGCCGCGTGCTGGTGCTGCATAACCTTTCGGGTCAGCCGCAGTCGGTGAAATTGAAGCGCAAGGACGGCTACCAGCGGGTCGAGCTGCAAACGGGCAATGACGCCACCTACGTCGATGGCGAGTTGGACCTGCCGCCTTATGTGTCGGTGGTCATGCAATGAAGGCCTGGCCAGTTGCCGGGAGTCTTTTTGCCATCTGCCTGATGTTGACGAGTATCTCGGAGGCGGGCGCGAGGAGTGAGGCGTTGCAGGTGCCGGTGACGGGTGCGAGCGTTCCCCTGTCCACGGGAACGATGGAACTCAGGGAGATGCCCGAAGGTGTCCTGCGGATCCGCTATCTGCCGCCGGGGAAAAAGCCGTCGGAACCAACGCTGGTCGTCGACGCGACGAGTTCTCCTTTGGCAGGCGAGGTGGAATCCTGGGGCAAAGGGCGACAGGGCACATTTTCGACCCGCGATATGCGGACGGATTGGGATCCCTCATCACAGCAATTGGCCATTGAAGATCTGGCGCGCAATACCTTGTTGCGCGTCGACATCGCTGCGCTCGTCGATGGCACGTTGTCGGTGAGTCATGCCGCGGATGATGCGATGTACGGCATCGGCGGCACCACAGCCTTCGATCGCCATCCCGGTGGCCTGTTGCGGACCGGTTCGCAGGAGGCCAAGGCGGGTGCGCAGGGCAATGCCGGTGCCCCATTCGTGTGGAGCACAGCAGGCTACGGCGCCCTGGCGGACGCCATCGGCGCGCATTTCGACCTTGGAGCCGATCGCTTCACGGCCCAGGCTACGTCGGCACCCATACGCACCGTGTATGTATTTGTCGGGCCGCCACCGGAGATTTTCTCTGGCCTCGCTCAGGTCAGCGGTCATAGCGCCATGTTTCCCAAATGGGCCATGGGCTTTACCAACAGCCAATGGGGTATCGACCAGAAAGAGCTGCTGTCGATCGTCAAGACCTATCGCGCCAAGCACATCCCGATCGACAACGTGACATTGGATTTCGACTGGAAGGCCTGGGGCGACGATCACTACGGCGAGTTTCGCTGGAACGGAACCAAGTTTCCCGACGGTCCCAATGGCAAGCTCAAGCAGCAACTCGACGCACAAGGCGTGCATTTGACCGGCATCATGAAGCCGCGGGTGCATATCGACACCGAAGAAGGCCGCTATGCCACCGAGCATGGCTTGTGGGTGGCCTCGAGCGTGCCGAAGGCTGATTACTTTTCGCTCAAGACCATCCGTGAGATCGATTTTGGCAATCCCGCGGCGCGGGCATGGTTTTTCAACGACACGCTCAAGCATTCGTTCGATACCGGCATCGTCGGCTGGTGGAACGATGAAGCGGATGAAATCAACGATACGCAGTTCATGAACATGCAGCGTGCGCTGTATGAAGGCCAGCGCTCATATAGCAATCAGCGCGTGTGGTCGATCAATCGAAACTTCTATCTCGGCTCACAACGTTATGCCTATGGCCTGTGGTCCGGCGATATCTACACAGGCTTCGAAAGCATGCGGGCGCAACGTGCGCGCATGTTGGCGGCGATCGACGTGGGCGCCATGCAGTGGGGCATGGACGGTGGTGGTTTCCAGGGCGACAAACCCAGTCCGGAGAACTATGCGCGCTGGATTCAGTTTGGCGCGTTCACGCCGATCTTTCGGGTGCATGGTTCGTTCGGTCAGAAGCGTCAGCCCTGGGTGTACGGCGAGGTGGCGGAGAAAGCGGCGGGTGATGCCATTCGTTTGCGCTATACGTTGATCCCATACATCTACGCCTACGAATTCAGCCGTTACAAAACGGGTGTAGGTCTGGTTCGCCCGCTGACCTTCGACTGGCCGGACGATCCCAAGGTACGCGACGACGTCGATGCCTGGATGTTCGGCGACTACCTGCTGGTATCTCCCATCGTCGAGCAAGGTCAAACCACAAAGGATGTCTATCTGCCCGTGGGAACCTGGATCGATTTCGCCAGCGGTAAGGTGTATCGAGGCGGACAGGTCGCGCATCTGGCTGTCGACAGCAAGCGCTGGTCGGATATCCCGATGTTTATCCGCGCCGGTGCGATCATCCCCTTGCAGCAGGTGATGAACTATGTGAATGAAAAGGCAGTGACGCAGCTCGACGTCGAGATGTTCCCATCCGCAACACCGACCAGTTTCGATCTCTACGACGACGATGGCCTCACCTACGCCTATGAGAAGAGCGTCTACTCGCTGCGTCGGCTGGCCCTGCAACGCGAGGATACGAGTGTTCGTGTGACGTTGAGCAAGAACAGTGGTTCTTTCAACTCGCCGGTGGCTTCGTTGATCCTGAAAGTTCACGGCGTGAAAGCATCCAAAGTGGAACAGGGCGGAAAGTCGTTACAGCCCGCTGCCGGCCTGGATGCCCTGCGAAAGGGCACGGGCGAGGGTTGGGTAAGCGGTGCCGATCGTTACGGCGACGTAACCTATGTACGCATCGCGACCGACACGGCCAGGGATGTTCGCATCTTCGATAGCGGGGCACGCCACTGATGCACATGGTTGTACGTTGTCTTCTCGCCGCGTCGATGTTTGCCGCCAGCGCGGCCGCTCAAGCCGAGGTTGCTCCGAACGACTTCAAGGCGGGTATCGCGTTCGACGGTCGTAGCGCATCGGTGACGCGTTCGAATGATGGCTTCTTGCTGCGCTCGACATCCGGTGAACGTCATATACCGATGTCGCGCCTGTCGGTGCAGTCGGCCAGCCCGCTGTTCGATGCCTTGTTCGCGATGGCGCAGGACGATCTGGCCAAGGATTCGGTCTCTGCCATTACCGATGGAGCGTTCGATCACGGTCAGTCCATTGCGTGCCCTTGTTTCGAAACGGGCGAGAAGTGGCATTACGTCTGGACACGCGACCTGTCGTACTCAGTCGATCTGGCGCTATGGCGGCTGGATCCGGAGCGCGCAAAGGCATCGCTGCGCTTCAAGCTTTCCGATGTGCGCGAGCCGTCGGCGCCGCAGGGCTTGTACGTCATGCAGGACACCGGTTCGGGCGGTAGCTGGCCGATCAGCACCGATCGCATTGTCTGGTTTCTCGCGGCGCGGCATCTGCTGGACGATCCTGTGTTTGCCGGTGAAGTCTATCGGGCCTTGAACGACACGCTGGCGCAGGACCGTTTGTATACCTTCGACAGCACGCTTGGCCTGTATCGCGGCGAGACCTCGTTTCTCGACTGGCGCCAGCAGACGTACCCGATGTGGACGGCCAAGGATGTGGCCTTTATCGGGCAGTCGTTCGCATTGTCTACCAATGTTCTTCACTACGAAGCTTTGCGTCTGGCCGCCGAGATGTCGGCAAACCGCAATCCGGCGCAGGCAGCCGTTTACCAGGCCCAGGCAAAAACATTGAAGGACGCGATCAACCGCCATTTCTGGCGCAACGATCGCGGCATGTACATGAGCTACATCGGCGGCGCGGATCGTCCGCAACCGTTCGATACCTACGATCTGTTGGGCATCTCCTTGGCGATCACCAGCGGCGTGGCCGATCCGGAGCGGGCGCGACAGACCTTGGCCCACTATCCGACGTGGCCGGCGGGAAGTCCGGTGATCTGGCCCGAGCGCGACGATGTGCCGATCTACCACAATCGTGCGATCTGGCCGTTTGTCAGTGCCTACGCCTTGCGTGCGGCACGCCAGGTAAACGACCCGGCACGCATTGCGCACGAGCTGCAATCGCTGATGCGCGGCGCGGCGTTGGCGGGTTCGAACATGGAGAACTTCGAGCTGGTTACTCAGGCCACGCATGTGGACGATGGCGACAAGAGCGGACCGGTGGTGGATTCGCCGCGTCAGCTGTGGTCGGTGGCGGCGTACTTGAACATGGTGATCGAGGGTGTGTTCGGCCTCGGTCCGGACGGGAAGATCGAGCCGAAGCTGCCGACGTCGCTGGTGCCGATGCTGTTTGGCGATAAGGATCGTATTCGGCTTGAGTTGAGCGATCGGGATATCACGCTAGTGCGACCGGTAAAGATGGATGGGAATCTGTTGGTTTCCGGTACGCAAAAGGTCGACGGCAAGCATGTTGTCGTGACGCTGAAATCCACAGAGGTGGTGTTAGTGCCGCTACCTACCGACACCCCCCTCTACGTCCCCAACTCGTCATTCCGGCGCAGGCCGGAACCCAGTGGCGTGGCGTCAGGGTCGTCGCGAAAAGCCGAACGCTTGTCACCGGGTCGCGAAAACCCGCCGCAGACGCCACTGGGTGACCAGCTTTCGCTGTTGAAAGGCGACTCCGGCCTACGCCGGAATGACGAGATAGGAGAGGTTTCGAAATGGGGTTGGACGGCTCCTTCGGCCGGACGCTTCAGGATCAGCGCCGATTACACCAACACCAACGGCACCATCGAAACCGGCGTCACGGCTGCGGTCTACCTGACCACGGCCAATTGCGACGGCGTCGCGTCACAAATCATGGTGCTGGTCATGCCGCACAGCGAAGGCCGGCAGCAATCGACCTACGGCGTATTCGGCGCGCGCGCAGGACAACATTGCACCTTCACACTGAAACCGGGCTTCAACATGAGCTACCTCAGCCACTTTGCCCATTACACCGGTGGCAAGGGCGGTATTGATGGACCGATGAACAAGGCAGATATCGGTGACCTATGGATAACACCGATGGCGACAAAGGAAAGCCAGTGAACCAGCGCAAACCCACATTGTCGTTCTGGCAGATCTGGAACATGTGCTTCGGCTTTCTGGGCATCCAGTTCGGCTTTGCGTTGCAGAACGCCAACGTCAGTCGGATCTTCCAGACATTGGGCGCGGGAGTTGGCGATATTCCCATGCTGTGGGTGGCGGCGCCGTTGTCGGGGCTGATCGTGCAACCGATCATCGGCCACTATTCCGATCGCACCTGGACGCGACTGGGTCGACGCCGACCCTATTTCCTGGTGGGCGCGGTGCTCACTACCTTGGCACTCCTGTTCATGCCGAACGCCCCGACGCTGTGGGTGGCGGCGGGCTTGCTGTGGATCATGGATGCGTCGATCAATGTATCGATGGAGCCGTTCCGTGCCTTCGTCGGCGACCAGTTGCCAACACAGCAACGTGCATCCGGTTACGCGATGCAGAGTTTCTTTATTGGTCTGGGCGCCGTAGTTGCTTCGGCGTTGCCTTGGATACTGGCCAAGCTCGGCGTAAGCAACGCGGCCGGCACAAGCGGCATTCCCGATACGGTGAAATACGCCTTCTATGCGGGCGCGGTGGTTCTGTTCGGCTCGGTGTTGTGGACGATTGTCTCGACCCGGGAGTATCCACCCGATGCGCTGAAGGCCTTCGATGTCGAGCATCCAGTCGAGGATATCGACATCGATCGGCACGCGGCGCGGCGCTGGGGTCTGGCCTGGCTGTTTGCCGGCATCCTGACGACCGTGCTGGTGGCGGTGTGTCATGTGGAGCGCGAGCTTTATCTGCTCACCGCAGGCATTACGATCTACGGCATTGCCTTGTTGTGGTTGGCGGCGACTGCCAGCCGCGGCATGGCCGCACAAGTACTGACCGATCTCTTTGCGATGCCCGACGCGATGCGTCGCCTTGCCTGGGTGCAGTTCTTTTCGTGGTTCGCGCTGTTCGCCATGTGGATCTACACCACGGCCGGCGTCACGGCGGTGCATTTCGGCAGCAGCGATACGCACTCGGCGGCCTATAACGAAGGCGCCAACTGGGTCGGCGTATTGTTTGCGGCCTATAACGGTTTTGCCGCAGTGGCGGCCATCGTCATTCCGTGGATGGTCAAGCGTTGGGGTTTGCGCATCAGCCACTTGATCAACGTATGGCTGGGTGCTGCCGGATTGCTGTCGTTCCTGCTGATCCGTGATCCGAACTGGCTGATGCTGTCGATGGTAGGCGTGGGCTTTGCCTGGGCATCGATTCTTTCGTTGCCCTATGCGCTGCTGTCGGACAACCTGCCGGCGACGAAGATGGGCGTCTACATGGGCATCTTCAATTTCTTTATCGTGATACCGCAACTGCTCGCCGCCAGCGTGCTGGGCATGCTGTTGCATGTGTTCTTTCGCGGCCAGCCGATCTACGCGTTGGTGCTCGGCGGCATCAGCCTGTTTATCGCCGGCCTGTGCGTACTGCGCGTGCACGAGCCAAACAATCAGGTCGCATCATGAAACAGCTTTTATTGAGCCTTGCGCTGACGCTCGCCGCCGGCCAGGTCGCCGCGCAGCAAGTTGAATATGTCGGAACGGATGCGCCGTTCGCGTCGAATGCGATCTACTTCGTCATGACCGATCGCTTCGTCAATGGCGACACCAGTAACGATCATCGTGACCAGGGTGGTGCGCATCACACCTTCGATATCCCCGTGCCTGGTCCGAACGGCGAAAGCGATAACATCGGTTATCTCGGTGGCGACTTCAAAGGGATCTTGAATAACGCGGGCTATATCCGTGGCATGGGTTTTGGCGCGGTGTGGATTACCCCGATCGTCGATAATCCGGATGAAGCGTTTACCGGTGGCGATCCCGTCACCTGGGGCGCGTCGCTGGCCGACCGTGGCAAGGCGGGCTATCACGGTTACTGGGGCGTCAACTTCTACAAGCTCGACGAACATCTGCCGAGCAAGGATCTCGACTTCGCTCAATTCACCGACAAGATGCGTGCGCAGGGTCTGAAGACCGTACTCGATATCGTCGCCAACCATGGTTCGCCGTCTTTCACCATGCCCAAGGCGCAGCCGCAGTTCGGGCAGATCTTCGACAAGGATGGCAAGCTGATTGCCGATCACCAGAATCTGCGGCCCGACCAGCTCGATCCGGTGCACAATCCGTTGCACCGCTTCTATCATGCCTATGATGATCTGGCGCAGTTGTCGAACAACGACGACGAGAGTCCCGCGGTGCTGGACTATTTTGTTGGTGCCTACCAACAGTGGGCCGACCAGGGCGCGGATGCGTTCCGCATCGACACGATCAGTCATATGTCGACGACTTTCTGGCGGCAGTTTGCCGAGCGGATTCGTGCAAAGCATCCAGGCTTCTTCATGTTCGGCGAAGCGTTCGACTACAGCCCGGACGATATCGGCCAATACACCTGGGCGCGCAATGGTGGCATCAGCGTGCTCGATTTTCCGCTGCGCCAGCGTATTGCCGAGGTGTTCGAGCACCCCCATAGCGACTACGCGCGTATTGCCGAACGCCTCTACCTGCGTAATGGGCCGTATCAGAACCCTTACGAGCTGGTGACGTTCTACGATAACCACGATATGGCGCGTTTGAATGCGACCGACGATGGGTTTGTCGATGCGAACAACTGGCTGTTCACCGCGCGCGGCATTCCGGCTGTGTACTACGGTTCGGAAGTCGGCTTCGAGCGGGGCCGTGCCGAACACCAGGGCAACCGCAATTATTTCGGCCAGGAACGCATCGACGCTGCACCACGCAGTCGTATCTATCAACAGCTGGCACGCATCGCCCGATTGCGCGAGAAGATGCCGGCGCTGCAACGCGGCCTGATGCTGCCGGTAAGGATCGAGGGCGATCAGGCGGTGTTCTACCGCGTGTATCAGAAGGGCGATGCGCATCAGATCGCACTGGTGTTGCTCAATAAGAGCGACACGGCGGCTGAGATGGCCGTGGCGCCTTATCTGCAGGCGGGGACGTGGAAGCCGGCGCTGGGTGGTAATGCGGTGACGGTGAACGAAGGAGGTGCGTTGAAGGCACGGGTCGCCGCGCACGATGTCCAGGTGTATGTGCTGGATGCCCCGGTGCAACGCCACGATCTGGCGGCGCAACTGGCCTTGTTGATGGAAGAGCGTGGGCATCCCGTGCACTGAGGCCGGGCTTACCTCCGCAAACTGGATTTCCGCACCACCAATCGCACCGGCAGCATGTCGCTCCCAGTCGGCTCATTCTGGATCAGCCGCAGCAGCGTGTTGACCAGGGCTTGTCCCGCCTGCCCGGTATCCTGACGCACGGTCGTCAGCGGCGGGTTCACGAAACTCGCCGTCGGGATGTCGTCGAAACCCGCAACAGCCACATCGCCCGGGACGCTCTTGCCATGGTCGGCCAAGGCCCGCATGGCCCCGATCGCGATCAGGTCGCTGGCGGCAAACAGCGCATCGAACGGTTTGTCGCGGCCGAGCAAGGCCTCCATCGCCGCGTAGCCGGACTGCTCCGAGCTCTCGGCGTTGACCTGTAGCTCCGGGTCGACCTCCAGGCCGGCCTCGTACAGCACCTGGGCGTAGCCTCGATAGCGGGCGAAGAATTCCGGGTAATGGCTGGACGCGTCCCCGAGGTAGGCCACCCGGCGGCAGCCCTGTTCAAGCAGGTGCCGGGTGACGTCCTGGCCGCCCAGGAAGTTGTCGCAGCCGATGGAGATGTCCGGCTGGTCGGGCAATACCGCACCCCAGCGTACCGAACGGGTGCCCTGGGCGACCAGCATGGCCAGCTTGTCGCGATAAGCCAGGTAGTCGCCATAGCCAAGCAGGATGATGCCGTCAGCCTTGCGGGTGTCGGCGTAGTCGGCATGCCAGTCGTGCGACAGCTGCTGGAACGACACCAGCAGGTCGTAGCCCCGCTGGGCACAGGCCCGGGTGATCGAGCCCAGCATGGACAGGAAAAACGGGTTGATATGCGACTCGTCGGCGGTCGGGTCCTCGAACAGCAGCAAGGCCAGGGTGCCCGAATGGCGGGTACGCAGGTTAGAGGCGTTCTTGTCGACCTTGTACTTGAGTTCGGTCGCCGCCTGCTGGATCCGCTGGCGGGTCTCCTCGCTGACCAGCGGGCTGCCGCGCAAGGCGCGCGACACCGTGGACTGGGAAACCCCGGCCCGGTGGGCGATATCGAAGGAGGTGGCTTTGTCTTTCTTTTGCACCGTGTCGCTGGAACGTCGGAGTTGTCTGGAGACAGTGACGAGATGCTAGCCGGTTTTGCGCAGGGAGTGAGGCTGGGCCCGCTTTGGGCCCGCGGTATGCCACAAGGCCCCGGATTCAAGGCAAAAAAAGCCCCGAAGGTTAGGGGGGAACCTTCGGGGCCGGGAGGCCGCGAAACCCAGGGGAGAGGTTCGCTGGCCGGTGGGACACGCCATAGGGAGGTGACGGGGCCCGTAGGATGCCGTTGCGTGCATCCTGATACTTAGTACGTATGGGAGCCCCAGAAGTTTCACTTTGGGCCAAATAAATTTACGGATGATTCATGCTGGCAGCTCCCGTGGACGGAGAGCGCCTTGGTTTTGGACGTCTAAATGTTAGTGAGGCGTAAAGCCGAACGCTTGGCGGTCGGCTCGATCCCTGCTCAATGCGCCTCGTCCCAGTTGGCTCCTACACCCGCCTCGACCAGCAAGGGCACACGCAACTCGGCGGCGCCGGACATGCGTGCAACGACTTCGCGCCGCACGTCTTCCACGGAATCCTTACGCACTTCAAAGACCAATTCATCGTGCACCTGCATCAGCATGTGCGCATCGTCACGTGTCTTGAGCCAGCCGGCGACTGAAATCATCGCGCGCTTGATGATGTCCGCGGCACTGCCTTGCATGGGCGCGTTGACGGCGGCGCGCTCGGCACCGGCACGCAAGGCCTGATTGCGCGCGGTGAGATTTTCCAGATACAGGCGGCGGCCGAAAATGGTTTCGACATAACCGTCGCGATGCGCCTGTTCGCGCGTGGCTTCCATAAACGCATGCACGCCGGGATAACGCGTGAAATAGCGCGCCATATAGTCGCTGGCTTCGCCGCGATCCACGCCGAGCTGACGCGCGAGACCGAATGCGCTCATGCCGTACATCAAGCCGAAATTGATCGCCTTGGCCGCGCGGCGTTGATTGGTGCTGACTTCCGCGGGCGTCACACCGAACACTTCCGCCGCGGTGGCGCGATGCACGTCGCCGCCTTCCTGGAACGCACGCAGCAGGCCTTCGTCACCCGATAGATGCGCCATGATGCGCAGCTCGATCTGCGAGTAGTCCGCCGCCAGGATCGACCAACCCTCCGGTGCGACAAAGGCCTGACGGATACGCCGACCTTCCTCGGTGCGTACCGGGATGTTCTGCAGGTTCGGATCGGACGAGGACACGCGGCCGGTGGCCACCGCGCCCTGGTGGTAGCTGGTATGCACGCGGCCGGTATGCGGATTGACGTTGCCAGCGAGCTTGTCGGTATAGGTGGAGCGAAGCTTTGCCAGGCCGCGATAGTCCAGAATGATGCGCGGCAGTTCGTGCGCATCGGCAATCGCGTCCAGTGCCTCTTCGTTGGTGGACGGCTGGCCGGTCGGCGTCTTTACCTTGACCGGCAGCTTGAGTTCGTCGAACAACACGGCCTGCAACTGCTTGGGCGAGTCGAGGCTGAACTCGTGGCCGGCCACCTGGTACGCCTGCTGTTGCAGTTCGACCATACGCTTACCCAGTTGTTGGCTTTGCAGGCGCAGCTGATTGACGTCGATCAGCACGCCGCGCTGTTCCATCTCGGCAAGCACGGGCACCAGCGGTATCTCGATTTCCTCGTAGACCTTGCGCAGCGACGGCGCACTTTCGAGCTTGGGCCACAAGGCATGGTGCAGGCGTAGCGTAATGTCGGCGTCTTCGGCGGCGTAGCGGCAGGCGGTATCGAGATCGACCTGCGAGAACGAAATCTGCTTGGCGCCCTTGCCGGCGACCTCCTCGTACTTGACGGTGTCGTAGCCGAGGTATTTCTTCGCCAGCGAATCCATGTCATGACGCGTCGCGGTCGCGTTCCACACATAGGACTCGAGCATCGAATCGTGCTTGAGCCCCTGCACCACGATGCCGTAGCGCGACAGGATGTTCATGTCGTACTTGGCGTGCTGGCCGAGCTTGGGGCGCGAGGCATCTTCGAAGATGGGCTTGAGCGCGGCCAATACCGTGTCGCGAGCAAGCTGCGCGGGGGCACCGGGATAGTCATGTGCCAGTGGCACATAACAGGCCTTGCCGGGTTCGATGGAAAGGCTCAGACCGACGATATCGGCCAGCATCGCATCGAGGCCGGTGGTCTCGGTGTCGAACGCGATCAACGGCGCATCTTTCAGGCTGGCAAGCCAGCGGTCGAACGCCTCCGGTGTGACGACCAGCTCATAACTGCCTGGCTCGGAGAGTGCCGTGTCCTGCACCTGCGCGGGCACGATGGCATCGGCGACCGTGGCGGGCGCGGCGGTTTCGCCGGCTTTGGTCTGCGCGTCCAGATCCTTCAGCGCAGCCTTGAAATCGTAACGCGTGAACAGCTCACGTAGCTGCTCGATATGGCGCTCGCGCTGCGTCAATCCGGTGACCCCGACATCCAGCGGCACATCGGTCTTGATTGTGACCAGCGACCGCGACAGCGGCAAATTGGGCAGCGCTTCGCGCAGGTTCTCGCCGATCTTGCCGCCGATCTTGTCGGCGTTGGCGATCACGCTGTCCAGCGTGCCGTATTCGGCCAGCCACTTGGCGGCCGTCTTGGGGCCACACTTGGCGACGCCGGGCACGTTGTCGACGCTGTCGCCGGTGAGCGAGAGAAAGTCGACGATCTGTTCTGGCTTGACGCCGAATTTGTCAAACACACCGCCCACATCCATCGTGGTGTTGGTCATGGTGTTGATCAGCGTGACACCGGGGCGGACGAGCTGCGCCAAATCCTTGTCGCCGGTAGAGATGAGCACGTCGATGCCCTGCGCATGCGCCTGTTCGGCCAAGGTGCCGATCACGTCGTCCGCTTCGACGCCCGGTACGCACAGCACGGGGAAGCCGAGCGCGGCCACGATCGCCAGCATCGGTTGCACCTGGGCGCGCAGATCGTCGGGCATCGGCGGCCGGTTGGCCTTGTACTGGTCGTACAGCTCGTCGCGGAAGGTGGGCCCGGGCGCGTCGCTGACGAAGGCCAGGTATTCGGGCTGCGCCTTCAAGGTGGAGCGCAGCATATTGACCACGCCGAACAGGGCGCCGGTGGGTTCGCCTTGCGCATTGCTCAACGGCGGCAATGCGTGGAAGGCACGATAGAGGTAGGAGGAACCGTCGATCAGGATGAGCTTGGCCATTCGCCTATTCTCTCATGCGCAAGGCTTTTCGATGCTAAGGCGGGTTCTACGTTCACGCTACTCATGGTGTCGGCGCTGGTAAACTCCAACACCCGTCTGGAGGCTGTCCATCATGAAAACCGTTGCCTTGCTTGTCGTACTGGGCGCCGCGCTGGCCTCATCGGCCTTCGCACAGGACAGCAAGCCTGCCTTCCAGCCGGCCCCGCCACCGCCGGGCATGTCCGATCCTGGCGTCAAAACCAATACGCCTTCGGCCACGCTGGCACCGCAGTCCGCGTCCACCCCGGCCGAGACCGGCAGCACGGTGTTGCCGGGCAAGCCGATCCCGCTGCCGGACATGAAAGACAATAGTCCGCGCGACGCGCGCGGCGAGCCGCCGCCGAAGGTCAACGTGTACAAGCGTGGCGAGGACACCGTGCAGGAATACAGCCGCAACGGCCAGGTCTACATGGTGGTGGTGACGCCCAAATCGGGTATTTCGCAGACCTACGATGTCGATCCGAACGGCAAATACCGCAGCGGTGCGCACGAGCAGGTCAAGCCGGTGATGTACAAGGTCGCCGAGTGGGGCACATCCAAGAAGCAGGGCGACGATAGCGACAACGCACCGGCTGCGGCGCCTGCAGCGAACGACAGCGGTCACTGAAAAGCACCGGCATAGACGCCGTGAATCTGCGCGAAAGCTGGCTGCTGTTTGCCATCGGCTCGGCGTTCTTCGCCGCGCTGACGGCGATATTCGGCAAGCTGGGCGTGGCCGGGGTCAATTCGAATCTCGCCACCTTCATTCGCACGGTAGTGATCCTTGCCGTCATCGCCGCGATCGTCAGCCTGCGTCACGAATGGGCACGCCCATCTGGCCTGCCCTGGCATAGCTGGCTGTTCCTGGTGCTTTCGGCCATAGCGACAGGCTTGTCCTGGCTTTGCTACTACCGTGCCTTGCAACTGGGTCCGGTGAGCAAGGTGGCGCCGATCGACAAGCTCAGCGTGGCGATGGCGATCGTGCTGGGCCTGTTCTTTCTGGGTGAAAAGCCCAGCCTGCCATTATTGATCGGCGGCGTGCTGATCGTGGCCGGCGCGATCGTGATTGCCGTCTTTTGAGCTACGAGTCGTCCAGTTCCGCGTAATGCCGGAAGATGCCGCTCTCGTTGAACGCGAGGCGACGCTCGGAGGCCAGATAGTTCGCGATAGAGGGACGGTCCGCGATGCGTTTCTGCAGATCGCGCAGCAACGGCATCCGCCGGTTGAGGCGTTTCATCGCCTTGGGGAAGGCATAGTCCAGGCCAGACATCAGCTGAAACAGCGACAAGTCGACGTAGGAGTGCGAGCGCAGCGCGTACTTCTTGCCGCCGCGTTCGAGTACGTGTTCGAAATAGCCGAGAAATTTCGGCAATCGGCATTCGCGAAAATCTTCCGCACGTTTTTTTGCGGCGTCGCGTTGGTTTTCGTAGTAGTCGCCGCTGGCGATCGGATGGTGCGTATCGTGAATCTCCACCACGAAGTCGGCCACCGTCTGCTGCAACTGCAGGGCATGGAATTGGGCGGACTCGGTGGCCGGCACCAGTTTCAATTTGGGTCCGAGATAAAACAGGATCGCGGCGGTCTGGGCGATGACCAGCCGACCCGCCTTGAGAAACGGTGGTGCGAAAGGGAGCGGGCCGGGCTGCGCTCCCTGCAGGAACGGCATCATGACCTCATCGCCTTCTTCGCGCGCCACATCGATGTAGTTGGCACCTGCGTCTTCAAGCGCGAGCCGTACATATTCGCCGCGGCCCTGAATGCCGGTCCAGTAATACAGTTCGTAACGCATCATGATCTCCGAGCGATCGGATCGCACTCGTCATTCGCAACGTCGAAGGCTAACGCGTAGCGGCTCAAGTTTGCGTGAGAGACGTCGCTGTCGCACGAATCTGCGACCACACCAGCTCCGCCACCGGTGACAGCGAGCGATGACGCCGACGTATCAGCGTGATGGCACGGCGTGCCACCGGGGTAAGCGGCAGCGCTATCAGCGAAGGCGGCAACTGCGTGGTGGAAAGGCTAGGCGTGATCGTGATGCCAAGGCCTGCATCGACCATGCTGAATGCCGTTTGCGTGTGACCGGTTTGCTGCACCACCTGGGCATCGACGGCGTACTGGCCCAGATGACGATCGATCAGGCGACGACTGCCCGATGCGTAGTCGAGCAGAACCAATGGCTGACCCTTGAGTTTTTTCCACGACACTTGCGCACGCGTCGCAAGAACATGGTCACGGCGACATACCAGTACGAAGGCGTCATGCATGATGATTTCGCTATCGAATGCCTCCGTATCGGCCGGTTCGACGGTGACGCCGAAATCCACCTCGCCGCCACGCACGCTTTCCAGCACGAGGGCCTGCACCTGGTCATGCAGTTGCACGGTGAGCTCGGGATAGCGTTGCGCACAGGCGGCGATACACGCTGGCATCAGGTTGGCCGACAAGGTCGGGACGGATGCGACGCGTACCTTGCCGTGCCGACGTTCGCTTTCCGAGTGGACATGGGCGAGTACGCCTTCGAGCTCGTCCAGTACGCGCTCGATCGCACTATGCAGATAGCGCCCCGCTTCCGTCGGTACGACCTCGCGCGTATTGCGGTCGAAGAGCTTTACCTCGAGCTCGCTTTCGAGCTCGGCGATATGGCGGCTGACAGCCGGCTGGGTCAGGTGCAGGCTGTCGGCGGCGCGACGGAAATGCCGCAGTTTGGCGACCGCCAGAAAGGCCCTGAGTTGGCGCAGGCTGATATTCATACCAAAAGTGTATCAATAAATAAGATAAAACGATTTGAATTATCAGTCGCAAGCAGCTGGAATAGGCCATCCAACGGGCCATTAGCCATGAATCTGCGCCGCTTCCTCCCCGATCGCTTTACCTGTTGCCTGGTGCTGACCGTGCTCCTGGCCAGCTTTCTGCCGTGTCGCGGCGGTACGGCGCAGGTGTTCGGATGGCTGACCGATGCCGCCATCGCACTGCTGTTCTTCCTGCATGGCGCCAAGCTGTCACGCGAGGCGGTCATCGCCGGCATGACCCATTGGCGGTTGCATCTGACCGTGCTGGGCAGCACCTTCGTGCTGTTTCCGCTCCTGGGACTGCTGCTCAAGCCGTTGCTGGCGCCGTTGGTGACGCCGAGTCTTTATCTTGGCGTGTTGTTCCTGTGCACCCTGCCGTCGACGGTGCAATCGTCGATTGCCTTCACCTCGATGGCCCGCGGCAATATTCCGGCGGCGATCTGCGCGGCATCGGCATCGAGTTTGTTGGGCATTGTGATCACGCCGCTGCTGGTCGGGTTGATCCTGCAGTCGCATGGCCAGGGCGCGATGACCTGGGATGCGGTGGGTGAGATCGTCCTGCAGTTGCTGGTGCCCTTTGTGGCCGGTCAGGTGGCGCAGCGCTGGATTGGCGACTGGGTGGGCCGGCATCGTGCCATGCTCGGCTTTGTCGACCAGGGCTCGATTCTGCTGGTGGTCTATACCGCCTTCAGTGCCGCCGTGTTGCAGGGGCTATGGAAGCAGACGCCGCTGCCGGTACTCGGCGGGCTGGTGATCGTCGATGCCGTGCTGCTGGCGGCCGCCCTGCTGATTACCCGCTATGGCTCACGCGCGATGGGCTTCGATCGCGAGGATGAAATCACCATCGTGTTCTGCGGTTCGAAGAAAAGCCTGGCCAGCGGCGTGCCGATGGCCAAGGTGTTGTTTGCGAGCCAGCCGTTGGGAGCGATCGTGCTGCCATTGATGCTGTTTCATCAGGTGCAGTTGATGACGTGTGCGGTGTTGGCGCGTCGGTATGCGCAGCGCCTGCAAGGTGAGGCAGCGGTCGCGACTGAAGTCGCTCCTACAAAATAGGAGAGGCGTGGCTAGCTTGTAGGAGCGACCGCCGTCGATCAGGGACAGGGCGTTTCAATGTTTGCCGTTGCATACGGCGTCCCATCCGGCCACATACCTAAATACCGCTGTGCCGCCGTGCCATTGCCAAATACCGCATCCGGCAGACTCCGCTCAGGAAGGCTGTCGACCATCGCATCGATGACTTTCCAGTAGCCGTAGAAATCCAGCTGGTTGAGCGACGCCGACGGTTCGAAGCCGTCGCGTGCAGGAATCTGCGTCGGGATGTCATTGCGTTTCAGGGCAAAGTCGTAGCGCGAATCCGGCGCGCCGGGCGAGCCGTGCGCAGCATGCACCGTCTTGCCGGCATGCTCGTCGCTGGGCAGCACCATCAGGACACGGCGGTCGGCGCGAATCTGGCATAGCCGCGCGGCAAGCTTGCGCGCCGTTGGCAAGCCGATCGAGGTATCCGCCGAGCCGGTGAGGATCGCCACCGGCAAATCGGCAGGCAGTTTCTCCACCTCGCCGATGATGCTGCGAGCATCGTCGCCGTGCGCCACGTGATACGCATCGCCCGGTGCTTCGAGCACCAGTGCGCGTGGGGCTGGCAACGCGTAGCGCACGGGATCCAGCGCCAGGTTCAGCGAGATCGCCGCGCCCATCGAGTAACCCACATACAGCACGCGCTGTGGATCCGGCCGCAAGCCACGTTGCCGTTCCAGCGCATCGATGCCGCGACGATCGGCCTGGGCTGCGTTCTGCGTGACCACCTGTGGCGAGGTATCGGCCGAAAGCTGATACACCGGATAGATCACCACTTGTCCGCTGCGTGCGAGGTGATCGATCAAGGCGCCGAAGTTCAGCGGATTCATGCCCTGCCAGCCATGATGCAGCAGCACCAGCGGAACCTTGCCATGCAACGCGGGTTGCGTCGGCACGAATACGTAGAGCCGCTCGGCACCATTACCCACGGTCAGCACGTCGACTGCGGCATGGTGCTGCCGCGCCAGCAGGGCTTGCGGGCCAAAACGTGCTTCCAGATCGTCGTTGGCGTGCAGGGGCGTAGACGACAAGAGCGCTGTTAGCGCCGAAGCACAAAGCAACTTGTATAGGGTGTGGCGGATCATAGTGATACGTGGACCTCTGCCATGGCGGTAGGAGCGGCCGCCGCCGGCGCGGGAGCCGGCGGATCGAGCCATGCCAGCAACGGTGGTGCAAGCAAGCCGGCGCCGTCTTCGGACAGATGAATGCCATCGCCGGCACGCAAACGTATGCTGCTGCCATCGGCGCGTTGCGCGTACTCGCGAAACTGGCCTTGCGGATCGGCGATCAGCGTCCCCGCATTCCACCAGGTCACGTGCTCGCGCTGGCTGACCGTGTCATAGGCAAGCCGGTTGATCAGGCTCATGCGCGCATCGTATTTGGCGATGCGCATGGGCGGCAGGCCGACCCAGATCACCTGAGCACCGTCTTTGGTCAGCAGGTCGACGAAATGATTCAGGCGATCACGATATGCGGCGATCCAGGCCTCGCTGCCGAACTCCAGCACCTTGCCGTCCTGTACAAAGCTCTGCCCGTCGTTGGCACCGATCGCGACGATGATGGCGTCGGGTTTGCTGTCGCCGAGCATCTGCGGATATTGCTGCATCCAGTCGAACGTGTCGGGACGGCTAAGGCCCGTGCCGGCGCGGAATGCGCGTATCGCGCGCAGCTCCTTATGGCGGGCGATGCCGCGCAACAGGTTATCGCTCAATCCCACCGCCATCATCGAATCGCCAACCAGGGCCACGGTGCGTGTCTGGCCGGACGGAACGGGTGGAAGGGCGTCCAGGGTGGCGGCCGCCGGCAAGATGGCCGTGATCGTCGTGGTCGCACCATCGTGCTGGCTGGTGGTTTTGGCGACGATCGGCGCAGACCATCCCGTCAGCAACGGCGGCTGCACCGTTGGCCGTCCAAGCATCCATAGATTCGAAACCAGGGCGCTGTCGTGCGCGACCGGCGCATCGCAACGCGCGGGTGTCGGGCTGTCCGCGATGAGCTTGGGTGCCGCAGCAGGAGGCTCGTTGCGTTGCAGTCGCGCCAGACCAGCCAGCATGCGGGTGCGCAGCTCGCCGATACCCCATGAGCGCAGCCGTTCGCTCAATGCGGCGGTGGTGGGCTGCGCAACGCTGCGCAAGGGGCCGATATCGAGCCGTTCCGCCCAGGTTGCCAGGCCGCCCGATTCAAGCAGGAGGGCGAACGCGACAAAGCTCGCCAGCAGCCACGCCAGGCTGCGTGTCGAATCGACCGAAGGAGTGCGTGATGTCGACATGGCTCAGAACTGGAAATAGATAAAAGGAGCCACGCCGCTGGGCCCGAGCACTTCGATGGCGAAGATCGACACCGCCAGCGCCGCGCCACGGGCCGGTGCCGCCCAGCGTGCGAGTTCGTTTTCCAGGGCATCGCTCCAGCGCGGCGGCACGTATTGCCCGGCCAGCCCCAACGCAATCAACAGGATGGTGCCGGTTTGGGCCAGGGTCAGCGGGCCGGCGACGGCGAAGCGGGCGAAAACGTCGCCGACCTGGTCCAGCGACGGTGCGCGGAAAAAGATCCACGCCGCGCAGACCGCATGAAACAGCAGCACGCGCGCGATCCAGCGCCAGGCGGTGGATGCGCACAGGCGCGCATGCCACGACTGTGCGGCCCAGAGGCGATGCACGATCAGGTAGCCGCCATGGAGTGCGCCCCAGATGACGAACGTCCATGATGCGCCGTGCCACAGGCCGCCCAGCAGCATGGTGATCAGCAGATTGCGTGCGGTGAACCAGCTGCCGCCGCGCGAACCGCCCAGGGGGATATAGAGATAGTCGCGCAGCCAGCTCGACAGCGAGATATGCCAGCGACGCCAGAAGTCCTGCGGGTCGGTGGCGGTATAGGGGCGGTCGAAGTTGTCCGGGAAGCGATAACCGAACAACAGCGCGCAGCCGATGGCGATATCGGTATAGCCGGAAAAATCGCAGTAGATCTGGACGGCATAGCCATACACCGCCAGCAGCATGTCGGGCCCCGACAACGACTGCGGCGCGGCGAACGCCGGGTCGACCAGGTTGACCGCCAACTGGTTGGAGATGATCACCTTCTTGAACAGGCCGGCCACGATCAGCATCAGGCCCCGATTGACGTGCACGGCCTGCGGGTCGCGCGGCGTTGCCAGTTGGGGCATGAAGTCCGAGGCGCGCAGGATCGGCCCGGCGATCAGCTGCGGAAAGAACGCGACATAGAGCAGTGCATCGGGCAGGTTCACCGCCTGCTTGAGCTTGCCGCGATAGACATCGCCGAGCAGCGAAATCGCATGGAAGACGAAGAACGAAATGCCCAGCGGCAACATCGGACCGTCGAGCGACAACGCCGGCGGTTTGCCGACCAGCGCCCATAGATCCAACAGGTTCTGCAGCAGGAAACCGGTGTACTTGTAGTAGACCAGGGCACTCAGGCAAACCACTACGCCGCCGATCAACCAGCGCTTGCGCGTTTTGGCGTCTTCAGTCCGCTGGATACGCTGTGCTACCAGGCCGGCAACAAGCGAGATGCCGAACAGTAGCGGTACGTATGCCCAGTTCCAGCAGCCATAGAACACGTAGCTGGCGAGCAACAGAAAATGTTTGTGCCAGGCCGGCCGCCGGACCAGAGCCCAGGCAACGGCGAGCGTAAACAGAAAGAAGGCGGCGAATTCGACCGTCGGAAATAGCATCGCCTTCAGCCCTCCGCGTGGGCGGTGGGGTGGGGCGTTATCGGGTACGTCCAGTCGTGCAGTGCAGGGAAAATCCGTTCCATGCGAGGCTTCCGGCCTTTTCGATTGTGAAGTGTTTGTGGAGGGCGTGCGCAGTGTAGCGACGTCGCCCACAAGACATCAGCAATTTTTTTACGCCGAAGCCGGGTTTTTTAGCGATGCCCGATTTTTGCCTCAATTCGGGCCGACCGCCGCCCATGGCCCAGGGTTTTAGTGTGCTCTAAAGCTTTTCCTGCTTGTCATCCCGGCGAAGGCCGGGACCCATTCCTCAGGGTGCATGCTCGCCAAATGCTTTCTGACAAGCGAAGACTGAGGAATGGGTCCCGGCCTTCGCCGGGACGACGATGTAGCTCAGTGGCGGAAGTGGCGCATGCCGGTAAACACCATCGCCATGTCGCTCTCGTCGGCCGCGGCGATGACTTCCGCGTCGCGCATCGAACCGCCCGGCTGGATCACCGCGCGGATGCCCGCGGCGGCGGCGGCGTCGATACCGTCGCGGAAGGGGAAGAACGCATCGGAGGCCATGACGGAACCGGCGACTTCCAGCTTCTCATCGGCGGCCTTGATGCCGGCGATGCGGGCGCTGTAGACGCGGCTCATCTGGCCGGCGCCGATGCCGATGGTCTGGCGGTCGCGGGCGTAGACGATGGCGTTGCTCTTGACGTACTTGGCCACCTTCCAGGCAAAGATCAGGTCGTTGATCTCGGCCTCGGTCGGCGCGCGGCGGGTGACGATCTTCAGATCGTCCGGGCCGACCATGCCGCGGTCGGCGGTCTGGATCAGCAGACCCGAACCGACACGGCGTACATCGTTGCCAGGGTGCGCGTTGTACAGGTCGCCATCGGCCGGTAGCGGGATTTCCAGCACGCGGACGTTGGCCTTCTTGGCGAACGCCTTCAGCGCGTCGTCGGCATAGCCGGGAGCCAGCACCACTTCGACGAACTGACGCTCGACGATCGCGCGCGCGGTGGCGCCGTCCACGTGACGGTTGAAGGCGATGATGCCGCCGAAGGCGGAGGTGGGATCGGTCTGGTAGGCGCGGTCATAGGCCTGGGCGATGCCCTCGACATTCACCGCCACGCCGCAGGGGTTGGCATGCTTGACGATCACGCAAGCCGGTTTCTTGAAACTGCGCACGCATTCCCACGCGGCATCGGAATCGGCGATGTTGTTGAACGACAGTTCCTTGCCTTGCAGCTGGCGGAACGTGGCAAGCGTGCCCGGCGCCGGATACAGGTCGCGATAGAACGCCGCCTGCTGATGCGGGTTTTCGCCGTAGCGCAGATCCATCAACTTGACGAAGCGGCCGTTGGCTTGCGCGGGGAAGGTATCGTGCCCGGTGACGGCATCTTGCGTATCGTTGAGCTGCACACCGGAAAGATAATCGCTGATCGCGGCGTCGTAGTTCGATACGCGATTGAACGCGGCCACCGACAGCTTGAAGCGCGTGGCACGGCTCAGGCCGCCGTGCTGTTCGATTTCGGCCAGCGCATTGTCGTACTGATCGGGCGAGGTAAGCACGCCGACATCGTTCCAGTTTTTCGCCGCCGAGCGCAGCATCGCCGGGCCGCCGATATCGATGTTCTCGATCGCCTCGTCCAGCGTGCAATCGGCGCGCGCCACGGTCTGTTCGAACGGATAGAGATTGAGCACCAGCAGGTCGATTGGCGCGATGCCGAGTTCGGTCATGACCTGGTCGTCGGTGCCGCGGCGGCCAAGCAGCCCGCCATGCACTTTCGGATGCAGCGTTTTTACGCGGCCATCCATGATTTCCGGAAAGCCGGTGACATCGCTGACGTCCTTGACCGCAATGCCCGCCTCGCGCAGTGCCTTGGCACTGCCACCGGTGGAGAGCAGCTCGACGCCTGCTGCAGCGAGGCGCTTACCTAGCTCGATCAGTCCAGTCTTGTCCGACACGCTGAGCAGCGCGCTGCGGATGGGCGTGATGGCGGGGTGGGACATGGCGGCTTCCTGGAATACGAAAGCCAGCGATTATAGCCCGCGGGGGGCGAAGGCGGCGCTAGCGCACCGGCCTGGATGTCTTACAGCAGCCCGTGTTGGGCCAGCTTCTTGCGCAAGGTGGCGCGATTGATGCCCAGCACCGCAGCAGCGCGGCTCTGATTGCCGTCGTGGAATGCCAATACTTCGCGCAGCAGGGGGCCTTCGACTTCGCGGATCACCAATGCGTGCAGACCCTCGTCGCACTCGGTATCACCGATGTCCGCGAGATAACGGCGAACGGTGCGGCTGACGCACTCGCTCAGCGCGCTCTGCGACGAGGACTCCTTTACGGCCTCAGTAGCAGGCAATCGGACCACGTTCAATGGCAATCCCTCTCACATTCGCTATAGCGGCGGCTACTTAGGCTACCGCAGATGGTTATGGCAAACACCGCGGGCGGCGGCTCGCATGGAACGCCGGTTGCAGCATGGGACGAAGGGACCGAGTGTACCTGCGACGGCGAAGAATTTTAAGAGCCCTGGGCCATGTTGTGGACGGTTCGAGAGCTTATGCGATCGGCTTATGGACAAGCCGGTCACTGTCATGTACGGCGTCATTGGTGGTCGCGGGTCTCATTCGAAACCGAGTTCGAACGCCACCGCTTTGTCGCCCGGGTCTTCCACTTCCAGCACCAGCGCAGTGTTGGCGCCGGCGGGCAAGCCATGCTGCAAGGCGTAGCTGTCGGCCAGGTATTCGGATGGCCGCAGGCGACGCATGGCGATGCGTTTGCCATTGACGTCGGACAATGTGACAGAAACCACGGGATATGGTTGCGCGAACGACGCATCGTTGCGAACCGTTGCGCTGATCAGCAGTGCGCCGGGCACCGACGGGTGCGCTTGCACGTCACGTGCCAGCAGCTTCAATTGCTTCACGTCCTGCACCAGCGGCAGCTGGCAGCCGATCGCATCGCAACCCTGGCGCAGCCACGGGCCGACCATCGGGTCGGCGATCAGTTGATCGCGAAGTGCCCAGCCCAGCTGCGCCGCGAGCAGCAACAGCAAGAGGAGGATGATCACGACCCACGGCCAGCGACGTGGTCTTGGCTCATGCTGGCGCGCAAAACGCGGCGTAAAATCGCTTGGCAGCAAGTCGTCGAAGGTCGTGCGCGCCGGTTCCGTCGCTGCCGGCGGCTCGGCCGCTCTCGGGCGATAGACCACCAGTTCCAGATGCGGTGGCTCGATGCCCGCTTCGTTGACTGGCAGCTCGGTGAACGGCTCGGGCGGCAGCACGTCCGCCAGCGTGGCGATGCTATCGAAGCCCTCGCCGCAATGTCCGCACATGACAAAGCCGTGCGCCTGCGCGAGCGTGCGCGCATCGAGCGAAAACACGGACATGCATTTGGGACATTGCGTGTACATGGGTCAAGAGTGGTCGAGCGGCGCGGATGAGTAAAGAGGTTTGCGGTGGTGCTGTGACACTGTCTCGAAAAGCCACCTATCTTGTAGGAGCGACTTTAGTCGCGACCAGCCGTGACCTAACCGTGGGTCGCGATTGAAGGGAACCTCGAATAACCTCAGTTTTTCTATCGTCATCCCGGCGTAGGCCGGGATCCAGCGACTTTGCGATCGGTTACCGCTAGAACGTTCAAGCATTTGCACTATCGCGAAGACCGAAAACCGAAGCCACTGGATCCCGGCCTACGCCGGGATGACGGATAGGTGGGGTTTTTAGAGGTTCCCTGAAGTCGCTCCTACAAAAACTCAGGCGGCTTTTTGGGAAACATCAGCGACGGAAGCCACTGATGCGAACCCAGTCCTCGCGCGTATCGACCTGCAAGCCTTCGAACCATTCGCCATAACGCGCCAATAGCTCGTCTTGCTGACCCTGCAGGATGCCGGAGATCGCGAACGGTGCGCCAGGCTTGGCCGCGGCGGCAAACTGCGGTGCCAGCTCGCCGAGCGGGCCGGCAAGAATGTTGGCAATGAAGACATCCGCCGGTTCCGCGTCGAGATCTTCAGGCAGGAACAGTGCGAGACGCTCGGCGACACCGTTGCGCTCGGCATTATCGGCCGAGGCGATCAGTGCCTGGGGATCGTTGTCCACACCGACCGCGCTCAAGGCGCCGAGCTTCAGTGCTGCGATGGCGAGAATCCCCGAGCCACAGCCGAAGTCCGTGACGGTCTTTCCGGCCAGCTGCAGGCCGTCGAGCCACTCCAGGCAAAGGGCAGTGGTCGGATGCGTGCCGCTGCCGAACGCCAGGCCAGGATCGAGCCGGACCACGACAATATCGCCGTCGGTCGGCGGCTCGATGTTCCACGGATAGATCCACAGGCGGCGGCCGAATGGCATCGGCTTGAACTGGTCCATCCAGGCCCGCTCCCAGTCCTCGTCGGCGACGTCGCGAAACAGCATCTGGTCCGGCTCCAGCCAGGGCAGCAGATCACCGAGCGCTTCGCTCAGGCCGCGACGGTCGGTGTCGACGTCGAACAAGGCATTCAAGGTGATCGTCGGCCACAGCGGCAGCTCGCCGACGCCCGGCTCGAAGATCGCCTGTTCGTCGGGCGTTTCCGCGTCGGCATCCTGCAAGGTAATCGACAGCGCACCCAGGTCGTCGAGCGCTTCTTCCACGCGCGGTTGTTGCTCGGCGCGGACGGTGAGGGAGAGTTCGAGCCAGGGCATGGGATAAGGAGTGAGTGAAGAGGAGTGAGTGAAGAGTAAGAGCAAAGCTCGCAGCCTGCATCCTTACTGCCAGGGCAAGGCTTTATGCGTAACTTTTTGCAGAGGCAGCGAGAGCGCGGCGAAACGTCGTTCGATCTGACCGCATTCCAGCGCATTGACGCGCCGTCCCAGGCTCAAGGGAAGCTGTCGGCACAGGGATAGTGACTCGGCGATGGATAGCGAAAACAGTGCCGAAACGGCGCGCGCCGCTTCGCCGACTTTGTTGACCGGACACTCGGCAAGGACCAGGTCGTATTCGGTATACAGGCCGGTGGCGAGATTCGCCTGCAGGGCTGCGTCGACATCGGCGTCGGATGCCTCGCCCAGCTCCAGAAAGGCGTCCACGCGCACGTAGTGATCGAGTGCGCGAGCGTAGTCTTCCAGACTCGACAACGGGCGTTGCCGTTTCTGCACGATGAGCACGTCGGCGAACGTCACCGCTTCGAGGTAATGCGACAGCGCATGTTCGGCGGCCACCAGCGGCAAGCCTTCGCCGTCTTCGTCGATCAGCAGATCGGTCTCTTCGTCGCTGGACGACAGATAGAAACGGCAGCTCATCAGCGGACCGTCGCGATCGATGTAGACCCAGGCGTAGCGGTCCCACACGTCACCATCGTCAAAGCAGGCAACGATGGTTTCGATGGTTTCGCGCAGGGTGAGCAGTTCGGACATGTGTATTCCGTCGACCTTCCTGTTCGTCATTCCGGCCTACGCCGGAATGACGATAGGGCAGGTTCGTATCAACCGCCGCTGGCGGCCTTTTCCTTCTGCTCGGCCATGCGCTTTTCCAGATAGTGGATGTTCTGTCCACCGTGCTGGAAACCGACGTCGGCCATGATGCGCTGCTGCAGCGGGATATTGCACTTCACGCCTTCGATCACCGTTTCGGCGAGCGCCAGACGCATGCGCGCGATCGCCGTTTCGCGATCGGGGCCGTGCACGATCAGCTTGCCGATCATCGAGTCGTAGTTCGGCGGAATGCGATAGCCGTCGTACAGATGCGTATCGACGCGCACGCCCGGGCCGCCCGGTGCTTCGAAGCGTTTCACTTCGCCGGGGCTGGGCATGAAAGTGTCGGGATCTTCGGCGTTGATGCGGCACTCGATCGCATGGCCGTTGATCTTGATGTCTTCCTGGCGAATCGACAGCTTTTCGCCCGCGGCGATCAGCAGCTGTTCGCGTACCAGGTCGACGCCGGTGATCAGCTCGGTCACCGGATGCTCCACCTGGATGCGCGTGTTCATCTCGATGAAGTAGAAGCGGCCGTCTTCGAACAGGAATTCGAAGGTGCCGGCGCCGCGATAGCCGATGCGCAGGCAGGCGTCGACGCAGACCTTGCCGATCTGCGCGCGCAGTTCGGGCGTGATGCCCGGCGCGGGCGCTTCTTCGACCACTTTCTGGTGACGGCGCTGCATCGAGCAGTCGCGCTCGCCCAGGTGAATGGCCTGGCCCTGGCCGTCGGCGAGTACCTGGATTTCCACGTGACGCGGGTTCTCCAGGAACTTCTCCATGTACACCTGATCGTTGCCGAAAGCGGCCTTCGCTTCCTGCTTGGTCATGGTCACGGCGTTGCCCAGATGCGCCTCGGTGCGCACCACGCGCATGCCGCGGCCACCACCGCCACCGGCGGCCTTGATGATCACCGGGTAGCCGATCTCGCGGGCGATGCGGATGTTTTCATCCACATTGTCGCCGAGCGGGCCGCCGGAACCGGGCACGCAGGGAACGCCGGCTGCCTTCATCGCACGGATCGCCTCGACCTTGTCGCCCATCAGGCGGATCACGTCGGCGGTCGGGCCAATAAAGATAAAGCCGGACTTCTCGACCTGCTCGGCAAAATCCGCGCGCTCGGAAAGAAACCCGTAGCCCGGATGGATCGCCTGCGCGTCGGTGATTTCCGCCGCGGCGATGATGCGCGGGATATTGAGATAGCTTTCAGCCGACGGTGCCGGGCCGATGCAGATCGCCTCGTCGGCCAGGCCGACGTGCTTGAGGTTGCGATCGGCGGTCGAATGCACGGCGACGGTCTTGATGCCCAGGCTGTTGCAGGCACGCAAGACGCGCAGGGCGATTTCGCCGCGGTTCGCGATAAGGACTTTCTCGAGCTTATGCATATCAGGCGATCACGAACATCGGCTGGTCGAATTCCACCGGCTGGCCGTTGTCGATCAGGATGGCCTGCACGGTGCCGCCGACGTCGGCTTCGATCTGGTTGAACATCTTCATCGCTTCGATGATGCCCAGCGTTTCGCCGGCCTTGACCTGCTGGCCGACCTTGACGAATGCCGGTGCGCCCGGGCTGGCCGAGGCGTAGTAGGTGCCGACCATCGGCGCCTTGACCACATGGCCTTCGGGCACGGCCGGTGCAGCGGCCACAGGGGCGGCGACGGGCGCTGCGGCCACGGGAGCGGCTACCGGCGCGGCAACGGCGACGGGCGCTGCGGCGACGGCAACGCCGCCCTTGGGCACGCGCGACAGGCGGACGACTTCCTCGCCCTCCTTGATTTCCAGTTCGGCGAGGTTGGATTCCTCAAGCAGGTCGATCAGTTTTTTGATCTTGCGCAAGTCCATGGGTCAAGCCTTTTCGTTGCTGCCGCTTGGGGCGGCTGGAATGGAAGGGAAACGTTGTTCGGGTCAGGCGGCGCGGGCCAGCCGCGCGATGGCGGCGTCCAGCGCCAGCCGGTAACTGTCCGGTCCGAAACCGCAGACCTGGCCAATGGCCACGTCGGCCAGGTAGGAGTGGTGACGGAACGGTTCACGGGCATGCACGTTGGAAAGGTGCAGCTCGATAAACGGTATGGCCACGCCCAACAGGGCGTCACGCAGGGCGATGCTGGTATGCGTGAAGGCGCCGGGATTGATCAGGATCAGCGCCACCTCGTCCTTGCGTGCCTCGTGTACGCGTTCGATCAGCGCGTGCTCGGCATTCGACTGGAAGCTGGTCAGCGTGTGCCCTGCAGCTTTGGCCTGCTCAACCAGTGCGGCGTTGATATCGGCCAGCGTCAGATGGCCATAGATCTCCGGCTCGCGCGTACCCAGCAGATTGAGGTTGGGTCCGTGCAGGACCAGGATGTTCGCCACGCTGTGATCCTGAAACGGCACCTGGGGTGGTGCGGACCGGGCGGAGTGTGCGCGCACTCGGCAATGTTGTCCAGTTCGGCGTAGATCGACGATGTTTGGTGCAGAACTGTGAAGAAGTCCGTGCGGCAGCGTATCGAGTCACCCGAAAGCGGCTTCTAGGGCTGTTTCATCCACTCGTCGAGCGTTTCCATGGGCAATGCGCCTCGCTGCGCTTCCAAGATGTGCCCATCGGTATCTAAAAGCACGCTAAACGGCAGAACTTGCGCTTCATCGCCGAACTGCAGCGAGGTACTGGGGCTGTCCATCCGACCGACCAGAATCGGATAGGGCGCCGGGTGGGCGGCAAGAAACGGCCGGATCCGTTCGGGGTCGTCCATGGCGATGCCGACGACGATCAGCTCTTTTTCGCCGAACTTTGCCTGTGCCTGGGCCAGCGCCGGCATCTCTTTAAGACACGGCACGCACCAGGTTGCCCAGAAATTGAGCAGCACGCGCCGAGCGTGGAATTCCGATAACCGGTGTGGCTTACCCTCGACATCCATCAGCGTGAGATCGGGACGTACGTCGCCCACCATCGCTACCTGCACACCATCCGGGACGTGCGCCTGCCGGCTGGCGTGCTGCAGCCAGCCGCCGACGCCGGCCGCGACAACGGCCAGGACAAGGATGAGTGTGTTGCTTCGGCTTAGCATCGAGAGCGAGAGGAGTCTAAAAGAGTGCGGAACGAGTGATGGTACCGGTACCCCACTCGTTTCTCACTCCTGATCACTCGCTACTCGCTCTTGGCCGCCTCGGCCAGCGCCTGTTCGACCAGCGATGCGGTCAGCACCGTCGGTAGTTGCCGACCCGCTCCGCCGCTCTTAGGGAACACCACGTAAAGCGGCACGCCCGGCGTGTGGTATTGCTGCAGAAAGGCAGTGATGTCCGGATCCTCGTTGGTCCAGTCACCCTTCATATAGACCGTGCCGGTCTGCTTGAGCTGGGCACGGAATGCGTCGGTGTCCAGCACGGTGTGCTCGTTGGCCTTGCAGGTGATGCACCAGTCGGCGGTCATGTCGACGAAGACCGGCGTGCCGGCCTTGCGCAGCTCGGCCAGCTTGGCCGGCGTGAAGGCAACCACACCCTCGGCCGTGGCAGCCCGGTTCGTGCCGGCCGGCAGTTTGGCCAGCATGTAGACCGGCGCAATCGCCAGCACCAGCAGCACGGCGACGAAGACACGGCTGATTACCCCACGCGAACGACTGCGCTCGAACCACCATAGCGTCATGGCCAGCAGCACCGCAGCCACCAGCAGCAGGCCGACGGCATCGGAGCCACGCTGGTTGGCCAGCACCCAGGCCAGCCACACCGCAGCGAGATACATCGGGAAGGCCAGCACCTGCTTGAGCGTTTCCATCCAGGCACCGGGGCGCGGCAGCAAGCGCGCCACGGCCGGTACGAAGCCGACCGCGAGGAAGGGCAGGGCCAGGCCAACGCCGAGGGCGACAAAGACCAGCAAGGCATTCACGGTGGGCGCGGCAAAGGCGTAGGCGAGCGCGGTGCCCATGAACGGCGCCGTACACGGGCTGGCAACTACCACGGCGAGTACGCCGGTGAAGAAATCACCGATCGGGCCCGAGCGATTCGCCAGCGAGCTGCCGGTATTGCCCAGCGAGGTGCCGAACTGCACCACGCCGGACATCGACAGCGCGACCGCCAGCATGATCAGCGCCAGTACGGCGACCACGATGGGGTTCTGCATCTGCGAACCCCAGGCCTGCTTCAAGGAGATGATGATCAGGCCGAGTGCGATAAAACTCGCCAGCACGCCGGCGGTGTACATCAAGGCATGCACGCGGCGGCGCGCGGGGTTCTCGCCGCTTTCGATCAGGCCGACCGCCTTGATGGAAAGCACCGGCAACACGCACGGCATCAGGTTCAGCACCAGGCCGCCGCCGAGCGCGAGCAACAACGCATACCAGAGACTGACATCGAGCGAGTTTTGCGTGGCTGGCGGCATTTCCGGCGCGGGGCCGGCGGTGGTCTGCCCGGTCGAGACGCTGCCGCCGGAAAGATCGACCGATACGGCACGCGTCATCAGCGGATAGCACAGGCCGCCGTCCTGGCAACCCTGGAAGCTGGCTTCGACATCGAGTTGTTTGCGTCCGGCCAGGTCGCCATCGATGGTGACCGGCAATTCGAGCTGATCGAAATACACGGTGACCTTGCCGAAATGCGGATCGTCCTTGCTGGTGCCTTCAGGCCATTGCGGGTTGAGCTTCACGCCGTCGATGTTCTTGGCATGCAGCACGGTCTGGTCGCGATACAGGTAGTAGCCCTTGGGCATCGTCCAGCGCAGCAGCAATTCGTTTGGCTTGCGTGCCAGCGCTTCGAAGCGAAAGGCCTGTTCGGCAGGCAGCGGTGCCGCATCCATGCCCGGGCTCGCGGCCGACTTGCCGCCTAGCTGGCTCAGCGCACTGCCGAGGGTTTGTGTTGGCGCGCCCGGAGCGGCTTGTGCGGCGCCCGCCGGCAAGGGCAGATCGAGTTTTTCGGTATGCGGCGGGTAGCAGATCTTCGGTTCGACTTCGTGGCAACCCTGGTACTGGACGCTGACCGTCAAGCGCGTGGTGCCGGGTGCCACCGTATAGGGAATGCTGGCATCGACATTGTGGTGATAGGTTTCTACATCGCCCAGGTATTCGTCGTGATGCTTTTCGCCATCGGGCAGTGTCGCTTCGCCGAGCGTGATGCCATCACCGCCCTTGAACTTCATGCGACCACGATAGAGGTAGTAGTCCTGCGCGATCGTCCAATGCAGCTTCAGCACGCCGGGCGTGTTGGTATCGGTGCTGAGCTTGTAGGCCTCGGTCACCGGCAGCAGGTTTTCGGTGTCTTGCGCAAATACCTGCGCCGCACCGAGCAGTAGCGCCAAGGGAACCAGGAGGCGGGCGGCCAGACGGCCAAAAGAACGGAAACGCATTGCAACTCCAACCGTGGGGACCACGCCAGGCAGCGTGGAGCGGTGATTATGACCTATTCGCTGGATACGTCTTTTCGGTTACCCGGTTCAGGCTTTGTCGGCGATGGGCACCGGCAACGGCTCGCTGGAACGGCCGGTCGTCAGTGCTACGCCTAGCAGGATCACCACGCAGGCGATGATCATGTTGGCCGTAATCGTTTCTTTCAGGAACAGCCAGCCCCATAGCACGCCGAACACAGGAATCAGATAGAGCACCGTCATGGTCCGCGCCGTGCCGGTGCGGGCGAGCAGCCTGAAAAACAGCAGCATGGCAAAACCGGTACAAGCCACGCCCAGCGCCGCGATGGCAAGCCAGGCCGACATCGGCGGATTCTGTGCCGGCCACGCCCAGAACGTTGTCGGCGCGAGCAGGATAGCGGCGACAATCTGGCTGCCGGCGGTGGACGTCATCGGTGAGACATGGTGTAAACGGCGGCGACTGTAGTGCACTGCAAAGGCGTAGCAGACCGTCGCGCCGACACAGGCGGCCATCGCCCATAGCGAACTGTGATCGACTGCGGCGCCACCGATATTGCCGCCAACCAGCCACAGTACGCCGATCAGGCCGACGACCAGGCCGAGCGTACGCCATGCATCGAGTTTCTCGTTCAGCCACAGCCAGCCGGATGCGGCTACCAATAGCGGTGTGATGGCATCGAAGATCGACGAGAGGCCGGCGGGTAGGTGGCGTGCGGCCCATGCAAACAGTAGAAACGGCAGCGCCGAATTGGCAATGCCTGTGATCGCGATCGGCCGCCAATGCGCGCGCCATTCCGCCAGCAGCGTGCGCGACGCCATCATGGGCACGAAGCACAATCCCGCAACGATGGCGCGCATGCCGCCCATCGCCACCGCGCCGAACGGGTCGGCGGCCATGCGCATGAACAGAAACGAGCCACCCCAGAGGGCGCCGAGCAGGAGCAGGCTGGTCAGGTCGCGTGGTTTCATCGCGTTCTCGATTCGATGGGTGCTTGGTCGGTTGCCATCTTTTCTGTTGGGGCGGCTTCAGCCGCGACAGGCGGTGACACTACCTGGTGCCGCGATTGAAGGGACCTCTAATAACCTCGGTTTTTCACCGTCATCCCGGCGCAGGCCGGGATCCAGTGGCGTCAGTTCTCGGTTTTTGCGAGCGTGTCCAGTGGTTTTCGCGAGAACCTAATCATGTCGCCACTGGATTCCGGCCTACGCCGGAATGACGAGTAGGAGGTCATTCGAGGTTCCTTGAAGTCGCTAACGCAAAAATTCGATTCTTTGGGTCCGATTAGCCCTGCTTGGCTCCGTGCCCAAACAAATGCTTCCGCTCTTCCTCGCTGATGTGCTTGCGCACATAGGCACTCTCTACACCTTCATACGTGCGTATCGTGGCCGGTCGCGCAGCGATAGCCTGGAACCAGCGCTCCAGATGCGGGAAGTCGGCGAGCGACTGGCCATGTGGCTGATGCGGCACGATCCACGGATAAGCGGCGATATCGGCGATGGTGTAGTCGTCGCCGGCAATGAAGGGACGGTCCGCCAGGCGACGATCCAGCACGCCGTACAGACGCGCCACTTCACGCGTATAGCGATCGATCGCATACGGCACCGGCTCGGGCGCATACACATTGAAGTGTCCGATCTGCCCGGCCATCGGCCCCAGGCCGCCGACCTGCCAGAACAGCCACTGCAGCACCTCGATACGGCCACGCGCGTCCTGCGGCAGGAAGCGGCCGGATTTTTCCGCCAGATAAAGCAGGATCGCACCGGACTCGAACACGCTGATCGGTTCACCACCACCCAAGGGCGCGTTGTCGACAATGGCCGGGATCTTGTTGTTCGGGGAGATGAGCAGGAAATCGGGCTGGAACTGCTCGCCCTTGCCCAGGCTGACCGGCTTGATGCGGTAAGGCAGCCCGGTTTCCTCGAAAAACAGCTTGATCTTGAGGCCGTTGGGCGTGGCGGCGAAATACAGGTCGATCATGACGGAGCGCTCCAGGCGGGATGGGTGCACTGTAAGGAAATGGGTGGACTTGCAAAAGAACCACAATGGGTCAAATCTTGTGGTCCACTTGAAGGCGTCTTCGCATGAGTCACCTGTTCGAGTTTCCCCTGGAACTGCCTGCGCCCGGATCGCGCCAGCGCCAGGCGGCGCTGCACACCCAGTTGCGCGCGGCCATTCTGGACGGGCGGCTCAAGCCCGGCCTGCGTTTGCCGGCCACGCGCGAGCTGGCGCAATCGCTGGGCATATCGCGCAATACGGTAGTGGCTGCGTACGACCTGTTGCTCAGCGAGGGCTATGTCGTGGCGCGCCATGGCGCGGGCAATTTTGTGGCAGACATGGCCTCGCGCTCCGCGTCGCGCGCCACGGCGTTGCCTGACGACCAGCGGCTCGCGTCTTATTGGCGCCAGCCGGTGACCCTGCCGGTGCGGCCGCCGCGCGACGATGGCGATGACTTCCGCGTCGGCACGCCGGACGTGCTGCGCTTTCCCTACGACGAATGGCGGCGCCTGTCGGCGCGAGCGATGCGCACTCTGTCCAGATCGCGCGTCTTGCATGTCGATCCGCAAGGGCAGGCGTCCTTGCGCGAGGCGATCGCGCGGCATGTTTCGTTCGCGCGCGCGGTCGCCTGCGAGGCGGCCGATGTACTGGTCACTTGCGGCGCACAACAGGCGTTCAACTTGCTTGCGCGCGTTTTGGTGACGCCAGGGCGCACGGTGCTGGCCGTAGAGAACCCTGGCTACCCGCCGTTGCGCGCGGTATTCGAAGCGGCCGGCGCGGAGATCGTGCCGGTACCGGTGGATGAGCAGGGCTTGGTGGTCGCGGCGATTCCGGCTCGCGCGAACATCGTGTACGTCACGCCGTCGCACCAGTTTCCGCTCGGCATGCCGCTGTCGCCCGCGCGCCGCAGTGCCCTGCTTGCCTTCGCACGAGCGCGTGGCGCGACCATTATCGAAGACGATTACGATGGCGAATTCCGCTACGGCGGCCGCCCGCTCGATGCCTTGCAGACGCTCGATCGCAACGGCAGCGTCTGTTACGTCGGCACCTTTTCCAAGTGTCTGTTTCCGGCATTGCGACTGGGCTATGTGGTGCTGCCGCCGTGGTTGCATGAGGCGATGGCGCATGCCAAGTGGCTCAGCGACGGCCATGGCGATGTGCTGTCGCAGGAGACGCTGGCTGCATTCATTGCCGAGGGGCACCTGGTGCGGCATATCCGCAAGATGCGCAAGATTTATGCGGATCGGCGCGAGCAACTGTTGCTCGCGCTGGAGCGTCATGCCGGCGGCCGGCTCGAAGCCATGCCGGTCGATGCGGGTCTGCACATGGCGGCACGCGCGGCGCCCGATATCGACGTGACGGCGTGGACGCGCAGGGCGGCGGCGGAAGGTATTCGCGTTGAGGACCTGGCGAGGTATGGCGTGGGCGATCACGGCTGGCACGGCATGCCGCTGGGCTTCGGCCTGATCGACGCCACGCGCATTGATAGCGCCATTCATCGGGCTGTGGCGTTGTTGCGTTGAAACATCCTCAAAAAATCCGGTTCCGAAAATCCAAAAGTGGTCCGGTAGTTTTTCCAACAAGTGGCGCTTATCCAGGTGGCCGTGTGGCCCGAGCATTCGCGCTATCCCTCCCGCGATGCCTTCCCATGCGTTATTTCCTGACTCTTTTCCTGTCGCTGTGTTGCCTGACTGCCCATGCCGCCGATAGCGGCCAGCAACGCGCCGAAGCGGTTGGTCAAAGCCTGATCGGTACGCCGGCGCCGGCGATGGTGCTCAAGACCATCGATGGGCAGACCATCGATCTGGGCAAGCTCTACGGCAAAAAAGCGGTCTATTTGAAATTCTGGGCGACCTGGTGCGTACCCTGCCGCGAACAGATGCCGCATCTGCAGCGCACCTATGAAGAAGCCGGTCCGGACATGGCGGTGATCGCCATCGATGTCGGCTTCGATGACAGTGTCGAGGAGGTACGCAAGTACCGACAGCAAGTGGGCCTGAGCATGCCGATCGTGTTCGATGACGGCTCGCTGGGCGAGGCTTTCCATTTGCGTGTCACGCCGCAACACGTGGTGATCGGCCGTGATGGGCGCATTCTTTATGTCGGCCACGAGGCCAACGCCCGGCTCGACGCCGCCTTGCTTGCTGCCCGAACGTCCACGCCTTTACCGGTGGCGCCGCCGAAGACGGCCACCGTGGCCGAGAAACCCATCGGTATGGGCGATAGCGTGCCCGATACGAGCGTGACCACCCTGGCCGGGAAATCCTTTCCGTTGCGCGGTGCCGGCAAGCCCACCGTGCTGGTTTTTCTCTCACCCTGGTGCGAAAGCTATCTGGCCAAGAGCCGCCCGCAACTGTCGCAAAGCTGCCGCAGCATGCGCGAGCAGGTCGAGGCGCTGGCGCATAAGCGGTCGGATCTGCGCTGGCTGGGCGTGGCCTCCGGCCTGTGGGCGGCCAGGGACGATCTGACCGAGTACAAGAAAAACTACAAGGTGGAGATCCCGCTGATGCTCGACGCATCCGGCACGCTTTTCCGTAGCTTTCGTGTGATGCACGTGCCGACCGTGCTGCTGGTCGATGCCCAGGGCCGTGTGACCCGACGCATCGAGGCCACCGACGGCGACCTGGCCGCCGCTCTTCCGCGCTGACCTGACTGGCATTCAGGAAGCATTTGCGGCCACCCAGGCCAGATAGGCCTCGTGGCCGCGCTCGACCGGGACGGCGATCAGCTCGGGCAGATCGTAGGGATGCAGTTCCAATAGCCGCGCCCTGAGCGCCTCAAAGCGGTCGGCCGGGGTCTTGATGAGCAGCAGGGTTTCGCTGTCCCTGGTCACTTTGCCCTCCCAGCGGTAGACCGAGGTGACCCCGGGCAGGCAGTTGACGCAGGCGGCCAGGGACTCCCCGACCAACCGCTCAGCCAGCTGCAGAGCGGTTTCCGGGTCGGGGCAGGTGCAGTAGCAAAGCAGGATCGGGCGCATCCCGTCAGCCTAGCCGGCCTTGAAAGGGCCAGCCAGCTTCCCCATTAGAAGTGCAGGTTCGAGGGACGCGACCTCTTGCGAGGGGCTTCTGCATCGTTAGAATTGGCACTCACCGACGGCGAGTGCTAACAATGCGGTCCCCCGCATCGCGCCCCGTCCCGACTTTTCCCAACCCAATCCATTAGCTGGAGCCATCCATGAGCAAACTGCGTCCGCTGCACGATCGCGTCATCGTCAAGCGCCTGGAAGAGGAGCGTGTCTCCGCCGGCGGCATCGTCATCCCCGACAGCGCCACCGAAAAGCCGACCCGCGGCAAGGTCATCGCTGCCGGTACCGGTCGCATCCTGGAAGACGGCAATGTCCGTCCGATGTCGCTGAAGGAAGGCGACGTGGTGCTGTTCGGCAAGTACGCCGGCCAGGAAATCAAGATCGACGGCGAAGAGCTGGTCTTCCTGAAGGAAGACGACGTTGTTGCGGTGATCGAGGGCTGAGTTCCGTTGGGAGTTGCGGCTTGCCGAGCGCGAACTTAAGAGCGCGCACGCCAGTCGCCTTTGGCTCCTTCTGGTACCGCCTTTGGAACGACAGAACCATTCCTATTCAAAATTTTTGAGGCAAAAATTTTATGGCAGCTAAAGAAGTACGCTTCGGCGAAGACGTCCGCGCGCGCATGCTCAAGGGTGTCAACACCCTGGCCAACGCGGTCAAGGTCACCCTGGGTCCGAAGGGCCGCAACGTCGTGCTCGAGAAGAGCTTCGGCGCACCGACGGTGACCAAGGACGGCGTGTCCGTCGCCAAGGAAATCGAACTGGCCGACAAGTACGAGAACATCGGCGCGCAGATCGTCAAGGAAGCCGCTTCCAAGACGTCCGATGTGGCCGGTGACGGCACCACGACCGCGACCGTGCTGGCGCAGGCGTTCATCCAGGAAGGCCTGAAGGCTGTGGCCGCCGGCATGAACCCGATGGATCTCAAGCGCGGTATCGACCAGGCGGTGACCGCCGCCGTCGCCGAGCTGAAGAAGCTCTCCAACCCGACCGCCGACGACAAGGCGATCGCCCAGGTCGGCACCATCTCGGCCAACTCCGACGCCAACGTCGGCGACATTATCGCCACCGCGATGAAGAAGGTCGGCAAGGAAGGCGTGATCACGGTCGAGGAAGGTTCGGGCCTCGAGAACGAACTCGACGTCGTCGAAGGTATGCAGTTCGACCGCGGTTACCTGTCGCCGTACTTCATCAACAACCAGCAGAGCCAGCAGGTCGAGCTGGACGACCCCTTCATCCTGATCCACGACAAGAAGGTGTCGAACGTTCGCGAACTGCTGCCGGTGCTCGAAGCCGTCGCCAAGGCTGGCAAGCCGCTGCTGATCGTCGCCGAGGAAGTCGAGGGCGAAGCCCTGGCGACCCTCGTCGTCAACACCATCCGCGGTATCGTCAAGGTCGCCGCCGTCAAGGCGCCGGGCTTCGGCGATCGTCGCAAGGCCATCCTGGAAGACATCGCCATCCTGACCAACGGCCAGGTGATCTCCGAGGAAGTTGGCCTGCAGCTTGAGAAGGCCACGATCAACGATCTGGGCCGCGCCAAGCGCGTCGTCATCACCAAGGAAAACACCACCATCATCGACGGTGCCGGCGAAGCCGGGCGCATCCAGTCGCGCATCGGCCAGATCAAGGCGCAGATCGAAGAGACCTCTTCGGACTACGACCGCGAGAAGCTGCAGGAGCGCGTGGCCAAGCTGGCTGGCGGCGTGGCCGTCATCAAGGTGGGCGCGGCGACCGAAGTCGAAATGAAGGAAAAGAAGGCTCGCGTCGAAGACGCCCTGCACGCCACCCGCGCTGCAGTGGAAGAAGGCGTGGTGCCGGGCGGTGGCGTGGCGCTGATCCGCTCGCTCAAGTCGCTCGATGGCCTGAAGGGCGCCAACGCCGATCAGGATCTGGGCATCGCCATCACCCGTCGCGCACTGGAAGCTCCGCTGCGCGCGATCGTGTCGAACGCCGGCGAAGAGCCGTCGGTCGTGCTGAACAAGGTGAAGGAAGGCAACGGTAACTTCGGTTACAACGCTGCCACGGGCGAGTTCGGCGACATGATCGCCTTCGGCATCCTGGACCCGACCAAGGTCACCCGTTCGGCTCTGCAGTTCGCGGCCTCGGTCGCCGGTTCGATCATCACGACCGAAGCGGCCGTGACCGAAGTGCCGAAGAAGGACGAAGGTCATTCGCACGGTGCGCCGGGCGGTGGCATGGGCGGCATGGGTGGTATGGACTTCTAAGTCCTGCGCTTCTGTTGCAGTTGTTTGGAGAAAACCCCGCCTTGTGCGGGGTTTTCTTTTGGATGGCTATTGCTGTACTAGTCAAGCGAGAACGGATGCTTTGGGCGGTTTTCCGCAGCCTCTCCAACTTCGTCATTCCGGCGTAGGCCGGAACCCAGTGGCGTCAGTGTTTGGTTCTTGCCTGTGTGTTCGGGCGACCTGGCCGCTTACGCAGCGGGCGTTTCACTCGCCTGCCGGCGAGCGAGTCACTTTCTCTTTGCTGGCCCACGCTTGCGCGCAGCGCATGCGAACGGCGAAGCCGGCCCGGAGGGCGGAGGACCTTTAGGTCCGGAGTAAAGAGAAAGTAACCCAAGAGAAATGGCCTGTGGATCAAGAGCTCTGAGCAGCATTGAGAGATAAAACCTCTCGGACCGTCTACTCGAATCGACAGGGGACACTTCTGGCGCTTCTGAGGTACGCCGGATTGGTGCGCGAGGCGTCGCGGCGGTGAGGACTTAAAGCGTTCGTCCTCTTACCGTTGCCTACACCCCTTTGTCATTCCGGCGCAGGCCGGAATCTATTCTTCAGTGTTTCCGTTTGAGAAATCTTGTCTGAAAAACGAAGGCCAATCATCTCACTCTCCGACAATCGCCTTCGCTTCAAGAAACGACTCCAGCCCAAACACACCGCCTTCGCGCCCGACCCCAGACGCCTTATATCCGCCAAACGGCGCAAGCGCCTCATGTTGAAGGCTGTTGATCTTCACCCCGCCGACAAGCAGCCGCGAAGCGACGGCATGTGCGCGTTCGCTGTTCGTCGAGAACACATAAGCCTGCAACCCATACGGCGAATCGTTGGCGATCTCAATGGCCTCCTCGTCGTCGCGATAGGTGATGATGCTGAGTACAGGCCCAAAAATTTCTTCTTGAGCGATCGTCATATCGTTGCTTACGCCGGCAAAGACAGTCGGTCGAACGAAGTAGCCACGCTCGATGCCCTCCGGCCGGCCTTGGCCGCCCGCAATCAATGTGGCACCTTCGTCGTTGCCGATGCGGATGTATCGCTGCACGCGCTCGTATTGCGCGGCGCTGATCATCGGCCCGATCGTCGTCTGCGGATTGCGTGGGTCGCCGACCTTGATGCCGGCGATGGCCTGTTGAGTCAAAGCAATCACTTCATCCAGTCGCGAAGCCGGAACAAGAATGCGCGTTCCCGCCACGCAAGCCTGCCCACTGTTTTGCAGCCCGGCCTGGATGGCCAGCGGTACGGCATGGGGAAAATCGGCGTCGTCGAGAATGATCGACGGCGATTTGCCGGTCAGCGCCAGGCTGACACGCTTCATGCTGTCGACGGCGGCGCGTGCGATCGCCTTACCGGTCTGTGTTGAACCGGTGAAGGAAATCTTGGCGACACCCGGGTGCGTGCTGAGTGTCGTGCCTACCGGGTCGCCCCGGCCGATCACGATATTGACGATGCCGGGCGGAAGGTCGGCAGCGTGGACTGCTTCGGCAACCGCCTGTGCCTGGATCGCACCCAGCTCGCTGGGCTTGATCACCACTGCGCAGCCGGCGGCGATAGCGTAGGCGAGCTTGCTGCAGATCGAGCCGGCGACGCTGTTCCACGGCGTGATCAGTGCCGACACGCCGACGGATTCCATCGTCACACTGGCTGCGCCCATCTGCCGAGTCAATGGATAAGCCGCCAGCGTTTCGGCGGCATGGCCGAAACACGCCGCCGCGTATTCGCTGGCCCATGTGGCGCGCTGCGGTGGCGCGCCGTATTCGTCGACCGTGGCTTCGCGGATCGCCGGCACATGTTTATGTACGGCTTCTTCCAGCCGACGAAGCATGGCGATGCGTTCCTGTTTGCTGCTGCGCGAGAAAGCGTGCTGTGCCTTGTTCGCCGCCTCGATAGCCAACCGTACGTCGTCCTGGCCGGCGAGCCGCAAGCGACCGATGATCGCCTCGGTACTTGGATTGACGATGTCCATCGTCTCGACGCCAAGCGTTTGCACGAAGCGGCCGTCGATATAGGAATGTTCCAACATGCGCATAGAGCCTCCAGGGCTGTGGTTGCCCTGAAGTATGGTGGCGCACATTGGCCTGAAAAATAGCTAGAATCGGGACAAGTCATCCCGGAAATCGAATCAATGTACAAGTCGGGGCTCACCGAACTGGACGCGATTCTTGCGGTAGCGCGTCGGGGCAGCTTCAAGGCAGCCGCCGATGAGTTGGAGATGTCGACCACCGCACTGAGTAATGCGGTGGCAGGCATGGAAAAGCGCCTTGGCGTGAGGCTGTTCCACCGCACGACGCGCAGCGTGGCATTGACCGAGACGGGCGAGCAATTCGTTGCACAGGTCGCGCCCGCGTTGTCGGATATCCATCAGGCCATGGCCAACGCGAGCAGCCGCCAGCAGAGCATGTCGGGCAGCTTGCGCATCAATACTTCGCTTGGCGCCGCACGACGCATATTTCAGCCGATTCTTGGTGAGTACGTGCGGCGCTATCCGGCTGTCAGTGTCGATGTGATAACCAATGGGCGGTTGGTCGACGTGGTCGGCGAGGGTTTCGATGCGGGCATTCGCGTGGCTGACCTGGTGCCGCGCGACATGATTGCGGTGCCGATAGGTCTGCCGTTCCGCATGAAGGTGGTCGGCTCGAAGGCTTACTTCGCACGGCGCAAACGGCCGCAGACGCCGACAGATCTGGCGGACCATCTTTGTATTCGTGCGCGAATGCCAACGGGCGCACCCGTTGGCTGGGATTTCGTGCGACGCGGCGCGTCATTTACCGTCGACGTGGCCGGTCCACTGGTACTGGACGAAGCCTTGCTGATGTACGAAGCCGCTCGCGACGGACTGGGACTGGCCATGCTTGCGGATTGGTACGTCAAGGACGATCTAAAGAAAGGCCGATTGATCAGCGTGCTGGACGACTGGGTGCCGACGTATCCGGCCTTGAGCCTCTACTACTCCGGCCGTCGCAATGTTCCGGCACCCCTGCGCGCGTTGATCGAGCTGATTCGCGAACTCGGCTTGCCGGCATAGAAAAACCCCGGGGTCGCCCCCGGGGTTTTGACTGTCGTACTCGAACCGTTTTGCTTATTCGCCGCTGGCGGGAGCTTCGGCCGCACCGCTGGCGCTGCTGTCCTTCGGAGCGGCGGCCTTCTTGGCCTTGTGATGCTTCGCAGCCTTGTGGGTGGCCGGCTTGGCGGCGGCGTCACTGGCTTGCGGTGCGGAACTCTTCATGGCGTCTTGCTTCATCGCGTCCTGCTGCTGCACGGCCGCGCCGGAATTCGCGCTGGCATCAGCCGGAGCGTTCTGCGCAAAGGCGGAAGCGGACAGGACGGAAGCAGCGATGAAAGCGGCGAGCATGGTCTTGCGCATGGATGAACCTCCGAAAGTGGGAAACCAGGACAAGATGTCCTTGGTTGGATGGCACGTTAGACGCATCGATCCGACTGTTTGCTGAACCGAACTGGCGTGCGTCAGCAAGCAGACAGCTCACTGAATGAACAGAAACGTCCTTCTTAAAAAAGCGATAACAGCCGCTTGATTTATCGCAGCTGCAGTCAGTTCGCGGCGTGCATCAGCCCGGACCCTGACAAACGCGAGGTCGGTGGAACACAAGGCCGCAGGACAAAACAGCAGCCGCGACAAGCAGAGCCGCATCGCAACCGCGCAACTCGGCAAGCCATCCCCACAGCAAACCACCGGCCGCCATGCCGCCGAACGCGCTTGTCATATAGGTCGCCAGCGCGCGTCCCCGATACGACGACTCGGAATGGCTGTGCACCGCGACGTTCAGTGTCGAAAACAGGATCAGCCATGTGGCGCCCGCAAGCGCGACGGGGCCAAGGAGATGCCCGTTTGGTCGCCATGCTACAAACAGCAGGCACGTGGCAAAGATTACGCAGCAAATATCCAGGAGATGATCCGGGCTGAGTACCCTGATCAGGCGTGGTCGAATCACGGCCGCGACTAGCCCGCCACCGCCAAATGCTCCCAGCAAAGCCACATACGCATGGGGGTCTTTGTGCTCAGTAGATGCAACGGTGGGCAATAGCGCAAGAAGCGCACTGGTAGGGAAGCCGATGCCCGCCGCGCGTAGGCAAAGACAGCCGAGCCACGCTCGGCTGCGCGGGCTGATCGGTGCAAGTGCGGACGCAGCTTTAGGGCGTGTCTCAGCGTGCTGCACGCGAGGCCATTGCAGGGTCACGAAAAGAATGCAAGTCGTGATTGCGTTGTAGAGGAAGGCGGACCAGACGCCCCACACCGAAATAAACAGTCCTGCAATCAGCGGCCCCAAAGTGCGAGCCAGATTGAACGCGACACTGCTCAGCACGATGGCCGCCGAAAGATGCCGTAATGAGACTATCTGTCCGATGCCAGCCTGCCAGGCAGGATTGCGCAGAGCCACACCCGCACCCATCAGGCCAGTCAGCAGCAACAGTCCGTGAGGGCTGGGCGAATGCACGCACATCAACGCCAACAGCGCCACGCTGGTAAGCAGGACCCAGCCTTGTGCGGCGCGTTGGACCCGCAGGTAATCAAAACGATCGATCAACCAGCCGCTGCCATAGGACAGCAACAGCACGGGCAACGACGATGAGACGTGTGCCAATGCGACAACTTGTGGCCCATACTCCCGCTCCACAAGCCACCAGGCGACGGCAACCGATTGCGCCCAATAGCCTGTATGCGCGGCCGCCGTTGCCAGCCAGAGTCTGCGGAATGCGGGCGTGCCCAGCGGGGCCAACGCTCGGTCAGGCTGCGAATTCATGAGGGTGGCGTCACCTGCTTCGTGTTGCTGCAGATGTCATGGATGCGTTCGGCCAGTTGCAGATCCAGTGCGGGCAATCCGACACAGGTGATGAGACAACGTGACGTTTCGGCATGCGCAGGCAGGGCCATGTGCGGGTGGAAATTGGAGATGCCGTACCTGTCCTTTTCCTCGTTCAACGAAAGGCCTTGTCGAGAAAAATACAAGGCCAGGCTTTGCGAGCCGCGCGAGGACACCGATGCGACATCGTCACAGATAGCAGTTCCCAATGAGAGCGTCTCGTGGATAAGCGCTGCCGGTGTTTCGTCACCACCAAGATGCAGCACGACAGCGTCCTCGGCGATGTCTTCGCCTTGAAACAACGGAGACGCCGTATTGGTCGCTGTGATGATGAGATGACAGCTTGCAAGATCATCCAGGTGGCCTGCGACCACCGGGCGGGGCGCTTCGGAAAAAGCGTCAACCAGCGCCATCACACTTTGATCGGTGAATGCCTTTACATAGACGCGATCGAGTCGATCGCCACAATGCGCCATGAGATCGGCAATCGCCCTGGTAGCCACCGCGCCGGTGCCGAACACGAATACGCGCAGACCGTCGATATTCGCGCGAAAGGTCTCGGACACAATCGATGCGTACGCGCCGGTGCGGGCCGCTGAGATGTCGGTGCCATCCATGATGCATAGCGGCTTCATGCTCAGTTTGTCGAACAGCAGAATGGTCGACTGCGAGCGGGGTTGCCCGGTGCGTCGGTTATAGGCGTTCGAACCCACGATTTTCACCGCGCCGTATTTCCGATTTACGGCAATGAGCGTGCTCAATTTCCAGTTGAGCCGTTCGTTTGACGTTGACCGTAATCTCGTCTGGTTGCCGATAAGAGACGTTAGCTCGTCCGGATGCGGCGTCAAAACAGATTTACGGCCGTAGGAGACGCCACTACAGAAAGAAAGGAGCGCTTCGCGTACCAGCCGGCCGATATCCCGACACGATAGTGACGCCGGGCTGTGAGAGGGCCGGACCTCCCAAGGGTCAGTATGAAAGTAGCGAGGCGACGCGGTGATGGAACTACCCGGAAACTCATAAGGCATAGGGCCCTCCATGGCGACCAGCCGAAATGAATACACCTGGTTTGCAGACTATTTTCCCACCGATGGCTGCATGTGACGCAGCAGTGTGGTCTGCCAACTGAGTCGATAGTTTTGCTCATGCACTCGGCATGAGAAAGAGCGATGAAGGTGATGTGCTGTCGTCGATCAGCACTCGTGATCGTAGTTCGGCTGGTGCGAGTTACTGATGGGCTCCGGCAGCAGCACTTGCCGACGGTTCGGAATCTCCGCTGGCCATGCCCGTCTCGCCCGCCGGCCACTGGGCCTGCGGCAGCAACGGGTCGAGCTTGCCCTTCATGCGTAAAAGGGCGACGTTGGCCATGCCGTGGTCGAGCGATTGCTCAGCCTGGTCTTCAGCCTGCCGCGGTGCATTCGGTGCCCGGGTCAGTGTCGCCAGTTGCGGCGCCAGTACCTGTGTCAGCGCGAAATAGGCGTCGTCATGGATCCCCGCATGCTCCAGCAACTTGCCCGGCAGCATCCATGACGCCAGGTCTTCGCGCTCGGCTTTGCCCGGGTTGCGCGGATTGACCAGAAGCCACGTGCCCGCCTGGCTCAGCATGTCCTTGCCATCGACGAATCCGGCGGTGTTGTACATGTCGGTCAGACCGGGCAGGTGATCGCCGTAGAACAAGAGAAGCGTTGGGCGCTCGCGCTTGGCCAGCATGTCGGCGAGACGGCCGAGCTCTTCGTCCGCATGGCGCATGTGATAGAGATAGTTCTGCGTTTCGAGCTTGGCCTTGCCCTCGACGCCTTCGGGGACGGGAATCGCATCGCGCTCTTCGACATTGATGCCGGGGCTGTCGTCGTAAGGTCCATGCGCTTCGATGCTGATGGCGAACAGGAACTGCGGCGGCCCGGCATCCTTTAGCTGGGTCATGATTTCATCGGTCATGGCGCGATCGGACATGTACTTGCCATCCATCGCGGCGTTCTTCGGAAACGACGACTGCGAAACGAACTGATCGAAGCCGATGGCCTTGAATGCGCTGTTGCGATTCCAGAAAGTCGGATCGTTGCCGTGGATCGCGACGGTTTCGTAGCCGTGCGCGCGGAGCGAACGCACCATGCTTGGGACCACTTTCGAGTTCATCTGCAGATACGGAAACTGCATGCTGCCGAAGTAGCGCAGCGACAGGCCGGTCAATACTTCGAACTCGGTTCGAATGGTGCCGCCGCCGAACGTCGGCACGTGCAACGGGCCACTGCTGCCTTGCGCGGCGAGCCTGCGCAGATTCGGCGTCAGGTCGGCTTGTTCATAACCCTTGACAATACTTGGGTCGAAGAACGACTCGCTTTGAATCACTACGATATCCGGCGCTTCGCCTTGCGCTTGTGGATCGATCTGCATGCGCTGGCGGAGCTGCTGATCGGCTTGCCCGATAACTTGCATCGCGGCGTTCGGATCGCCCTTCTTGTGTTGCTGGCGTGCCTGATCGAGATGGAACATCACCAGTGAGCTGACCAGGCCCGAATGTTCGGCGGTGCCCGAGACCGACCAGGGCTCCATCCACAAGCGCTGGCCGTTGTACATGCGTGCCCAGCCCGGGACGCCCGCCAGCAAGGTGCCGAACACGACAAACAGCAGCGCGCCGGCGGCGATGCGCTTGCCTTGTGTGTGGCGACGGAACAGCGCCGGCTCCCATTTCCAGATCGCGACGATGATCGCCACACCGAGGACGATGGCCAGATAAGGCCAGGGGCTCGCAGGCAGATAGCCGCCAAGCAGGTGCAGGCCACCTTTATGCAGCTGGCTGACCATGCCGAAGTCCTGCGGCATCAACGGCACATTGAGGTTGGCGATCTTCAGCTTGTTGACGGCATAGACCACCGTCTGCAGCAGGAAAGACACGCCGAACGACAACATCGCTCGCCGGGTCAGTACCAGCAGCAGCAAGGCAAGCAGCAGGCCGGGCAGGGCATTGGCGAGCAGGAACAAGGGTTGTTGAAACAGCTGCGCCGGTGCCACACCGATACCGCCGTCGACCAGGCCGGTCAGCAGGACGAACGCACAAGCGAGCAGCAGTGGCCAGACGACGCGCCAGGCGGTGGTATCGCGCCAGTCGCGACGTGCGGAAGTCTCGGATTTTTCGATGTTTTGAGGCATCGCGGGCCAGGCTGTCATGACGTGGGAATAAAACTGTAATCACCTGGATATGAACCAAATGTAGGCGTGAAGGGTCGCGGTACTACGATGTTCAGCCGCTAAAAATCGCGATCTAACGTCAAAAGCACAAGAAAGTATGCGCGCCTTCACAGGCGAGACCTCCACGGCAACTCTGCGGCACAATGGCGCGATGGCCGTTTCTTCCGAATCCATGGCGCTGCGCGCGCTGATCCATGACCGCTATGGCGAGTTGATCGCACGTTGCCGCGCGGTTGGCGTGCCGTTGCACGACGATGCGGGCGTGGCCGAACGCATTCGCAGAACCTTGCTGGCGAGCGATTTTGCGTTCGATGCCTGGCTACGGCAGCCGCAACTATTGGCGCCGCAGGGCCTGGAGCGCCTGCGTGCCGGTGGCGATGCGGGTACGCGTATCGACAGCCTCAAGCTCAGTGCCGACGAAGGCGAGTGCATGTCGGCGCTGCGGCGCTTTCGCCATGCCGAGGCCTTGCGTCTGGTTTTTCGCGACGTCAACGGCCTGGACGAACTCTCGGACACGTTATCGGCGACCAGCGTGCTTTATGAGGCCTTGCTGGGTGCGGCGCTCGGTTGGGGCGAGCAGGCCCTGGCTGCTCGTTACGGCCATAGCCGCAGCCACGAGGGTGTCTTGCAGCGAATGGTCGTGCTGGGATTCGGCAAGCTCGGTGGCAGCGAGCTGAATTTTTCTTCGGATATCGATCTGGTCCTGGCCTATCCGCATAGCGGCCAGAGCGATGGCGCGCGTGCGCTGGACAACAGCGAGTACTTCGTACGACTAGGTCGCCAACTGGTGCGCCTGCTCAACGAACCCACGGTCGATGGCATCTGCGCGCGTGTCGACCTGCGCCTGCGTCCCTTTGGCAATGCCGGGCGGCTGGCATTGCCGTTCAGTGCGATGGAGCAGTACTACCAGAGCGAAGGGCGCGACTGGGAGCGCTACGCCTGGATCAAGGCGCGCCCGGTGGCAGGGGACCGCAATGCCGGCAAGCAGTTGCAGGAACAGTTGCGCCCCTTCGTCTATCGCAAGTATCTCGATTACACGGCCTTTGCCGGGCTGCGCGAAATGAAATCGCTGATCGATGCGGAAGTCGCGCGCAAGGATCTGGCCGACAACCTCAAGCTCGGCCCGGGCGGCATCCGCGAGATCGAGTTCATCGTGCAGTTGACCCAGTTGATTCGCGGCGGCCGCGAACCGAGTCTGCGCGTACGCGGCCTGCTTCCCGCGCTGACCGCGTGTGAGGCGCGCGGGCATATCGCAGCGGTACGCGCCAAGGCTTTGCGCGAGGCGTATGTGATTCTGCGACGGGTGGAAAACCGCGTGCAGATGCTGCGCGATGCGCAGACCCACGATATTCCCGAGGACGATCTCAGTCGCGAGCGTATTGCACGCGGGCTGGGGCATGAGCATTGGCAGGAACTGGAACAGGTGCTGGCTTACCATCGCGGCATCGTCAGCGAGGAGTTCGCCGCGGTGTTGATGCCGCAAGGCGGTCGCACGGCGAGTGCACCGGTCGAGGATGTCGCGCTATGGCAGCGTGCCTGCGCTGGCGATGTCGACGCGGGTGCCGCCGAAGGCGCCGGTTTCGTGCCGGGTGCCGATGTGGCCGATGCGCTGATGAAGTTGCCGCAGGCGGCTGCCGTGCGTGCGATGGCACAGCCTTCGCGCGAGCGGCTGGATCGTCTGATGCCGCAGTTATTTATCGCCGCGCGTGCCAGCGCGGCGCCAGCAGCATGTCTGTTGCGGCTATGCCGGCTGGTGCAGGCGGTGGCGCGGCGTTCGTCGTATCTCGCCTTGCTCGAAGAGCAGCCCGCGGCACGCAAACGCCTGGCCGGACTATTTGCCGAAAGCGCTTTTCTTGCCGAACGCGTGATCGCACAACCGCTGTTGCTCGACGACGTACTCGATCCGCGTATCGACCAATTGCCGTTGAAACGCGCGGATATCAGCGCGGAAATCGCCCGTGTGCTGACCACGCTCGACGAGCGTGAGGCCGAGGCGGAGCTCGAGCGCATCAACGAATTCAAGTCCAGCATCGCCTTCCGCCTCGGGCTGGCGCTCAACGACGGCCGCGCCGATGCCGTGGCGACTGCTCGACGTCTGGCGGCGCTGGCCGAGTCGGTCGTGCTGGCGGTGACATCGTTGGCCGAGCGCGAATTGATCGTCCAGCACGGTCGTTTGCCTGGCGAAGGATCGGGCTTTGCCGTGTTGGGCTATGGCAGCCTTGGTGGCGAGGAGCTCGGTTTCGCATCCGATCTCGATCTGGTTTTTGTGTTTGACGGCAAACGTGCGCAGGCAATGAGCGACGGCGCGCGTCCGTTGGAAGGGGCGCGTTGGTTTCAGCGCCTGACTCAACGCATTGTCAACTGGCTGACTGTGCTTACGCGCGCGGGCCGCTTGTACGAAGTCGATACCCGGCTGCGTCCGGATGGCTCCAAAGGCCTCCTGGTCGGTAGCCTCGATGCATTTGTCGCCTATCAGCGCAGCCGAGCATGGACTTGGGAGCATCAGGCCCTGTTGCGCGCACGAACCGTGGCCGGCGATGCGGCGCTGTGTGCGGAACTTGCCGATGTGCGGCGCGAGATTCTCGCGGTGCCGCGCGAGCGCGCCGCGGTGTTGCAGGAGGTCAGCGGCATGCGCGAGCGCTGGCGTGCCGAGCGCGATCGATCCAGCGCGACGCAGCTGGATCTCAAGCAGGGGCGCGGTGGGTTGCTGGACATCGAGTTTGCGCTGCAAGGCCTGGTGCTGGCAGGTGCCGCACAACAACCGAACGTTCTGAACGTGACGGCCAATGCAGCCTTGATCGAGGCGTGTCGCAGCGCGGGTTGGCTCGATACACAACAGGCCGCGACGTTGACGCAAGCGCATGCGGACCTGTTGCAGCGATCGCTGGCATGCACGCTGGATCTGCGCTCGCGTATCGCACCGCGTGACGAGGCCTTGGAAAATCTTTGCGTACAGGTGGCAAAGGTGACGCAGGAACTGGGTTTCGCTTTTTCCTAAAGCGACGCCGTATTTGCATCCCGTTCGTGCGCATGCATGCGGGCAAGCACCTCTTTAGCCACGGCAGGAAGTTCGCGCAACGGTGTTTGCGGTGTCGTGACGACGGTATCCAGATCGTGGAGCAGGTCGGCCTCGCGCAGTACGCGGTGAAAGCGTGCGATCTTCGCCGGCAGTGGTGCCGTCACCAGGGTGTGTACCGGGCAACCCACGGCGCAGGCTTCGGACAACATATTGACCGAATCGGGCGTCACCACCAGCCGGTCTGCCCACCCCAGTACGCCGGGATAAGGATTGTTGCCATCCTCGCTGCCGCCCCAGACCAGGCCGGGTACCCCGCGCAACGCTTCACGCAATAGGCGTACCGCTTCGTCGGGCGTACGCCGCGATGCGACAACCATCACACTGCCGCCTTCGGCGCGTTGTCGCGCGAGCAGTTGTTCGGCCAGCGTTCGGGCGTAGGTTGCGTCCAACGGCCAGTGCTTGCGCGGGCCGCCGAGCAACACGCCCACGCGCGGTTGCGGCAGATCGGCCAGGACGGGGCTGGCATCGCGGCCATCGTCCAGCCATGTCGCGTCGATCGGATTGAGCGAACCCAGTGTGGTAATCACGTTGCTGCCATGAACGCCATCGTGGCGGGGGGCGATCACCATGTCCCAGTGCCTGGGGTCGATGCGAGGATCGAGAATCTGCACCACGAACGAGCGCCGGCGCGATAACTTGCGCAACATGCGCGTAAACAGGGACGAAGCACGGCCACAGCCGATCACGACCCGTGGCCACGGTGGCATCAACCGCTGGCGTTGGCTGGCCGCCAATGCCCGTTTGTAACCGGGCAACATGAGCGGTGAGAACCAGGACCAGGGCGCGCGCGGTTCCCAGACCAGGTGATGCACGCGCAGACCCAGGCGGCTGGCCAAAGCCAGTGCCTGGCGCTGGTTGCCTGCCGCCTGATCGGTAATCACCCAGCATTCGCCCTGCAATGCGCTCACGTCCGGCACCCCATTGTTTCTCGAATCAGCACAGTACGTTCCTTAAATGGGTGTCCTGTCGATCCCGCTGCGCGTTTACACTGCTCGTTCTTGGCGCCCGCGGGCGCGCTATGACGTCATAAAGGATAACCATGAGCGAGATGCTTTCCGAGACCGCCCTCGACCAATTGTTCCGCACGGCGCGTACCTACAACGCGTTCCTGCCCAAGGAAGTGAGCGACGAACAGCTGCACAAGATTTACGAGCTGACCAAGTTCGGCCCGACCAGCGCGAACAGCTCGCCGATGCGCGTGGTGTTCATCAAGTCCAAGGAAGCGAAGGAAAAGCTCTCGCCCTTCATGTCCGAAGGCAACCGTGCCAAGACGCTGGCCGCGCCGGTGACGGCCATCGTAGGTACCGACCATGAGTTCTACGAGAAGCTGCCGCACCTGTTCCCGCACGCGGACGCGCGTAGCTGGTTTGTCGGCAACCAGCCGGCGATCGACATTACCGCGTTTCGCAATGCCAGCCTGCAAGGTGCCTATCTGATCCTGGCCGCCCGCGCGGTGGGCCTGGATTGCGGCCCGATGTCCGGCTTCGACGCCGACGGTGTCAATGCCGCCTTTTTCGCCGGTACGGCGGTCAAGGCCAACTTCATCGTCAATATCGGCTATGGCGATGCCAGCCGTGACCTGTTCCCGCGCAGCCCGCGCCTGACGTTCGACGAAGCCTGCAAGATCGTCTAATTTGATCGGACTGAGCTACGCGCAGTCCCCACCCCATACGGAGAAATATCCATGCGTGCTGTTCGCTATCTGCTCCTCGCCGGCCTGATCGGTGCTGCTGTGTCCGCTCATGCCGACCCGGTGACCTACAAGCTCGACCCGGGCCATACCATGGTCCTGTTCAGCTGGAACCACTTCGGCTTCTCCAACCCGACCGCCAACCTGGGCCTGGGCGACGGCACCCTGGTGTTCGACGAAAAGAACCCGGCCAAGTCGTCGGTCGAAGTGACCCTGCCGCTGGCCAACCTGGACACCCACGTCAGCGCGCTCGACGAGCACCTGAAGAAGCCTGATTTCCTGGATGCCGACAAGTTCGCGACCATCACCTTCAAGAGCACCAAGGTGCAGGCCGAAGGCGCTGGCAAGTTCAAGGTCACCGGTGACCTGACCGCGCACGGCGTGACCAAGTCGGTCGTGCTGGACGCCAAGCTCAACAAGAGCGGTGAGCATCCGATGCTGAAGGTGCAGGCGATCGGCTTCGACGCCACCGCCACGATCAAGCGTTCGGACTTCGGCGTCGGCGCCTATGTGCCGAACGTCAGCGACGAGATCAAGATCCACATCACCACCGAAGGCGCAGTCGCCAAGTAAGCGATTCGCCTGGTTCTAATAAAAAAGCCCGCGCCGTCATGGCGCGGGCTTTTTTTCTGGACGACGTTAAAGCCCGTGTGCGCCGGACGAGTGATAGGCGTCGGCAAAGCTCTTGAGGAAAATCCCGCTGATGATCGCGCCGGCGATCCAGCTAACCACGATGCCGATGATCACGGCGACCGCGGTATAGCCGCCCGCACGGTCGGTCGGCGACTTCATCGTATGCGGCAAGCCCAGGTACATCAGGTAGATCGCGTAGACCAGGCCCGCGAGCGCGACCAGCCAGCCGATCCACGGCAGGATCAGCGCGATGCTGGCGACCCAGTAGGCGGTCCAGGAGTACGCAATCGTTTTCAGTGCCTGCACCATGTCCTTCTGCCCGCCGAAGGACGATGCGAGCGCATTGACGATCCATGCCATCAGATACACCACGCCCAGGGCGACCAGGTAGCCCGCTATCAGCGAGCCGATGCCGGCGCCGATGGGAAAGCGGATGTCCACGCCCATGATCGAGGTGCCGATCAGGGTGTTCTTGATGAAGCCCGCCAGGGGCGGGAGCGCCGCCAGAATGACGATGTAGTTGAGATAAAGCCCCTTGACGGTATCCGGTTCGGCCGCGATGACCGGCCATTCGGTCTTGGGCGTGGTCAGGATGGCTTTCACGCGTGCAACGATCTTTGCAAAATCCATGGTTTTCCCTCTGCATGGTGTCCTGGCGGGAGTGTGAATCCGCCCCATGACAATCGATATGGACCGTAAGGGCTATGCCCTCCAGCGGTCTCCCCAACTACCCCAAATCCTTAAGATCCCGGACAGCGTCCGGCCCCTTGAGCCTGCTACCATTCCCTGCTTGATGTCCAGTTTGCGGAGCAAAGCCCCATGTCGCGTTCATCTGCTGCGGCGCCCATCCCGGCAAATGCCGAAAATCGTTACGAAGTGACGCGCGCCGACCTACCGTTGTCGTGCCCGATGCCCGGCATGGCCCTTTGGAATTCCCATCCGAAGGTCTATCTGCCGGTCGTCGACGACGGTGGCGAGTCTACTTGTCCTTACTGTGGCGCACGTTACGTGCTCAAGGACTGATCCCGCCACCGTGCGGGCAGGCGCCCCCATGCCCTAAAGCCCGGTCCGGCATGATTGCTGCTTGTCTGGTGTGATGAAGGCTCTCAACGAAGAATTCATGTCCGCCGTCGTCACCCCTACCAGGTCCTTGACCGTCGTCCAGCTGATCCCGTCGATGCATTCGGGCGGAGCCGAGCGCTCCGCGCTGGAGATCGCCCGGGCACTGGTTCAGGCGGGTCATCGCTCGGTGGTGATCTCAGCCGGTGGCCGCATGGTCGAACGGCTCGAAGCCGAGGGCAGCGAGCACATCACGCTGGATATCGGCAAAAAGTCGCTGAGCACGCTGGGCCGCCTGGTCGCGCTCCGGCGGGCGCTGCGCCAGATCAAGCCCGATATCGTGCATGCGCGCTCGCGGCTGCCTGCCTGGATGGGTTGGTGGGCGATCAAGGGCATGCAGCCTCAACCGCATTTCGTCACCACCGTGCACGGGCTCAATTCGCCCGGCCGCTACAGCTCGATCCTGCTGCGCGGCGAGCGCATCGTGGCGGTGTCGCAGACCCTGCGCGATTACGTGTTGAGCCACTACCGCTGGCTTGAGCCGAGTCGCGTGCGGGTGATTCCGCGGGGTATCGATCCGGATGCCTTTCCGTATGGCCATCGCCCGGATGATGTCTGGACGCGTAATTTCTTTGCCGAATTTCCCAACCTGGCCGGCGCGCCGCTGTTGACCTTGCCGGGTCGCGGCACCCGCTTGAAGGGTCATCATGACGCGATCCATCTCGTTGCCGACCTGAAACGACGCGGGATCGATGTGCGCCTGCTGTTGCTCGGTGCGGTCGAGCCGGGGCGCGAGGCGTATGCCGAAGAGTTGCGAGAGTTGATTCGCTCGCTCGGTCTCGAGCAGCAGATCGAAATGACGCCGCCGCGCGATGACGTGCGCGACATCTATGCGATATCGGCGTTGATCCTGCAGCTCTCGAACAAGCCGGAATCCTTCGGGCGCACGGTGGTTGAAGCCTTGTCGCTATGCCGGCCTGTTCTGGGTTATGCGCATGGCGGTGTCGGTGAGTTGCTTGCCGAACTTTATCCTGCCGGACGTGTAGCGCCTGGCGATCGCGAGCGGCTGGTGGAGCGGGCGGCGGAATTGCTGCGCGTGGCACCGGCGATTTCGATGCTGCATAACTATCGGTTGGGGGATATGCAGCAGGCTACGTTGGCGTTGTATGACGAGGTGATGGCGGGCTGAGGCTTACGGTCTCAATCAATCTCGCTATCTCGTCATCCCCGCGTAGGCGGGGACCCAGTGGCTTCGGTGTTGGGTTATCGCGAAAGCGTTGAACGCTCTAGCCAGAAAGTCGCCTACGGCGTGTTCCGCCGACCTGCCGGTCGCCGAGTTACTTTCTTTGCTTGTCCACGCACGCAGTGCGAACGGCGTTAGCCGGCCCGAAGGGCGGAGGGCCGTAAGGCCCGGAGTAAAGAAAGCTAACCAAAGAAAGGACCCCCCTAGTCCGCCGCCGCTGCGCGACCGTGAGGTTTGGCCGGGCTTTTCGACAGAGCCTGTCCCGGACTTGATCCGGGAACGTCCCTGTCCTGTCGAAAAGGACTCGGCATCCCTGCCGAGTCCCCCTTCGGGGCCTGATCGTCCAAACCTCACTCGGCTCCCGAGGGGGCCCGAAGAGCTGACGGCTCGCTGCGCATCGCTTGCCAAGAGCGAAGAGCAAAATCCCAGCCTTGCGCCCACCCTCCTATTCGTCATTCCGGCGCAGGCCGGAATCCACTCCTCAGGCTCTCGCTCGTCAGACAACGTGTCGCAAGCGGAAACGCTGAGGCATGGATGACCAGCTTCGCTGTTGAAAAGCGCCTCCGGCCTTCGCCGGAATGACGAGAGGGGTAGGCGAGGGTGAAGGAACACCTTAAGTCCTCACCCTTACGACGCCTCGCGCACAGATTCGGCGTACCTCACAAGCGCCAGAAGCGTCCCCTGTCGGTTCGAGTAGACGGTCCGAACGGTTTTATCTCTCAATGCTGCTCAGAGCTCTGGCTCTAAAGGCCATTTCTCTTGGGTTACTTTCTCTTTACTCCGGACCTAAAGGTCCTCCGCCCTCCGGGCCGGCTTCGCCGTTCGCATGCGCTACGCGCAAGCGTGGGCCAGCAAAGAGAAAGTGACTCGCTCGCCGGCAGGCGAGTGAAACGCCCGCTGCGTAAGCGGCCAGGTCGCCCGAACACTCAGGCAAGAACGAGACACTCATGTCAAAAGGCTTCCGGCCTACGCCGGAATAACGACAGCAGGTTAGTAAAGCCAAGGCGACCCATCAAAAAGCCGCGCCAACAAGCGCCACCCCCCGCCGCCCCCTACAATGCCCCATCGCAAATCAACCCAACCTCATGCCGTCCAACGCCCCCTCTCTCCGCGCTGCCCTCCGCTCACCACTACTCCCTTTCTGGCTGGTGATCGCACTGCTGCCGCTGGGACGCAGCGCGGAGCTCGGTACGGCGCTCTGCCTGGTTGGCGTGCTGATGCTTTTCGCCCGTCATCCACGCGCGCTGACCGAACATCAAGGCGCGCAGTTGCTGCTCTGGCTGCTGGGTACCTATACCGCCGCCGCACTGATTTCAGCCGTCGATTCAGTCGCACCAGGCAAGAGCTGGTCGACGGTCGCCGCGTTGCTTCGCTACGTCCCCCTCGGCCTGTATGCCTGCTTCGCCATTCGCCGCCCGGAGAAGCTACGCGCCCTGTATGTCGCCGTCGCTGTCGTCGTGGCGATCTGGACGATCGACGCCTGGGTGCAGGCCTTGACTGGCTGGAGCCTTGGCGGGCACGCGGAGGCGGAGCGAATCTCGGGCATCTTCGGTGCGCATAACCTGAAGCTCGGCCCTGCGTTGGCGGTGCTGTCGCCCTTCGCATTGTGGGCGGCGCGTGAGCGTTGGAAGGTGTGGGGACTGTTGGCCGCATTCGTGCTGATGCTCGGTCCCGTGCTTCTGGCGGGCTCGCGCGCGGCCTGGGTTTGCTATGGCCTGGTGGCATTGGCGTTTGCCTGGCGAGAAGCCCGTTCGCCGCTGCGTTTCCTAGGCTGGTGCGCTGGCGGTGCCGTGCTGCTGGCGCTGGCCGGTGGCGTCGCCTGGAAGACGTCCGAGCGCTTCCAGACGCGCATGGATCGCACGCTGATGGTCCTGCAGGGATCGGATAAGTCGCTGGATACGGCGTTGACCGGGCGTCTGGATATCTGGCGTACCAGCGTAAAGATGATCGAAGCACATCCCATCAATGGTGTCGGTGTGCGGGCCTATCGCTACGCCTACGCCCAGTTCGCGCCGCCGACCGATCATTTCCTGACGGCTGAAACTTGCGGCGATGGCGAAGGTGCGTGTCATGCGCATCAGCTTGTCCTTGAGGTGCTCACCGAAACCGGGGCGATCGGCCTGTTGCTCTGGCTTGCCGGTGTGGTGCTGGCCTGGCGCTTCTGGTGGCGTGCGGGTGCGGGACGCGATGCCGCATTTCCGGTAACCGTCGCGTTGGCGGCGATGCTGTTTCCGCTCAATACGCACCTGGCTTTCTATTCGGCGTGGTGGGGCTTGTTGTTTGCCTGGCTGCTTGGGTTATGGTGCGCGGCCCTGGCCGTGAACTGGCCGGCCAAGGAGCCCGATCATGCAGCGTGAGCCGCTGTCGGTTGTCGTTATCACCTTCAATAACGCCGATACGCTCGATGCCTGCCTGAGCCAGGTCGATTGGGCCGAAGAAATCGTTGTGCTCGATTCGGGTTCGACCGATGAGACGGTGGCCATCGCCAGGCGCCACGGTGCGCGCATCGACGTCCATCCTTTTGACGACTACGGCCCGCAGAAGCAGCGCGCGTATGCCATGGCCAGCCATGACTGGATTCTCAACCTGGATGCCGACGAAATACTGTCGCCCGGTACGCGAGAGGAGATCGAGCGCGCGTTGACGGCGCCCCGTTACGCCGGGTTCCGATTGCCGCGGCGCGAGCGCATGTTCTGGACGGTCCAGCACCGCTGGAGCTGGCGTAACGGACATCTGCGTTTGTTCGACCGACGCCATGGCGGCATGAACGATGTCGAAGTGCATGCGGCGGTGGAGGTCGAAGGCCCGGTCAAGACGCTCTGGCGGGCCGACTTCGTCAATGACGGCGATGGCGATATCGCCACGCGGGTGGAAAAGATCAATCGCTACACCAGTGGCATGGTGGCGTACAAACTGCGCAAGCAGCAGCGCTTTACCGGTTTGCGCATGGTTTTATATCCGCCGGTGTTTTTCCTGCGGCAATACATCGGCAAGCGCTATTTTCTCAACGGCTGGGCCGGCTTTATCGCCAGCGTTACCGGCGCGTTTTACGCTTTTCTCAAGTACGCCAAGCTGCACGAGGCGCGCCAGCACGCACGGTCCAGAAACAAGGGGTCGTAATCAGGCCGCCTTGCGAGTTGTCTGTTCCGCATAGCCGCGCAACGCATCGACGAACAAATGCGTGACCTCCCAACGCAAGGCTTCGCGCTTGCGAAACGCCGAGCGATGCTTGCTTTCGACCTGCATCTCGTCGCGGACCGGCTCACGCGCAGGCAGGTCGTAGAAGCCATCCTTGTTCAACTGACCGTCGCATTCGATCCAGAAGCTGTCGTAGTCGGCTTTGATCTTGCCGCGTGTCAACGAGAACGGATGGGCTGCCTGGCTGATGCCGCGCACGTGTGCCATGTGGCGATCTTCGGCGAAGCCGAGCAGCATCGAAAACAGCAGATTTTTGGGCCGCAGGCCATGGCATTGCTTGGTCAGCGTGCGCACCGCATCGCGGCCGAGCTGCGTGCTTGCACCTTGTAGACAGCCGATCAGCAACGCATGTCCTTCATCGCCAACGGTGAAGATCACCGAAGACAACACCTCGCCCTGCACATTGGACAGCTGCAGGCACAACTCGCCTTCGCGGCCACGACCGGCGGGGATGGCAAGCCGTACCAGCAAGCGGCTATTGTCCTTGAGCGACACCTCGCCCAGCGTCACATGGCCGTCGCGGTACATCGTGTCGATCAGCGCTTCGGGCAGGTGCGAACTCACGAAACGATAGTGACTGAGCATCGTGGCGTAGCGCTGGGCCACGCTGAAGCCTCGGTTGATATAGCGATGCAGCGGACGATCGAAAAGATAAGGGTCGCGCGTGTGGATCGCGTTCATGCGCGGGCTGTCGTAGATAAAGCTCAACCAGTTTGCCTGCGCGCGCACATGCGTCAGGCAGCGCGCGGCGTACTTGATGGCGTAGGAAAAGCGCTTGCCACGCGAACCGTGCCAGTCACGGCGTTCGCGCATGGAGCGCAGGATTAACTTGAAAGACATGGCGCGTCATGGCCCGATAAATATCCTGAGCGGATTTCTACCGGGTATCGCCGTCTTAAAACTGTCGCTTGCTGTCTTGGAGCTTTCGTTTAAGGCAAGCGTTAATAAATGGGCGGAAATCCCTCGGGGCGCGTCTTAAAACGCTTGTGCACCCACAGGTATTGTTCAGGTGCTTCACGCACCATTGCCTCGATGCAGTGGTTGATACGCGCCGTGTCGGCGCTGGCATCGTCGCTGGGGAAATCGGTCAACGGTGCGCCCAGGCGCAGCGCATAGCCGCGGCCGTCGGGCAGACGGCGATGAAAGAACGGTATGACCACGGCCTTGGAAAGACGCGCGAGGTGATGCGTGGCCGTAATGGTGGCCGCCGGCACGCCGAAGAACGGCACGAAGGCATTGTCCTTGCTGCGCATGTCCTGATCCGGTGCGTACCACAGCGTGCCGCCGCCGCGCAGATACTTCACCGTGCCACGGATATCGTCCTTGTCGAACATCGCGTCGGCGTAGTCCAGGCGAGAGCGCAGCACTTCATATTCGAAGACGGCCGAATCCATCTGCCGATACATGCCGGCGATGCGCATGTGCTGCGATACCAGCCGCGCGCACAGTTCGAGGTGGGAGAAGTGGCCCCCGACCAGCAGCACGCCCTTGCCCTGCATGCGGGCCGCTTGCAGGTGCTCCATGCCTTCGATGGTGACCGGTACGCGCTTGAGCGCCTGGTCGCTGCCCATCCAGCCCAGCGCGAACTCCATCATCATCAGGCCGATGTCGTGCAGGTTCGCGTCCACCAGCCGTTTCTGCTCGTCGGCGGACAGTTCCGGAAAGCACAGTGCGACATTGGTCGCGGCCACTTTGCGCCGCGGCGAGCGCACGCGCTGCACGATGGCGCCGAGTCCATGGCCCAGTTGCATCAGCGTGCGGTAGGGCAGGCGGGCGATCAGCCAGATGACGCCAATGCCCAGCCATGCCGGCCATTGCCTGGGCGAGAGTAGCGCGCGTGTGAAAGTGGGGCGTGGTGTACCGGGCATCCCCGTTATTGTAACGGTCCGGGTGAGACGCGTCCCACCCGGACCCTGGGCGCCGTCAGAAATTCAAGCGAAGTCCTACGCTCCCCGCCCAGCCGGTGAAGCCGTGGCCGGCCGTGCCGTGCCGGTAGTCGGCCTGCCCAAAGGCAGACAGGTTGGGTGTCAGCGCCGCCGTGGCGCCGGCGCCGAGCCGATAGCTGGTTCCCACACGTCCGGCGGCGAACGCGTCGCCCATGTTCCAGGCTGCGCTGTAGGTATCGATGCGACTGGCTCCGCCGATCGTGCGCAGGACGTCGGCCCTGAGATAGGGGGTGACGCGCGAAACATCGGTCTTGACCAGGCGTGCACCGGCACGCGCGACGGTCTGGGTCGACGGGCGCAGGGTAACGGCAAGCCCATCGCTGTCCTCGAAAGCATTGAAGCTCAATCGCTGGATGCTCCACTGGGCCTGCGGCTCCAGCTCCCAGCCGTTGCCGATCGCGAATGGATAACCCGTTTCCACGGAGAACGTCGAGTTTCGCGCGCGCAGCCTGGCGACGTTGCCGCCACGCGCCGCTGTCGTCACATCGCCATGGAAGCGTTCTCCGCCTACCACGGCGTCCACGTAAAAGCCGTCGTCTTGCTGCCAGGTCAGCCAGGCATGGCTGCCGTAGGCGCGATACCGGGCAAAGCTGGCGCCGTCTACGGCACGTGGCGTGATGCGGGTGCTGCCTTTGTCCAGGGCCCAGCCGGCGCGTAGTGCCGAATGGTTGCCGGTCCAGGCGATCAGGCTGCCGCCGAGCTGCAGTGTGTTGATCTGCTGATCGAAGCTGTAGCCGAAGTCGGTGAAATGCCGGCTGCTGCCATAGCGCTGCTGGCTGTTGATGTATCGCGCGAAGACTTCGCCGCCTTGTCCTTCCGGCCGGGACGCCACCTGGCGAATCTCGCCGAGCCGCTCGTGCAGCGTGCTCACGATCTGGCTGCCGTAGTTGAACAAGGCTGTTGGCGCAGACAGATATGAAGGCAACTGTGGCACCACCTTCACACGCTGTATCGGCTCCGGTTGTATCGGCTCCTGCGGATCGAGCCTGTCTTCGACGTAGGTGTTGCCGAGCCGGTAATCCCATTGGAGTAACTCGCTGCCGAGTGCGTTCTGGTCCGGGTCGGCCTGGCCCGGGCCAAACGCATGCAGCGTGTATTGGTATGGACCGGCGGCGACATAGCCGCCGCGCAGCGCGAACGCATCAGCGCGCGATTGGCCTGCGACCTGTACCACCGAAATGCCCTCGTCGGCATCCAGGGCGCCATTGCGATTGTGGTCGGTCAGCTGCCCATCGGCCTGGCTTGTCGGCACGATGTCCAGCAAGGTCGACGCCGTCGTTCGGATGTCGCCGTATACCAGCAGGCGATCGGTTTGCTGCCGGTCGAGCGTCCCGCCTTCGTTGAGCAGGGTATGCATGCGCACGACACCGCCGGTACCGGTGACGTCCCCGGTGACGGTCAAGGTTGTGTGGTTGCCGGCGTCGTGGGTGCCGTAGTCGATAGTGCCGCCATCGAGGTCGAGCGCGCCAACCGTCGAGCTGCGCGTCAGTGTCCACGTGCTGCCGCCGGCCACCGTCATGTCGGTGACGACATCGGTAGCGCCTGTCCATGTCGAAACATCGCGCAAGGCGACTTGTATCGGCGATCCGGTCGGGCTCCCAGGCGCCCGAACGATGTCGCCCTCGGCGTGGGATTGGGACAGTGCCAGATCGACTACCGCCTTCTTGTCGCCGGCCTCGACGAGCAGAAGATCGCCGTTACCGCCGATAACCTGGTTGACGCCATTCAACCGGATACCGCCGGAGGCGGCGTACAGCGCGCTTGCCTGTGTGCTGCGCAATGCGCCGCCGTTGACCGTGACCCGGCCGCCGCCCACGGCGACGGCCGATGCCTCCGCGCCGCTGGCCACCACGGTGGTATCGGTGGCTTCGACACCGCCGTCACCGATGGCGGCCAGTCCGAAGGCGCGTTCGCCCGTCGTTTCGATCTGACTGCCGGCAAGCTGGATGCTTGCGCTCCCAGCGGCGAACGCCGCGATGGCGTCCACGCCGAAAGTACGGATGTTCAGTCGGGTGGCATCGATCCTGGCCGCGTTCGTGTTCGAGGCGTGCAGGGCATGAGAGGCCGCGCCGTGCGTGGTGACGTTGCCGGTATCGACCTCCACACGTGCATCGAGCGTCTCGATGCCCGGCGCGCTGCGGCCGGTGGTCTGGAAGTCGATGTTGCTTGCTTTCACTTCGTTGGCAGCAAGCGGCGCCCACAATGCGGCGGCACCCGCTCCCGAGGTGCGGATGGTGACCCGGTCGAACGAGGCCCGATCGACTTGATTGAGATTGACGCCATAGGCGAACTGGCCCGCGGTCTGGATTCTCGTATTGCTCAGCGCGAGGTTGGTTTGCGCCCCGAGCGTCATCACGCCATGCGCTTCGCGGCCAACCGTGACGATCTGCGTATCGGTGATATGGAGGCTGCTGTTGTCGTTGCGAGCGAGCGCGCCATAGGCGGAGTCGCCCGCGGTATTGATGCGTCCACCGGTGAATGTGATCGAACCCCCGGACTCGGCGAATGCACCGACACCATGTTGCGTGACGAGCGCCGCGCCGGTCAGGCTGGCCCTCGCGCCGCGGCCCTCGGCGCGTACCGCGGCGGCGTCCACGTCGCTGGTGCGGATCAGCGTGCCGAAGCCCTGGGTATCGCGGCCGAACGTGGCGGAGGAGTCGCCGCCCACGAATACCCCGTCGGCGATGCTGGCATTCGTGACGATGCTGCCGCCATTCATGACGATGCTGCCACCGGTCTCCACGCGCACGCCCGAGGCGCTGGTGCCCAGCGTGTTGACGAAGACATCGTCGGCGACCCGAAGCAGGCCGCCGTGGCGCGCATACAAGGCATGTTCGCCGATCTGGTGGGTTTCGTATTCGCCGGTGGTGACATCGAGGGTCGTCCCATCGGCTACTTGCTGGCCGGCCGACTGGGCGACGACAGGGCCGGCCAGTACCCCGGCGATGGCCAGCGCCAAGCCATGCCATGGCAAGGTGGCGTGCTTGCTACGAGTCTTTCGCATAAAAACTCCAAACGAGGGCGACAGATGTCGTCTCTCGATATCCGTGGAAGTGGGATCTAAGCAGAAGCGACAAGACACTCGGCCGGTAACTACACGCCGTGACGTCTCATGCCGCTTTAAAAAATGTGCTTTTTGTGAGCCATGAAATGGCCGACAGAGAGTAGAAAGCGGGGCCGCAGCCGCCTATCGGAATAGTTAGAAAAACGCAGCTTCAACCAAGGTTTTTTCTCTTGGTAATCATGAGCTTTTTGAGAGCCGCTATACTCACGGGAACCGAGCCTGGGATATCGCGTTGCGCTACCTCTATACACTCGCCATGTATCTGGCGACGCCCTTCATCGTGTTGCGCCTGCTGTTTCGCGGCGTGCGCTATCGCGACTATCACCGACGCTGGCGCGAACGTTTCGGCTTTGCCCTGGCGCCGGCGGTACGCGGCAGCCTGTGGGTGCATGCGGTATCGGTCGGCGAAGTGAATGCCGCCGAGCCCTTGCTCAAGGCGCTGCGCAACAGCTATCCCAATGCCCCACTGGTGGTGACGACGGTGACACCGACCGGATCGGAGCGCGTGCGTCAGCTGTTTGGTGACAGCGTGGTACACGTCTACCTGCCCTACGACCTGCCATTTGCTGTCTCGCGTTTCCTCAAGCGTGTACGACCACGGCTGGCGGTGATCGTCGAAACAGAAATCTGGCCCAACCTGTATTTCGCCTGCGGCAAGCGCGGCATCCCGATGCTGATCGTCAATGCGCGTCTGTCCGAGCGCTCGTTGCGCGGCTATCGCCCGCTCAACGGCATCGTGCGTCAGGCCTTGCGCAGCGTGCGTGTGATCGCGGCCCAGTCGCAGACCGATGCCGCGCGTTATCGCCTACTCGGCGCCGACCCGGCAACGATCCTGGTCAGCGGCAATATGAAGTTCGACATGCCAGTGCCGTTCGATGCGGTGAACGCCGGCTCACACCTGCGCGAACAATGGGGCCGTTTGCGTCCCGTGTGGATTGCCGGCAGCACGCACGAAGGCGAGGAACTGTCGGTACTGGAGGCGCATCTGGACGTGTTGAAGCGTCTGCCCGATGCCTTGCTGCTGATCGCACCGCGCCATCCCGAACGTTTCAAGATGGTGGAAAATTCGGTGCGCAGCCTGGGCTTTACGCTGGCCACACGCAGCGCCGAGCGCGTGCCATCGGCGGCGCACCAGGTATTCGTGATCGATTCGATGGGCGAACTGATGCCTTTCTATGCGGCGTCGGATCTGGCTTTCGTCGGCGGCAGCCTGGTGCCGATCGGTGGCCACAATGTGTTGGAGCCGGCGGCAATGTCGCGGCCGGTACTGGTCGGTCCGTACACCTTCAATTTCGAAGAGATTACCCTGACGCTGATCAAGGAGGGCGGCGCCGAACGCATCAATGGCAAGGAAGATCTCGGTGCCAGGGCACTGCGATTGCTGCTCGATCACGCCCGTCGCAAACGCATGGGCGAGCAGGCGCGCCACGTGTTCGACAGCGAACGCGGTGCGGTCAAGCGCGTGATGGAATTGATCGACCAGCAGTTGCAGGAATAAAAAAAAGCCGGACGCATGGCGCCCGGCTCTGTCGATCGCATCTGCGGCAGCGTTACTGCAGTAGCGTATTGATCTCTTCGATGTCCTTCATGTCCACCGTGCCGGCGGTCTGCTTCAACTGCAGCTTGTTCAGCACGAAGTTGTGGCGCGACTGCGAATAGGTGCTCTGCGCCTGGGTCAGGGTCTGAATGGCGGTCAGCACGTTCAGCATGGTCTGCGTACCCACGTCGAAACCCGCGCGGGTAGCCTCAAGCGCCTTCTGGCCAGAATCCACACCGGCCTTGGCCGCTTCCACCTGGCTGATGCCGGCAACCGAGGTGCGATAGAAGTTCAGCGTGTCGCGGGTGACCTGGCGACGCTGGATTTCCAGGGCATCCTGGGCGGAGTCACGGTTGTAGATCGACTGGCGGACTTGCGATTGCGTCAGACCACCGGAGAAGATCGGCACGTTCAACGTCACACCGATCGTAGTGCCCCAGCGTCCATTGGTGCCATTGCCGGTACCTGCATCAGCCGCGGCTGCGGCTGCTGCTGCGCTGTTGCGATTTTCCGCCCACGAGTCGGACTTGCCGCGCGACACCGACGCGGTGACGGTGGGCAGATGCCCAGCCCTGGCCGAATTGATACTGTGTTCTGCCGACTCAACATTGAACTGTTGGGCTGCAATGGTCGGATTGTTTTTCAGGGCTTGCTGCACCCAGACGTTCGGATCGGCCGGCGAGGGCGGATCCATCGGAAGATCTTCGCGGAGCTTCTTCAGGTCATCAGTAGGCTTACCGGTGATCTGCGTCAGCGCTTCCTTGGAGTCATTGAGCGTGCTCTCGGCCTGGATGGTCTGGGCCTTGGCCTGCTCGTACTCGGACTTGGCCTGATACACGTCGGTGATCGCCGACAGACCAACCTTGAAACGCTGATCCGCCTGCTCGTAAGCCTGACGCAACGCTTCTTCGTTCGCCTTGGCAAAGGTCAGCTGATCTGCGCTGGTCAGCACACCGAAATAGGCGGTGGTGACACGTACGTACAGGGCTTGCAGCGCGGCCTGGTAGGTCGCGTCCTGCGAACTCGCCTGAGACTTGGCGGCCGACAGATTGGCCCACTTGCTCAAGTCGAACACCGACTGGCTGACCTCGGCCGATACGCTACGTGTGCGGATATGGCCCGAATCGAACAGCGGTCCGTCGAACTGGCCGGTCGCCGGATTCAAAGTGGACTGAGGGCCGTTGCCGCTTGTCTGGTTCAGTGACACGGTTCCGTTGACTTGAGGAAGCAGCAGGGCACGTGCTTGCGGAACGCCTTCGGACACCGATAGCCGAGTCGCGTCGGATTGCGACAGCACCGGGTCGTTCGCGCGTGCTTCTCGATATGCGTCCAGCAGGTCCTCGCTGCGGCCAGTGAGCGGGAGTGCCGCCAGAGCCAGGGCAAGGGTCAGAAGCTTCAAGCGCATGGGTTGCCTCATTGAAAAAGGGTCAAAAGGTTCGAATCAAAAAACAAATCGACGCGGTGGCGCGGCATGTGCGAGGTAGGGCAGGTCGGTTTCGAACAAGCCTTCTTCGCGGTAACGACCATTGCCTTCATGCGTCAACAGCAGCACGTGCTGCACCGGCGATTCGCCACGTACGACCAGCAGACGGCCGCCCGGACGCAGCCAGCTCAGAAAGCGCTGCGGAATCTGAAACACAGCACCGGTCACCACCAGTGCGTCGAACAGGCCTTTGGGCTGCCAGGCGTTCACTGCCTCGCCGACTTCCAGCGTCACGTTGGCGATGCCCGCCTGCGCCAGGCGCTGGCCGGCCGTCGCAACGAAATCCTCGTGGATGTCGATGCTGGTGACCTGGGCGGCAAGACTGGCCATACAGGCGGTGAGAAAACCCGAACCCGTGCCGATTTCCAGCACATGGTCATTCGGCTGCAGCTCGAGTGCCTGCAGGACGCGGCCTTCGATCACCGGCTTCATCATCACCTCGCCATGTCCCAGCGGCAGGCTGAGGTCGGCAAAGGCGAGATTGCGATGCTCGGCCGCAACGAAATCTTCGCGACGCAGCTTGCCCAGCACCTCGAGCACGCGTGCATCGAGCACCTCCCAGGGGCGAACCTGGTTTTCCACCATGTTTTGCCGCGCCTGATCGAAGTTCATCGCCATCTTGCTCACATCTCTGTTTAGTCGAAAAAGGGCTGAAAGGATAAGTGCTTAGGCCGTTTCCGACAATGACCAAAGCCTGCGGCCTGACGTGCTTGCTACGAAGTGCCGGAAGTCATCGCATACAGTTGACGGAAGTCATGCGCCAAGCCATGTCCGCGGACACTCAGGCACTCATACGGTGATTTTGCTTGAGCATAGTGACCGATTTCATCGGTAGCCGCGCAAGTGCATCTTCCATGGCAAGATGCAGCCCGCTGTCGAGCCGCCGGACCCGGGCGGTGATGGTCGCCTCGCCCCGGTAGCTTGCCGCCACCGACAGCCAGGCCAGCCATCGCGCCAGCCGGCTGCGCTCGGTGGCATCCAGGGCTGCCAGCGCGGTTCGCGCGGCAAACGCGCTCTGCCGTGCGGCGCGCACGCCCTGATCCAGCCAGGCGGCCAGGGCACGTTGCGCTTGGCGATAGCCGGCGCTGAGGGTGAGTTCGACAGTCGTTGAGGGCATAGAGAGGGCCATTCAGGATGCCCGTGGAAAATAATTGAACCGCGGCGTATACTAAACCCGCGTCAGCCATTTGTGAAGGTGTATGCAATGACCATCCTCCCGCAAGCCAAGCCGCAGGGACCAGGCCGTCCCAAGGACATGGAGAAGCGTGCGGCGATTCTTGAAGCGGCCAAGGCCCTGTTTATCCGCAACGCATTTGCGGGTACCAGCATGGATGCCGTCGCGGCAGAGGCCGGCGTGTCCAAACTTACCGTGTATAGCCACTTCGGCGACAAGGACAACCTGTTCCGCGAGGTGATACGCGCGCGTATCCAGGACCTGGTTCCGGAGGATATTTTTCGCTACGAGCCGCAGACCGAAGTCCGCGAGATGCTGCTCAAGATCGCCCTCCACCACGCGCACCTGGAATGTGACGTGCAGAACGTGGGTACGTTCCGCGCCATCCTCAGCGATTGCCGCCAGGGCAACCCCCGCTACGGCAAGCTGATGTGGGAGGAAGGCCCCGACCGCACGCACGGCCTGATGGAGCGCCTGCTGCAGCACGCGGTTGACGGCGGCAAGCTGGATATTCCCAATACCAAGCGGGCCAGTGCGCAGTTTTTCTCGCTGATCAAGGGTGAGTTGCTGCTGCGTCGGATGTTTGGTTGTGAGGACTGTGCGCAGTCGTATGCGGCTGAGATCGAGCAGACCGCGCGCGACGGTGTGGATATGTTCTTGCGCGCGTATTTGCCGCGCTGATCGGATTGGCCGGCGATCGGGCCGGCCATGGATGACTCTCCCACCCCTTTTTCGTCATCCTGGCGTAGGTCGGGATGGTTGACCTTTGCCCCACACTTCCGTCATCCCCGCGTAGGCGGGGACCCAGTGGCTTCGGTGTTGGGTTATCGCTGAAGCGTGCATCGCTCTGGTTCTGCGCTTTGGCTAGAAAGTCGCCTTTGGCGTGTTTCGCCGACCTGCCGGTCGCCGAGTTACTTTCTTTGCTTGTCCAAAGAAAGCTAACCAAAGAAAGGACACCCCGCGTCCGCCGTCCTTCGGACCGTGAGGCTTGGCCGGGCTTTAGGACGGGACATCCGTGTCCCGTCCTAAAGGCATCGACGTCCTGTCGATGCCCCCTTCGGGGCCTGATCGTCCAAACCTCACTCGGCTCCCGAGGGGGCCCGAAGAGCTGACGGCTCGCTGCGCATCGCTTGCCAAGAGCGAAGAGCAACCCCCAACCTCGCTCCATCTCCCCTCTCGTCATTCCGGCCTGCGCCGGAATGACGAGAGGGGTAGGTGAGGGTGAGGGAGCACCTTAAGTCCTCACCGCCACGACGCCTCGCGCACAAATCCGGCGCACCTCAGAAGCGCCAGAAGTGTTCCCTGACGATTCGAGTAGACGGCACGAACGGTTTTATCTCCCAATGCTGCTCAGAGCTCTTGATCCACAGGCCATTTCTCTTGGGTTACTTTCTCTTTACTGCGGACCTAAAGGTCCTCCGCCCTCCGGGCCGGCTTCGCCGTTCGCATGCGCTACGCGCAAGCGTGGGCCAGCAAAGAAAAAGTGACTCGCTCGCCGGCAGGCGAGTGAAACGCCCGCTGCGTAAGCGGCCAGGTCGCCAAAGCACCCAGGCAAGAACCGAGCACTGACGCCGCTGGGTTCCGGCCTAGGCCGGAATGACGAAATAGGGGTTACCAGTTCGCGAAAGCTCTCAGACAAGAGCCGGGCGCCCACGCCCCAACCCCCATTCACTCGCGACTAACCCCACTTTCTGTTCAAATAGCCCCCTTGGAAGCGGGGGTGCCGGCAAACATGGCCGGCTGAGAGAGTCCCTTCGAACCTGATCCGGTTAGCACCGGTGTAGGGAAGCTTCGTAGCACAGGTCGGCCTGTGCCTCCGGCGCCATCGCTTTCGTCCGCAATCCCCCGCGAAGCCGTTCGCCCGGGTGCTTAACTTCTGTAAGGACGTATTGCCGATGAATGCCCTGTCCTCCGAACTCGTGCGCGCCGCGCAGGAACTGTCCGAAGCCGTGACGCGCCCGATTCCCGGGTCGCGCAAGATCCACGTACAAGGCTCGCGCGATGATCTGCGCGTACCGATGCGTGAAATCGAACAGGCGCAGACGCCGACCTTGTTCGGTGGCGAAGCGAATCCGCCGATCACCGTGTACGACACGTCCGGCCCGTATACCGATCCGAATTACCAGGTCGACCTGGCTGGCGGCCTGCCGGAGCTGCGCGCCGCCTGGATTGCCGAGCGTGGCGATGTCGAGCAGCTTGGTGACCTGACCTCCAGCTTCGGCCGCCAGCGTGCGAACGATCCCAAGCTGGCGCCGCTGCGTTTCACCGGCACGCGCGCGCCGCTGCGCGCCAAGGCCGGTGCCAACGTCACGCAGATGCATTACGCGCGCCAGGGCATCATCACGCCGGAGATGGAATACATCGCGATCCGCGAGAACCAGCGGATCGAGGCGCTGGCGCAAAGCGCCTTGCGCAACCAGCATCCGGGCCAGGCCTTCGGCGCTTCGCTGCCGAAATTGATCACGCCCGAATTCGTGCGCGACGAAGTGGCGCGTGGGCGCGCGATCATTCCGGCCAACATCAATCACCCGGAAAGCGAGCCGATGATCATCGGCCGTAATTTCCTCACCAAGATCAATGCCAACATCGGCAACAGCGCCGTGTCCTCGAGCATCGCCGAGGAAGTGGAAAAGCTGGTGTGGTCGATCCGCTGGGGCGGCGACACGGTGATGGATCTTTCCACCGGCAAGAATATCCACGAGACGCGCGAGTGGATCATCCGCAATTCGCCGGTACCGATCGGCACGGTGCCGATCTACCAGGCGCTGGAAAAGGTCGGTGGCGTGGCCGAAGACCTGACCTGGGAACTGTTCCGCGACACGCTGATCGAACAGGCCGAGCAGGGCGTGGATTACTTCACCATCCATGCGGGCGTGCTGCTGCGCTTCGTGCCGCTGACCGCCAAGCGCGTTACCGGCATCGTGTCGCGCGGCGGCTCGATCATGGCCAAGTGGTGCCTGGCGCATCACAAGGAAAATTTCCTCTACACGCACTTCGAAGACATCTGCGAGATCATGAAGGCGTACGACGTCTCCTTCAGTCTCGGCGATGGCCTGCGTCCGGGTTGCATAGCCGACGCCAATGATGCGGCGCAGTTCGGCGAACTCGACACGCTCGGCGAGCTCACCCAGATCGCCTGGAAGCACGACGTGCAGGTGATGATCGAAGGCCCCGGCCACGTGCCGATGCATTTGATCAAGGAGAACATGGAGCGCCAGCTCGAGAAGTGCCACGAGGCGCCGTTCTACACCTTGGGGCCGTTGACCACCGATATCGCACCGGGTTACGACCACATCACTTCCGCGATCGGCGCGGCGATGATCGGCTGGTTCGGTACCGCGATGCTCTGCTACGTGACGCCGAAGGAACACCTTGGCCTGCCCAACAAGCAGGACGTGCGCGACGGCATCATCGCGTACAAGATCGCCGCGCATGCGGCCGATCTGGCCAAGGGCCATCCGGGCGCACAGGTGCGCGATAACGCACTCAGCAAGGCGCGTTTCGAATTTCGTTGGGACGACCAGTTCAATCTCGGCCTCGATCCGGAAAAGGCCAAGGAATTCCACGACGAAACCTTGCCCAAGGACGCGCACAAGTCGGCGCATTTCTGCTCGATGTGCGGGCCGAAGTTCTGTTCGATGAAGATCACCCAGGATGTACGCGACTACGCTGCCGAACATGGCGTGGACGAGACCGCGGCGCTGGACGAAGGCATGGCCGAGAAAGCGGCTGAATTTCGCTCGCAAGGCGCCGAGGTCTATCGCAAGGCGTAAAGCGGTGAGTCGATGAACCGAAACATGCCGCGCGTTGCAGAACGCGCGGCATTTTCACTTGTGCTTCGCGGGCGTGAATCCAGGATGGGCATCGTTGCGCGGTGATTTCGTCACCGATCCCACCCACTCGTCACGAGGAGGCAGGTATGGCCGCCAAGAAGCCGTTTCTCAGCGATATCGAGACCATTCGCAAACGTGCCCGCGCGCACATCGACAAGGGCGCCATCACCGATGGCTACAGCGCCGACCGCGACACGGTGATCAAGATATTGAACGAAGCGCTGGCGACCGAGATCGTCTGTGTCTTGCGCTACAAGTATCACTACTACATGGCCAAGGGTATTCACGCCAAGAGCGTGGCGGCGGAGTTCCTGGAGCACGCTACCGAGGAGCAGGGCCATGCCGACCGCATCGCCCAACGCATCACCCAGCTCGACGGCACGCCCAACCTCAATCCCGAAGGCCTGCTCAGCCGCAGCCATTCCGATTACGCCGAGGGCGAGGATGTGGCCGATATGCTCAAGGAGGATCTGGTAGCCGAGCGCATCGCTATCGATAGCTACCGCGAGATCATCCAGTACCTGGGCAACGACGATCCGACCACGCGCCGCATGATGGAAGACATCCTGGCGAACGAGGAAGAGCACGCCGAGGATCTCTCCACCCTGCTGGATCAGCTCGGTCGAAAGGGCGAGCCGGCCAAGCCGGCCAAGGATCGCCGGGCGTCGTCTTCGACGCATCACTGAAGGGATCCTGTGGCGTTGTAGTCGCGACGTCAGGGAGCCTCGCGTAACCTCAGTCTTCATCGTCGCCCCGGCGAAGGCCGGGGCCCAGCGTCTTCAGCACGGTGAAGCGTAAGGCGCTGGGTCCCGGCTTTCGCCGGGACGACGGCTAGGAAAGGTTTTTAAGGGATCCCCTGCAGTCGCGACCGTCCCGCCGCAAATCGTGTCCTCCGATCCAGGCATTGAGGCGTTATGAAAGGCATACCGTGTCCATGGAGCCGCTGCCATGCCCGAATCAAGCCAGCCGATACGCCCCAGTCACCGCTGGTTGCGTGGCGTTCTGACGGTGATTTCAGCCCTGGTGCTGGGGCTGTGCCTGCTGATGTGGTGCTGGAACGAAGCGCCGGGCACCGCTCCGGTAGCGGTCAGCCAGGCCGACGGGCAGGTCAGCAGCGGTGAGTAGCCGGGGCCGTGCCGGATATGAAAACGGCGCCTGAGGGCGCCGTTTTTTTATGCAGGACAGGGCTGATTACTTCTTGTCCGCCTGGTAACGCTTCATGCCGGCCTCGATCTCGGCCTTGGCCTCTTCGGCGCCGACCCAGCCTTCGAGCTTGACCCACTTGCCCTTCTCCAGGTCCTTGTAGTGCTCGAAGAAGTGGCCAATGCGCTCCAGCCAATGACCGGAGACCGCCTTGATGTCCTTGATATGCGCATAACCGGCGAAAATCTTCTCGACCGGCACCACCACCAGCTTCTCGTCCGCGCCCGCTTCGTCGGTCATCTTGAGCATGCCGACCGGATGGCAGCGGATCACCGAGCCCGGCACCAGCGGCAGCGGCAGGATCACCAGCGCGTCCAGCGGATCGCCGTCGCCGCCCAGCGTGCCCGGCACATAGCCGTAGTTGCAGGGATAGCGCATCGGGGTCGAAAGGATGCGATCGACGAAGATCGCGCCGCTTTCCTTCTCCACTTCGTACTTGACCGGCTCGGCATCCTTGGGGATTTCGATAATGACGTTGATTTCGTTCGGCACGTCACGGCCGGCGGAGACGAGGTGCAGACCCATGGGGCTTTGTCCTTCGGATGCGAATGGGGAAACACGAAAGGATACGGGAAAGAGCGCTGCGCCGCAGCATGAGGGCGCACTAGGGAGGGAGGGGAGTAAGAAACGAGTCAGCTCAGGCCTCAGGTTTTACTCGTATCTCTCATTCCTCTTCACTCACTCTGGGGGCTAGGGCCTGAAAGGCCTCTCCCGCAGCCATTTCGTGGCAATCCACTTCTCCCCGCGCGTCACCGGCAGCCCCGCATGCAGCGAAGCCTGCTCGCCGGTCTCATAGGCGAAGTAGACGGCCGAGCCGCGCTGGGCGGTCACGGTCAGGCCGACCGCGGGAAAGCCCGTGCCGCCACCTTCCTCGGGGGTGTTCAGATACATCACCACGCTGGCGACGCGCTGGCCGCCCTTGGCGGTGATGGTGGAATAGCCCGGCTGCGAAGGGTCGAACCAGTCGTGGTGTGCCTCGTATTCCTGGCCAGGCAGGTAGTGCAGCACCTGCAGGCCCTCGCCGAATTCCACCGGCATGTCCAGCAGCTTGGCCAGGCGGGTTTCAAGCGCAGCGATCAACGGCGTTTCGCCGAGCGAAAAGAACATGCCCCGGCTGGTGCGCGCCGCGTCGACCTGCTGCTTGCCCTGGTTGTCCACGGTCATGGCGCGATTCAGGCGGGGGCGTGCGGCGTCGATCAGCGCCTCGCATTCTTCCGTCGAAAGCAGGCCGTCGAGAACGCGCAGGGCGGGCGCCTCCACGCTGATGGTGACGCGAATGGGCTGATCGTCGACCAGGACCTGGGGCGCTTCGGGGTGCTTCGGGCGCCGGCCGCTTGGACGTGGCGCGACGGCGTTGAGCGAGGTCAGAGGGATATCCAGCACTTCGGAGACGGCACGCCGGCTTTGCGCCGCGTCGTAGCCGGCTTCCTTGAGCAGGCGCAGTACCTCGGGCACGCCATGCCCGGCGCGGGCGGTGGCGAGGATCCATTCGCGCAATTCGGGGCGGACTTTGTGGAAGCTTTTCATTCGCTCTGTATGGGATGGTCGCGCACCCGGGGAGGTGCGCGACCAAACGTGTCGTAAGGGACGTCTACTTTACGTGCTCCCAGAGATAGGTGTACCCCAGCGCGTTCATAAAGGCCGATTGTTTGTTGTCCGCCGCGGCGCCATGGCCGCCCTCGACGTTCTCGTAGAAGCTTGCGTCGTAGCCCATCGATTCGAGCTTGGCGTACATCTTGCGCGCATGCACCGGGCCGACGCGGTCGTCGCGCGTGGAGGTGGTGAACAGTACGGGGGGGTATTTCTGGTCCGGCTTGGCGTTGTAGTACGGCGAGAAGGTCTTGATCCAGGCCCATTCGTTCGGCTTGTCCGGATCGCCGTACTCGGCCATCCACGAGGCGCCGGCCGACAGATGGGTATAGCGCTGCATGTCGAGCAGGGCGACCTGGCTCACCACCGCGCCGAACAACTGCGGATACAGGGTGAGCATATTGCCCATCAGCAGGCCGCCATTGCTGCCGCCCATCGTGCCCAGGTGCTGCGGCGAGGTGATCTTGCGGTCGATCAGATCCTGCGCCACCGCGGCAAAGTCTTCATACGCGCGCAGTCGGTTGGCCTTCAGAGCCGCCTTGTGCCAGCGCGGACCGTATTCGCCGCCGCCGCGGATATTGGCGATGACATAGACGCCGCCCTTTTCCAGCCATGCGCGTCCCACGCCGCCGCTGTAAGCGGGCTGCAGCGAGATTTCGAAGCCGCCGTAGCCATAGAGCAGTGTCGGGTTCTTGCCGTTGGCGGCCAGGTTCTTCGGCGCGATCTCGAAATAAGGCACGCGGGTGCCGTCTTTGGAGGTGGCGAAGTGCTGGCTGACCTCGAACTTCGATGCGTCGAAGAAGCTCGGGCTGTTCTTCAATACCGTCGGCTCGCCCTGTCCGACCACGCCGTAATACAGCGTCGTCGGCTGCAGGAAGCCGCTGACAGTCAGGAAATAATCGTCGCTGGTGTCGTCGTCGATACCGCCTGCAGCGATCGTCGACAGCTTCGGCGCACCGCCCAGGCTCTCGCGCTTCCACGCGCCTTCTTGTGGCGTCAGCACCTCGATCCGGTTCACCACGTTGTCCATCACATTGACGATCAGGTGATGGCGCGTCCACGAATAGCCGTCGAGTGCGGTGGTGTCGGTGGGCTCGAACAGCACGGTGATCTCGCGCTTGCCGGCCATGTAGTCGTCGAACTTGGCGGCCAGCAGCGAGCCCGATTTATAGGTCTTGCCGCCGACGTTCCAGTCGCTGCGCGGTTCGATCAGCAGCCATTCGCGTTCCACCGATGTGTTGGTGTCGTTGGGCACGTCGATCTTGGTGAGCTTGCCATCCTTGCCGCGCAGATAGGTTTCGCTGTCGTAGAAGGCGAGCTGGCGGTTGACGAAGTCGCGCTGGAAACCCGGCGTGTTGTCGCGATACGCGCTGACCGCCATATCGTCGTGCTTGCCTTCGTACACGGTGGTGGCGCTGGACAGCGGTGTGCCGCGCTTCCACTCCTTGACGATGCGCGGATAGCTCGAGGTCGTCATCGAGCCGGGGCCGAAGTCGGTACCGACGTAGATGTGGTCGTCGTCGATCCAGGCCACGTTGCTCTTGGCCTCGGGCAAGACAAAGCCGTCCTTGATGAATTGCTTGGTCTTGAGGTCAAACTCACGCACCACGTCGGCATCGGCGCCGCCGCGCGACAGCGAGACCAGGCAGCGGCGATAGTCCGGCTTCAGGCATTGCGCGCCATGCCACACCCAGTTTTCGTTTTCGGCCTTGGACAGTGCGTCCAGGTCGATCACGGTTTCCCAGGTCGGCTGCGCCTTGCGGTATTCGGCCAGCGAGGTGCGACGGAACAAGCCTTTCGGATGCTCCTTGTCGCGCCAGAGGTTGTAGAAGGCGTCGCCGATCTTGTTGACCATCGGAATGCGCTCGTTCGAATCGAGCACCTCCAGCAGGCGCGCATCGAGCTGCTTGAACTCGGGTGTCTGCGCATACGTGTCGACGGTCTTGGCGTTTTGCTGATGGACCCAGTCCAGCTGCTTGGCGCCGTCGATATCTTCCAGCCAGAGGTTCGCATCCGGTGATGCGGCGCTGGCCGGTGCGGGGTGTGCAGCGGCGGGTGGTGGTGTGCTTGCTTGACTCATGCCTGCAACGATCGTGGTGACCAAAAACGCGATGGCGCGCTTATTCACGGCTGTCCTCCTTGGTACGAAAACCCAAGCGTGCCAACCGGCCCGCCCGCTCTTGTCTGAATCAGTCTTGTCTGGATCAAGCCCTGATTGGATCAGGCTTCGAGCGGGTCGTCATATGTATAAAGGCACTCCCGCCCCGATCAAGTCCGATTTTTCAGTGGGGTCCGCGTTCAAGAGGCCTTGGGTGTGCCGGCGCGGGCTGCGCGGCAGGGCCGGCGAACAGGCGGATCAGCGGGCTGGTCATGAACGTCGTCACCAGGGCCATGATCAGCAGCATGGTGAAGAGCGGGGGCGCGATCACGCCGGCATCCAGGCCGACCTTCATGACGATCAGTTCCATCAGGCCGCGGGCATTCATCAGTGAACCGGTGGCAAAACTGTCGCGCCAGCCGAACCCTGCCAGGCGTGCGCCGGCGGCTCCGCCCAGCATCTTGCCCGCAATGCCGGCGAGCAGAATGATCCCCAGGGCGCCGAGGCCCGCCCCGACGAAGGCATCGCCGGTGGTGTTCAAGCCGGCAAGCGCGAAGAAGATCGGCATCAAGGCCGCGACAGACACGTATTCCAGACGTTGCACCATCGCCTTGAGCAGCCGGTCGTCGCGGGGTAGGCAGGCGCCGAACAGGAAGGCGCCGAAGACTTCATGCAGGCCGAGCCACTGGGTCACGGCAGCACAGCTGAAAACGCCGATCAGGATCGCCGCCAGCACGGTCACCGAAACCTGGCCCTCCGGCGCCCGCGTACGCAGCAGCCACGCGTAGAGCGGGCGCAGCATCAGGAAAACGACGGCGCTGAATACGATCAGGCCAAGCACGGTCTTGAAGAACCCTGTGTATCCCGTATGCGTGCCAAGCATGGCGACCACCAAGGCCAGCATGATCCACGCGAACACATCGGCCATCGCCGCGCTGCTCAGCGCGAGTTGCCCGAGCGGTGTCTGGGTCAGTCCACGGTCCTTGAGGATGCGCGCCAGCACCGGAAAGGCGGTGATCGACATGGCCACGGCCATGAACAGCGCGAACGGCCAGAACGCGACGCCTTGTGGCGCCAGCGAATACAGCAGCGGCGAGATGCCGATGCCCAGCGCAAAGGGCAGCAGCAGGCTCAGCGCACCCACCATGCCCGCCGAGCGAATCTGCTGGCCGATGCCGTTCGGTGCACGCAGCTCCGCGCCGACGATAAACATGAAAAGCACCAGGCCGAGGGTCGACAGCGAGGTCAGCCCGGGCAGGGCGGCAGGAGCGAACAGATAGGCATGGATGTCCGGGAACCATGCGCCGAAAACGATCGGCCCAAGCAGAAAACCCGCCGTCATCTCGCCGATGATCGGAGGCTGACCCACATAGCGCAGCAGCAGGCCGCAAAGACGTGCGACGCCGATAATGACGATGAGCTGCAGAAACAATGGACTGTGCGGCATGCGGCCTCCCTGACCGACTTGCGACGATGGCCATCCGACGGCCAAGTGACGGAGGATGCCATGGACAGGTGTGGTTTTGACGCTGAGGGGCTTATTTGTAGGGAGGGCTTCAGGGAAACTCGAAAACCTTCCTAATCGTCATCCCGGCGCAGGCCGGGATCCAGTGCCTTACGCCTCAACGTGTTGAAGACGCTGGGCCCCGGCGTTCGCCGGGGCGACGATGAAAACTGAGGTTTTTCGGGACTGGATCAATCTGCCCCCGGATCCACCACATAAACAAAAACACTCCGGAACGGATCGACGCCTTCCTCAGCTTCGCGACGTTGCTGGTCGGGCAACGGGTAACTCGCGCCCGCGACGACATGCAAGCCAGCCGTTTCGAGCGACTGGCGAACGTGCGCCGCACGCTGTTCGGCCAGATCGGCCGGGCCGTGCCCATCGGTGCTTGCGCGCCCTTCCACGGCGACATCATGTACACCCCAGCGCTGCAAGGCCCAGACGGTATTTTCCAGGGCGGTCTGTTGCGCCGGTCCGATCTGCGCCGAACCACGTTCGAACAGCACCGGCGGCAAGGGGCGCGGCGGTGGCACGATCTGGATCGTCCAGCCCGGCAATTGCGTTCCGAGCTGATCCTCCATCTGCCGCAATGTTGCGTTGGACGCTACCGATGTGGGCGCCAGCATCAGCGTGAGTGTCTTTGTCTGCGCGTTGCTGCCCGAACTCAACAGCGGCAACGGGAAGTGCTTGATGACGGCGCTGGTTTCGTCATCCAGTGTGGCGACGGTTGCAGGTATCGATGCACCTGGAATGTTGGCACTCAAGGCAGAACGTCCCAGTTCGGCCTGGGTCGGGTCGGAAGTGATCATCGGATTCAAACGCAGGGTCAGCCCGCTGGGCAGTGCTGACTTGAGCGCCTGATGCAGTGCCGTGTCTTCGTCCATCCCGTAATGCTGTGCCGCGAACGTCACGTCGAGCACCTTGCGGCTGTCGTCGATCTGCATGTCCAGCACACGCACCGATTGATTCGACAAGGTACTGGTCAAGGTATTGCGCACGGTGCCGAGCAGGCGCGTCTGTTGCGCGATATCGCCCAGGGCATGCGCCAGCGGCCAGCCCAACGGCAGCAGCACCGCAAAGCCGACCACGATCTGCCAGGCCACCGCGTGTCGTGTGGCGCGACCGCTGAAGCCGTACCAGGTGCACATCAGGGTGGTGCTCAACGCGATGGTCGCCAGGTTGGTGGTGAACAGCAGCAGCGCGCCTTTGGAAATCCCCCACTGGGCCACCGCGATACCGAAGCCCACCGTTGCCATCGGCGGCATCAGCGCGGTCGCGATCGCCACGCCCACGATCGTGCCGCCGCGGTTGCGGATCATCGCGTAACCACCGGCGAGGCCCGACAGCGTGGCGGCGATCATGTCGAACAGATTCGGTGTGGTGCGCGCCAGAATTTCCGGCGTGGGCGTGCGCAGCGGCGAGAGCCAGACGATCAGGATGGCAACGCCAAGCGCCAGGCCCATGCCCGCCAGCAAGGTGCCAAGCGAGCGGAATACGCGGTTGAGATCGAGCGTGGCGATGCCCAGGCCAAGCCGCACGATCGGGCCCATCAAGGGCGACACCAGCATCGCGCCAATGATTACCGACACCGAATTGCACAACAGGCCAATAGTGGCGATGCCCGAGGCCATCGTGCACATGAACAGATAACTGCCGCGCAGTTCACCTTCGCTGTCGATCGACTCGGAGACTTCCGCGCGGTCGGACATGGCTACCTGCTGCTGCAACCACTCACGAATCGTCTTGAACATGGGAAACGCCTCAACAATGCATAAGAAACCTGAAAGCCAGGCATGACGTGCATTGCCGGCATCCTTGCCTCCGCGCAGCGACGCTGCGGGGTCGTTCGCGCCGGAATCTCCTTTGGCGCGGCCGCATTATGTCCCAAGCGCGTAAAAGAAAAAGCCCCGGCGAACCGGGGCTTCTCAGGTCACGTTTCCGTAGTGGCTCAGAGCAGCGGAATCAGCAGCAGCGCCACGATATTGATGATCTTGATCAGCGGATTGACCGCTGGACCAGCGGTGTCCTTGTACGGATCGCCCACGGTGTCGCCGGTCACGGCCGCCTTGTGCGCATCCGAACCCTTGCCGCCGTAGTGGCCGTCTTCGATGTACTTCTTGGCATTGTCCCAGGCACCGCCGCCGGTAGTCATCGAAATGGCCACGAACAGGCCGGTGACGATCGTGCCGATCAGCACGCCGCCAAGCGCTTGCGCGCCGGCCTCGGCGCCGCCGAGCCATTTGAAGCCAAATAGCACCACCACCGGAACCAGTACGGGCAGCAGCGAAGGCACCAGCATTTCCTTGATCGCCGAGCGGGTGAGCATATCGACCGCGCGCGAGTAGTCGGGCTTTGTCGTGCCTTCCATGATGCCGCTGATCTCGCGGAACTGGCGGCGTACTTCTTCCACCACCGAGCCTGCAGCGCGACCTACTGCTTCCATCGCCATGGCGCCAAACAGGTAGGGAATCAGGCCGCCGATCAGCAGGCCGATGATCACATAGTGATTGGACAGGTCGAAGCGGACCTCGGTGACATTCAGGTGCTGGGTCAGGTTGTGTGTGTAGTCGGCGAACAACACCAACGCGGCCAGGCCGGCCGAGCCGATCGCATAACCCTTGGTCACCGCCTTGGTGGTGTTGCCTACCGCATCCAGCGGATCAGTCACGCCACGCACTTCCGGCGGCAGCTCGGCCATTTCGGCAATGCCGCCCGCGTTGTCGGTAATCGGTCCATAAGCGTCCAGCGCGACAACCATGCCGGTCATGCTGAGCATGGCGGTAGCCGCGATGGCGATGCCGTAGAGACCGCACAGCGTGTACGAACCCCAGATCGCCGCGCACACGGCCAGCACCGGCAGCGCCGTCGACTTCATCGACACACCCAGGCCGGCGATGATGTTGGTGCCGTGGCCGGTGGTGGATGACTTGGCGACATGGCGTACCGGCCCGTACTCGGTAGCGGTGTAGTACTCGGTAATCACCACCATCGCGCCGGTCAACGCAAGTCCGATCAGTGCGCAACCATAGAGATGGCCGACACCGTAGGAAGAAGCGCCCATCAACTGGCTGGTAATCGGCCAGAACGCGATGGCGGCGAGGATCGCCGAGACCGCAACGCCGGCATACAGCGCGTTCATGATCTTCGGGCCGCGTGCCTTGACGAAGAAGGTGCCGATCACCGAAGCGATGATCGAGGCACCGCCCAGCAGCAGTGGGTACATCACGCCCCATTCGCCGGTCTGCTCGGCCAGCACGCCGCCCAGCAGCATGGTGGCAATCAGCGTGACCGCATAGGTTTCGAACAGGTCGGCGGCCATGCCAGCGCAGTCGCCGACGTTGTCGCCCACGTTATCGGCGATCACCGCCGGATTGCGCGGATCGTCTTCCGGGATGCCGGCTTCGACCTTGCCGACCAGATCCGCGCCGACGTCCGCACCCTTGGTGAAGATGCCGCCGCCAAGACGCGCAAAGATCGAGATCAGCGAAGCGCCGAAGGCCAGGCCAACCAGCGCATGCAACGCGCGCATGCCTTCATAGCCCATATGACGCAGGATGCCGTAGTAACCGGCGACGCCAAGCAAGCCAAGGCCGACCACCAGCATGCCGGTGATCGCACCGCCGCGAAAGGCAACCTTCAGCGCGGCAGCCAGGCCGGAGCGAGCGGCTTCAGCGGTACGCACATTGGCGCGCACTGAAACATTCATGCCGATATAACCGGTGGCACCGGAAAGGATTGCGCCGATCGCAAAACCGATCGCCGTGCCCCAGTCCAAGGCAAAACCGATCACCAGGAACAGCACCACGCCGACAGCGCCGATCGTGGCGTACTGGCGATTGAGATAAGCGCGTGCGCCTTCCTGGATCGCTGCCGCGATCTCCTGCATGCGCTCGTTACCTGGCGATTGGGCCAGAATCCAGCGCACTGACAACGCGCCATACAGGATCGCAACTACCGCACACCCCAGCGCGATCCATAAACCGTACTGCTGCAGCATCGAAGCCTCCCCACTCGAGTTGTTAGCCACCCCGGACGAGATGGTTAACCTTGAGTATAGGCAGCAGCGGTCGCTTATAACGTTGTGCGGCGCAACGAATGGACTATTTAGCGGTGGCGGACTACTTAATAAACAGCGCGCAGCTCAAGAAAGGGTTTTTCGATGGTGCGGTAGGTCAGCCAGGACATGGCGAATACGCAAGGGAGATACAGCGTGAGACAGAGAAAGAGCGGGTCGCTCCCGATCACAGGCCCCAGGACAGCGCTGGCGGCGGTCTTGAAGAGCTCCGTCGCCCCCATGCCCGACAATGCATCCCTGACAAAAGCATGCAGCAGATAGATTGAAAAGCTCAGGCTGCCGCCGAATGACACTATGCGGCTCCAGGGCGTATGGGCATAAGGCAGGAAGGCCCTGCTGTAGAGCAGCACGAGCGTGGAGCACAGTGCTCCGGCCACTGGCGGATAGACGGTGACATCCAGGGAGTCCGACAGGTAATAGAGAAAGGCCCACATGCCGACGACATAGGCGAGCAATACCCCTTTCGAATGCGTGAGCCTGTCCAGCATCGAACCGCCCTTGATGCGGTAGCCATAGTGGGCCGCCAACATGCCGATAAGAAAGATATCGAAATTTCCGAAGACGGCGTAATTCAGTTTGATCGCCAGGGTTTTCCAGCCGAGGCTTTCCAGGAAGGCGTGATAGAGCCCCAGTCGGAACAAAGCGATGAGCACAATGGCGCGCCAGAGAAATCCTGCGCCCTCCTTGCGATAGAACCGATACAGGAACGGGAACAGCAGGTAGAAGATGAATTCCACGCCGACCGTCCACCAGTTGAAGCTGAGCTGTCTATATCCCCAGTCGCCCGCATGCCATGAAATCTCGCCCGTTCCAGGGAGATTGAGCCCGAACAGGTTGAGGTAATCGATCGCGGTGAAATCGTCGGTAACCACGATGGTGAGGAAGAACAGGAAAATCACCAGCGGGTAGATACGCAAGAAGCGGTTCTTGATGAACTTGCGATAGTTCAGGTCGCTGCCGGCCTTCTCGGTGGCGATGATGAAGAACAGAAACCCGCTCAGGGCAAAGAACAGCGGCACGCCGATGTCCAGATGCAGCGCCTTGACCATGGGCCCGGGTACCAGATGGAAAATAACGATAAGCAGGGCCGCGAATAATCGCAGATGATCGAGTGTCGGCATGTAGCCGACGTTGAGGCTTTTCATCGGCATGCCCTCGCAGGATCGACGATGGGCTGGGCAAGCATTGACGGCAGGGGGAGAAAAAGCAGGCGGGTTCCGCGCATGGTTCAGTCCTTTGAACTTGAAACGTCCGTGATGGCGTGACCGTTGCTTCGATCAGGCCGGCAAAAAGAAACGGCGCACCTGGCGCCGTTTCTTTGTTACATCAAACTACCCGAGCTCAACGCGTGGCGATGTCGAGGATCACGCCGGTGGTCAAGGCGACGAGGAGAAAATCACTGTCGGAGCGCACCCAGCGATAGCCATAGGGCGGGCGACGCAGATGGTAGTAGTCCCAGTTGTCGACGTAGTAGCGCGGGCCGCCATAGTAATGGCCGCGTGCCCAACGACCGTGGCCGTAGTACGGGCCGGGGCGACCGTAGTAGCGCGGTGCCGGGCGGTAATAGCCGTGATCGCGATAGCCGTAGCCGTGGTCGTAGCCGCGGCGGTCGCCACGGTCATAGCCGTGATGGTCGCCGCGATAGCCATCGTGGCGGTCGTAGCCATGTCGGCCCCGGTCATGATCGTGATGATCGTCAGGTCCCGCCACGGCGGCACCTGCGGCAAACAGCATGGCAACAGCAAGAAGCAGGCGCTGGACGGTTTTCATGGGTGTCTCCTGAACGTCGCCGCGAAAGGTTGGCGACAGGCAGGGTCATCGTAGAAACGTGCGCCTGAACGCAGCGCGCAACGATTCGGGCGCCGCATTTGGCGATTTGGCTTTCGGTCATGTAATCGTTTCAGGGGAACTCGCTCCTGCCGGAGCGAGGTCATGCATGTGACAGCGTCAGCGTCAGATAGCAAACGCCGGCAGTTTCTTCTCGATCAGCTGGTTACGCAGCGTCGCATAGCGCGGCAAGCCGTCCTTGCCGTACGGCGGCGGCAGTTCGCCCTGGATGAGCGGCGAGAGGTAACGCCGCGCTGCCGCGGTAATGCCGAAACCATCACGCGTGATAAAGCCTTTCGGCATCTTCTTTTCATGATTGGCCACCTTGCTCAACGGCGCCGGCTCGATCTTCCAGCGGTAAGGCGCGTCGCTGGTGCGCACGATCACCGGCATCACCGCGTTCTGGCCGGCCAGCGCGTACTCCACGGCAGCCTTGCCCACCGCATAGGCCTGTTCGGCATCCGTCTTCGACGCCAGATGGCGCGCCGAGCGCTGCAGGTAATCGGGCAACGCCCAGTGGTATTTGTAGCCGAGTTTTTCTTTCACCAGGCTGGCGAGTACCGGTGCGACACCACCGAGTTGAGCATGCCCGAAGGCATCGCGCGTGCCGGCCTCGGCCAGGAACTGGCCCGCAGCGTTGCGGATGCCTTCGGACGCAACCACGGTGCACCAGCCGACCCGTTCCACCGTCGCCTTTACCTTGGCAAGGAAGGCGGCTTCGTCGAATACGTTCTCCGGAAACAGGATGACATGGGGCGGCGCATCGGCGCCCTCGCCGGCCAGGCCCGCGGCGGCGGCGATCCAGCCGGCGTGGCGGCCCATCACCTCCAGAATGAACACCTTGGTCGAGGTGTCGGCCATGGAGGCGACGTCCAGGCTGGCTTCCAGCGTCGAGACGGCGGTGTACTTGGCCACCGAGCCGAAACCCGGGCAGCAATCGGTCACGGCCAGGTCGTTGTCCACCGTCTTGGGTACGCCGATACAGCGGATGTCGTAGCCCATCGCCTTGCCGAGCTGGGAAATTTTCAGCGCGGTATCGGCCGAATCGTTACCGCCGTTGTAGAGGAACCAGCGGATGTCATGGGCGCGCAGTACGTCGATCAGGCGCTCGTACTCGGCCCGGTGGGTTTCCAGCGATTTCAGCTTGTAGCGGCAGGAGCCGAACGCCCCGCCCGGGGTGTGGCGCAGCGCGGTGATGCTCGCCTTGGACTCCTTGGACGTGTCGATCAGCTCTTCGCGCAAGGCACCCAGGATGCCGTTATGTGCTGCGAAAACCTTTACGCCATGCGCACGGGCCGTTTCGATCACGCCGGCCGCGCTGGCATTGATCACCGAGGTGACCCCGCCCGACTGGGCGTAGAGAAGGCGACCGGTGGGGGATCGGGGGGATGACTTCATGGGGCTGGGCTCCTGCTTGGCGAATGGGGTCGGGCTAGCTAAGTCTTTTACAACAACTAGTTGGCAAAAAACGCGGCCACTATCCGTTTGACGTTACCGGTTGCAGAAGTTAACGTGACCGCTGGTTTTCTTTCTATTCCACCCGCGTGCGCGATGCGCGCGTCTATGGATCTCGTGGAGCACTATGCGACTCGTCCTACTCGGCCCGCCCGGCTCGGGCAAAGGTACCCAGGCCGCCCGGCTGAAGGTTGAACTCGGCGTACCGCACATTTCGACCGGCGACATGTTGCGCGCGGCGGTGGCGGCCGGCACGCCGACAGGCCTCAAGGCCAAGGCGGTGATGGACGCCGGCAAACTCGTTTCCGACGACATCCTGCTGGCGATGCTCGAAGAGCGTCTGTCGCAGGACGACGTCAAGAATGGCTTTATCCTCGATGGCTATCCGCGCAACCTGGCGCAGGCCGATGCGCTGGATCATCTGCTGGCCAAGATCGGCCAGCCGCTGGACGCCGTCGTCAAGCTCGATGTGCCGAGCGAGGCGATCATCGATCGCGTCAAGATTCGTTTCGAAGCCGAGCATCGCAAGGATGACAACCCGGAGGTGGTGCGTGACCGTCTCCAGGTCTACGCGAAGGAAACCGCGCCGGTGGCCGATTTCTTCGATCGTCGCGGCAAGCTGCAGGTGATCAACGGTGTCGGCCATCTGGACGAGGTGACTGCGCGCGTCAGGAGTGCGCTTTCGAACGACTCGGTCGCAGCCAACGGTTGAGCGTTGCACGGGCCGCCGCAAGGCGGCCCGATCGTTTTGGACGTCCAGACGTCCTCCCTCTTTGAAGTTGATACGAGTCGAGCATGCGTCTGCACATCCTGGGCATCTGCGGCACCTTCATGGGCGGCGTCGCCGCGCTGGCACGCGAGCTGGGCGAGCAGGTCGAAGGCTCCGATGCCAACGTCTACCCGCCAATGAGCACGCAGCTCGAATCGCTGGATATCGAGCTGATGCAGGGCTACAGCGCGGCGCATCTGCAACCGACGCCTGACCTGGTTGTCGTCGGCAATGCGATGACCCGCGGCAACCCCGCCATCGAATACATGCTCGACGAGCAGTTGCGCTACGTCTCGGGCCCGCAGTGGCTGGGCGAGACCGTGCTGACCGGTCGCGAAGTGCTGGCGGTAGCCGGCACGCATGGCAAGACCACCACCACCAGTCTGCTGACGCATCTGCTCGAAAGCGCCGGGCTGGCGCCGGGTTTCCTGATTGGCGGCGTGCCCGGCAACTTCGACGTGTCGGCGCGGCTGGGGCAGGGCAAGCCGTTCGTAATCGAGGCGGACGAGTACGACTCGGCCTTTTTCGACAAGCGCTCGAAGTTCGTGCACTACCGCCCCCGCATCGCCATCCTCAATAACCTCGAATACGACCACGCCGACATCTTCCCCGACGTAGCGGCGATCCAGCGCCAGTTTCACCATCTGGTGCGTACGGTGCCCGGCAATGGCCGCCTGATCGTCAACGCCCACGACCATTACCTTGCCGAGGTCCTGGCGATGGGCTGCTGGACGCCGGTGGAAACCTTCGGCATCGGTGCTGGCGACTGGCGCGCCGAGCTGATCGAAGCGGATGGTTCCACGTTTCGCGTGCATCGCGGCGACGCATTGATTGGCGAGGTGCATTGGTCCTTGCTGGGCCAGCACAGCGTGATGAACGCGCTGGCCGCACTGGCGGCTGCCAACGCGGCAGGCGCCGACCCGCGAGCGCTGCTGCCGTTCTTTGCGACGTTCCAAAGCGTGAAGCGCCGGATGGAGCTGGTGGGCGACGTCAACGGCGTGCGTGTGTACGACGACTTTGCGCATCACCCCACCGCGATCGCCACCACGCTGGCCGGCCTGCGCGCGAATGTCGGCAAGGCGCGGATTCTGGTAGCGCTGGAGCCGCGTTCGAACTCCATGCGCCTGGGTGCGCATGCCGATGGGCTCGCGCCGTCGCTGGCCGACGCGGACGCCGTGGTTTTTCTGCAGCGCCCCGAACTCCCCTGGGACGCACAACGTGTCACCGACGCCTTGCATGGCCGCGGCGCCACCGCGCCGACGGTCGATGCACTGATCGAGGCGCTGCGGGCACAGGCCCGTCCGGGCGACCACGTGGTGTTCATGTCCAATGGCGGTTTCGAGGCGGCGCCGCGGCGTTTCGTGCAGGCATTGTCAGGCTGATTCCGTACACTGCGCCCATGGCCGCTTCCATGCCCATCCTGGACTTGCCGCTGTTCCCGCTGGGTACCGTGCTGTACCCGGGCGGACAGTTGCAGCTGCGCATTTTCGAGCGGCGTTATCTGGACATGGTGCGCGAGTGCGCCCGCACCGGCAGCCCGTTCGGTGTCTGCATGATTCTCGAGGGCCAGGAGGCGGGCCTGCCGGCAATCCCGGCGGCCGTGGGCACCTTGGCGCGCATCGCCGACTTTCATAATCGCGAAGACGGTCTGCTCGGTATCGTCACCGAGGGCGGCGAGCGCTTTCGCGCGCGTCGTACGCGCATCCGCGACGACGGGCTGGTACGTGGCGAAGTCGAGCTGTGGCCGGAGGAGCCCAAGGTGTCGGTGCCGGTCGAATTCGCGCTGCTGGCGACCATCCTCGAACGCCTGATCGACAACATGGCACCGCAGTGGCGTCACGCGCCCCGCAGCGCCTATGACGATGCCGGCTGGGTGGGTTTTCGCCTGGCCGAGCTGTTACCGCTGCATGCGGACGAACAGCAGCACATGCTCGAGCTCAACGATCCGATACGCCGCCTGGCCGAACTGCGTGACATCCTGCCGAGATTCCAGAAGGACTAAACTGCGTGCCTTCTCTTTATGGCGAGGCGCGCATGAGTTCATTGGCCGGCAAGACCCTGTTCATCACTGGCGCATCACGTGGCATCGGGCTGGCGATAGCGCTACGTGCCGCGCGCGACGGTGCCAATATCGCCATTGCCGCCAAGAGCAGCGTGGCGAACCCGAAGCTGCCTGGCACCATCTACAGCGCCGCTGAGCAGATCGTCGCGGCGGGCGGCAAGGCCTTGCCGATCAAATGCGATATCCGCGAAGAAGCCGAAGTACAGGCCGCGGTCGCGGCGACAGTGGAAGCGTTCGGTGGCATCGATATCCTGGTCAACAACGCCAGTGCGATCTGGCTGGCCGGCGTGCTGGATACGCCGATGAAACGCTTCGACCTCATGCAGCAGGTGAATGCACGCGGCAGTTTCCTCTGCGCGCAGGCCTGCCTGCCGCATCTGCTGCGCGCGGACAATCCGCACATCCTCACGCTCGCGCCACCGCCTTCGCTCGATCCGAAATGGTGGGCGCCGCATACCGGTTACACCCTGGCAAAGATGGGCATGAGCTTCGTCACGCTTGGCCTGGCCGGCGAGTTCGGTCCGCAGGGTGTCGCCGTCAACGCACTGTGGCCGCGTACGATCGTGGCCACTGATGCGTTGAACATGATTGCGGGTGTCGCCATCGACCGCTGCCGCAAGCCCGAGATCGTTGCCGATGCGGCGCATGCGGTGCTGAGCCGAACCGCGAAGGGTTTCGCCGGCAACTTCCTTATCGACGAAGAGGTATTGCGCGAAGACGGCGTTCATGACTTCTCGGCCTATGCCGTCGATGCCACTCAGCCTTTGTTGCCCGATCTATTCCTGGAAGCCTAGAAGACCTCTTATGAAGTACCTGCACACCATGATCCGCGTCCGCGACGTCGATGCCACCTTGCGTTTTTTCTGTGAAGGTCTCGGTTTGAAGGAAAACCGTCGCATGGACAACGCGGCCGGCAAGTTCACGCTGATCTTTCTGTCCGCACCGGAAACGCCGGACGCGGAAATCGAACTGACGCACAACTGGGACTCGCAAGAGGACTATGGCAGCGCGCGCAACTTCGGCCACCTGGCGTTCCAGGTCGAGGACATCTACAAGACCTGCGCACACCTTCAATCGATGGGTTACACCATCAACCGCCCACCGCGCGACGGCCACATGGCTTTCGTGCGCTCGCCGGACCTGATTTCGGTGGAGTTGCTGCAGAACGGGCATCTGCCGCCGCAGGAACCCTGGGCGTCGATGCCCAACACCGGCGTTTGGTAACGCCGGGCGCTGGGGCACGAGGGGCGTTCAGCTCCCTCGTGCCGCTAGGCCATTCGTTCTACCGAACGCCCCCGTATTCGGGCTTCCGTTCGAGTGCAATGCCCCGTTTTGACCAGTAGCTGTCATCCACGCCGGTGTATATTGTGTGATGCATATCACGCTTTAGTAACAGTCGCACCCGGTTAATAACCGGCGCCGTACCGGCCAGGTGTTGAAGGGAAGGGGGCCTCGACCTGGTCGCGACTTTTGACCCGATTTGGGTTTGGGAGGAGCGATGGCTGCAATGGGGGATGACGCCAAGCGCTGCGTTGTCTGGTTCGGCCGTCCAGCCGAACAGGAACGACAACAGCTGGCGAATGCGGGATGGATCACCCGCGTAGCCGAAGCCGACGGGCAAGGCGGAGTAGGACGTCGTAATGGCGACATCGTGGTGGCGTTGGCGGATCTGCGCGACACGAGCGCGCAATCCGTGCAGGCCATGGAGCGGTTGATGGCCGAGCATCCTCGCTTGCCGTGGCTGGCGGTGGTATCGCCGGACATGCCGACGCTGGAGTCGCCGTTCGAACGTATCCTTCAAGCGAGCATGGATTTCTTTACCGACCCGCTGGATGTCGAGCGCCTGCTCGATGCGTTGCGGCGTCTCAGCGGCGAGCTGCGCTTGCAGTCGCAGCATGATGCGCTCGGTATCACCGGCGACAGCGAAGCTACCTGCGCGGTGATCGCCAGCGTACGCAAGTACGCGCCGGTCGAACTGCCGGTACTGATTACCGGCGAAACCGGTACCGGCAAGGAAGTGGCCGCGCGTGCGTTGCATGCCTTGTCGGTGCGTTCCGATCGGCCGTTCGCCGCGATCAATTGCGGCGCCCTGCCGCCCAACCTGGTGCATTCGGAGTTGTTCGGGCACGAACGCGGTGCCTTCACCGGCGCGAATGCGCGTCGTATCGGGCATTTTGAAACGGCGGCAGGCGGTACCGTTTTTCTCGACGAAATCGGCGATCTGCCGCTGGATGCGCAAACCAATCTGCTGCGTTTCTTGCAGGAAGGCACGGTCGAACGCGTCGGTTCCAGTCAATCGATCAAACTGGACGTGCGCGTGCTGGCAGCCACGCATGTCGACCTGGAAAAGGCCGTCGCACAGGGTCGTTTCCGAGAAGATCTTTATTACCGCTTGAACGTATTGCGCCTGCGCATGCCGGCCTTGCGCGAGCGAGGCGATGATGTCGAGCTGCTGGCGCAGCAATTTCTCGATGCATTCCGCGAGCAGCACAGCAGTCACGCCCGCGCATTTAGTCGATCGGCGCGCCAGGCGATGCGTAATTTCGCCTGGCCGGGCAATGTGCGTGAGTTGCTCAATCGTGTGCAGCGCGCGGCGGTGGTGGCCGAGGATGCATTGATCAGCGTGGCGGATCTGGATTTATCCGATGTGTCGGCATCCACGGCAGCACGTTCCAGTCTGGGCCATACGCGGGTGGCCGCCGAGCGCGACGCGATCATCGCGTGCCTGCGCGAAAGCCATTTCAATATCAGCGAGTGTGCGCGTCGCCTGAAGGTCTCGCGGGTGACGATCTATCGGCTGTGCAAGAAGCATCAGCTTGCGCTCGACGAACTGCGCTGAAAGAGCCCGACCCCAAAAAGAGGAAGGCCCCCGACCCGCAGGGGACGGGTCGGGGGCTTCCATTGGTGCCCCGGCTACAGGGGTTGCCGGGTTACCGCCCACGTTGCCACCGGCATAGCTCGATGGCTTAACTCATAAGCCGACGCATCAGCAGCGGCTGCTCGCCATCTGCGTCGACGCTCGAATCGTCCTGGTCTGAACCTTCTTTAGAGGAGGTCTGCGCGCCTTCGTGCACATCACTCGTATGTGCACGAATCGCTGCCAGCGTGGCAGCGAGGCTCGCCAGCGATGCCGCCGCGATCTCGCGATGCGCGTTGGATTTGTGCGGGCTCTCCATCGTCGCTCCCCTATCCGTGTTGCACAGGAGTGATGGCAATCGGCATGCCAAGCCGGAAAATGGCGCAACTGCGCCGTTTTTCGGCCAATCGCATCGAATTTCGAAAGGGTGTCGTATTGCGCGCGTTACAGCCGAACGGCCGGCGGAGCGCGTGTAGACCCCTGAAAAATGGCGCGGTTGTAGCGTTTTTCGATGGGTGTAACAGGCTTGATACAGCTTGCCAGCTTGTTACAGTGTCGACGTGCAAAGCAGGGGCGCTAGCCGTACGATGTATGTCCGATGCGGGCGCCCCAGGGCCGCATTCATCCCTTTTGACCGATGTGGCGTCGCCCTGGCGATGCCTGGAGCACTTTCATGCAATCGCAAGACGGTTCGGCACAGTCACTCATCGATCTCGGCAAGCGCTATTGGCTGCCGGTGTATCGACCGCGCGACCTGGTGCTCGACCACGGCAAGGGCGCGCGCGTGTGGGACACCACCGGCCGCGACTACGTCGACCTGGGTGGCGGCATTGCGGTCAACGCGCTCGGCCACCAGGACCCCGATTTGCTGGAGGCGCTGATCACCCAGGCGCAGAAGCTCTGGCATGCCAGCAACGTGTTCTATACCGAGCCGCCGCTGCGGCTGGCCGAGGAACTGGTCGAGGCCTCCGGCTTTGCCGAGCGCGTTTTCCTGTGCAACTCCGGTGCGGAAGCCAACGAGGCCGCGATCAAGCTGGTGCGCAAGTGGGCAACGGCGCAGGGCCGCCCGGCCGACAAGCGCGTCATCATCACGTTCCGTGGCTCGTTCCATGGCCGTACGCTGGCCACGGTAACGGCTACTGCGCAGCCGAAGTACCAGGAAGGCTACGAGCCTCTGCCCGGTGGCTTCCGCTATCTCGACTTCAACGATGCCGCCGCGCTGGAAGCGGCCTTTGCCCAGGGCGACGTGGCTGCCGTCATGCTCGAACCGGTGCAGGGCGAAGGCGGCGTGCTGCCTGCCACGTCCGGTTTCATCCGGCGTGCGCGCGAATTGTGTGATCAGTACGGTGCCCTGCTGGTGCTGGACGAAATTCAGTGCGGCATGGGGCGCACCGGCACCTTGTTCGCGCATACACAGGATGATGTCACCCCCGATATCGTCACCCTGGCCAAGGCGCTGGGTTGCGGCTTCCCGATCGGCGCCATGCTCGCCGGCCCGAAGGTGGCCGAGGTGATGCAGTTTGGTGCGCACGGCACCACCTTCGGCGGCAATCCGATGGCGGCAGCGGTGGCGCGTGTCGCGCTGCGCAAGCTTTCCTCGCCGGAAATCCAGGCCAACGTGGACAACCAGGCGCAGGTGTTGCGCGACAAGCTGGCCGTGCTCAACAGCGAGTTGAATATCTTTTCGGAAGTTCGCGGTCGCGGGCTGATGATCGGTGCCGTGTTGTCCGATGCGTACAAGGGCAAGGCCGGCGACATCCTCAACTATGCCGCTGCGCATGGTCTGCTGGTGCTTCAGGCGGGCCCCGATGTATTGCGTTTCGTGCCGCCGCTCAATATCGGCGAGGAAGACATGGCCGAAGGCGTGAAACGCTTGGGCGATGCGTTGCGGGCGTTTGTGGCGGGCTGATAGGCGGCGTTCTCGCGAGCACCCAGCCCCCTCACCCCAACCCTCTCCCCCGGCAAAGCCAGGGGAGAGGGGGCGCAGTGAGGCAAGAATGAATCTTGCGTGCTTTTAGCTCCCTCTCCCCTGGCTTTGCCGGGGGAGAGGGTTGGGGTGAGGGGGGCTCTAAGCCCTCAATACTCAAAACTTCTCCAGCCGCGCCCCACACCCTCGGCAAAACTTCGCATCCGCCGCATGATCGGCCAGATCACAAGCAGCGCAATGCGAGCCCTGCTTCGAACGCATCTCCGCCGCCAGCTCCGCCGCAAAGATTCCCGTAGGCACGGCGATAATGCTGTAACCCACCAGCATGATCACCGATGTCACCATCTGCCCCAGCGTGGTGTGCGGCGTGATATCGCCGAAGCCCACCGTCGTCATCGTCACGATGGCCCAGTACATCGAGCGCGGGATGCTGTCGAACCCGTTCTCCGGTCCTTCGATCAGATACATCAGTGCGCCGAAGATCACCACGAGCGTCATGATCGTGCTGATGAAGATAAGGATCTTGCGTCGAGCGCGTATGAGCGTCGACCACAACAGATCGGCCTCGCCCATGTACTGGGTCAATTTCAAAATGCGGAAGATACGCAGGATGCGTAGCGCACGGATCACTACCAGATATTGGCTGCCGATGAAGAACAGGCTCAGGTAGGTCGGCAATACGGCCAGCAGGTCGACGATCCCGAAGAAGCTGAAGATGTAGCGCCATGGCCGGTTGACCACGGCGATGCGCATGCCGAACTCGATCGTGAAGGCGATCGTGAACAGCCATTCCAGTGCGTAGAAAACGCGACTCCAGCCGATGTGCAGATTGGCCACCGTGTCGAGTATCGACACGAGGATGCTACCTACGATCATGACGATCAGCGCCAGGTCGAAAGCGCGTCCGGCACGGTCGTCATGGCCGAAGATGATATGGAACCAATGCGCGCGCCACGGTGCGCCTTTTGCTGGACTGAATCGCGTCAGTGCCGACTGCGTCGCGCGCTGGTTCATGGGAAAAATCCTTCTGTCGTTATCCTTTGTCGAGCAATTGCAACACGTCGCGCGATGCCTGCAAAGTCGCGGCGATGTCCTCATCGCTGTGCGCGCTGGATAGAAACCCGGCTTCGAAGGCCGAGGGTGCAAGATAGATCCCGCGCTCCAGCATGCCGTGGAAATAGCGATTGAATCGTGTCGTATCCGCTTTGGTCGCCTGTGCGTAGCTGGTGACCGTTTCACCGGTAAAGAACAGGCCGAACATGCCACCCACGCGGTTCACACTGAACGGCACGCCCGCGCCATCGGCGACCGCCTGCAGGCCATCGGTGAGCACTCGAGTGCGCGCAGCCAGCGTGTCGTAGAAGCCCGGCGCCTGGATCAGCTCCAGCATCGCCAGGCCCGCCGCCATGGCGACCGGGTTACCGGAAAGCGTGCCGGCCTGGTAGATCGGGCCCGCCGGTGCAACCTGCTCCATCAGGTCGCGACGGCCGCCATAGGCACCCACCGGCATGCCGCCGCCGATGATCTTGCCGAAGGTGGTGAGATCCGGCGTGATGCCGTAGTGCGCCTGCGCGCCGCCCAGCGCCACACGGAAACCGGTCATCACTTCGTCGAAGATCAGCAGCGCGCCCGATTGCGTGCACAGCTCACGCAGGCCCTGCAAATAGCCGTCCACCGGCGGGATGCAGTTCATATTGCCCGCAACCGGTTCGATGATCAGTCCGGCGATCTCATGGCCGTGTTCGGCAAACAGTGCTTTGGCTGCCTGCAGATCGTTATAGGGCAGGGTGAGCGTGAGATCGGCATTTTCCTTGGGCACGCCAGGCGAGGTAGGCACACCGAACGTGAGCGCGCCCGAGCCGGCTTTCACCAGAAAGCTATCGCCATGGCCGTGGTAGCAACCCTCGAATTTGACGATCTTCGAGCGTCCCGTGGCGCCGCGCGCCAGGCGGATCGCCGACATCGTCGCCTCGGTACCCGAATTGACCATGCGCACCATATCCACCGAGGGGATCAGTTTGACGATGGTTTCGGCCATGGTGACTTCGGCCGGGCAGGGTGTGCCGAACGAAAGGCCGTCGCGTATGGCGCGCTCTACCGCTTCGCGCACATGCGGATGATTGTGGCCGACGATCATCGGGCCCCACGAGCCCACGTAGTCGATATAGCGCTTGCCTTCGACGTCCCACAGATAGGCGCCGTCTGCGCGTGCCGTAAAGAACGGTTCGCCGCCGACCGATTTGAAGGCGCGTACCGGCGAATTCACGCCGCCGGGCATCAGTTGTTGCGCGCGCTGGAAAAGTTCGTGGTTGCTGCTCATCGGGTCGGTCCGTTAGGCGTGGAATGGGGAAAGAGATCGACAAATCGGCGCGCAGCTGCGCGTACGTCGTCGGCGCCGAATACGGCGGAGATCACGGCCAGGTAATCGGCGCCCGCGTCGATCAGATCGCCGCCATTGTCCGGTGTGATGCCGCCGATCGCTACCCGCGGCACGCTCAGCGCGGCGCTCTGCCGCAACAGCTCAGGTGGAGCGCGGCGGGCATCCGGCTTGGTGGGCGACGGGAAAAACGCGCCGAAGGCGACGTAATCGGCACCCGCTGCCGCCATGGCCCGGGCGCGATCGAGGCTGTCGTAACAGGACACGCCAATGATCGCCTGTGCGCCCAGGGTTGCTCGCGCGGCAGCAATATCGCCATCGTCTTCGCCCAGATGGACGCCGTCGGCGCCCGCGGCATGGGCCAGCGCGACGTCGTCATTGACGATCATCGGCACGCCGAATTCGGCGCAAAGGGCTTTCAGCGCCAGGGCTTCCTCGTGCCGCCGGGCGTGATCCCGGGTCTTGTCGCGGTATTGCAGTATCCGGGCGCCGCCTTCCAGCGCCTGGCGCGTCGCGGCAAGCAGGTCGGGGCGGGGGCCGTCGGTGATGATGTAGAGGCCGTGGCCGGAAAATCGAACAGGGTGCATGTCTCTTCCCGTGTGAATCTGAGGTGCCGTGACGAAAAAGCGCTTTCGCAACGGCGAGCGAGTTGCGAGAATGGCGCTTTCCCTAAGCCATTCAAGCCCTTTCTGATGAGTCCTAGCTCCGATACCACCACCCTGCGCAAATGGATGTGCGTCGTTTGCGGTTTCATTTACGACGAAGCCGAGGGTCTGCCTGACGAAGGTATTGCGCCCGGAACGCGCTGGGCCGATGTGCCGGACACCTGGACCTGCCCGGATTGCGGTGCGACCAAGGAAGATTTCGAGATGATCGAAATCGACTGATCGCGCTCGCGCATCGTCGTCCAAGTCGTATCAGGGCCCGGCCATGCCGGGCTTTGCCCGTAAAAGGCCCGATTTCTTCACCTCTGAATCCCTAAGCATCTGTTCTTATGCTCCTGCGCCCCGCCTTTGGGGGCGTGCACTACCAGGAGCCAAACACCATGCAGCAGTTCATCCCCTTCGAAGACGAGTGGGACATGTTGGAAAAACTGCTTCCCGAGTCGTTGATTCCCTATCGTGTCGGCGTGCCATGCACGCACGGCCTCGCCGATACACCGGCGGCCAATCAGCGTGCGCCGCTCACGTCGCCATTGATCGTCAACTCGTCGCCGACCTGAATCCCGGCCTGTTTGGCCACGCCACCGGCCAGCTCCAGTACGTACCGGGCCGATCCGTAACTCGAATAGACCTTGCACGGATCGGCCTTGCACGGCTGCGCTTCTGCGGCGATCGCGATCAGCTTGCGATCCCTGTCGAAATACAGGATGTCCAGCGGGATGAGCGTGTTCTTCATCCAGAAGTAGCGCGTTTCGGCATTGGGAAACACGAACAGCATGCTGTGATCGGCTGCCAGCCTGGTGCGATCCATCAGGCCGTGCTCGCGGCCGGCGTCATCGAGCGCCAGTTCGGTCGAAAAGGTCTTCCCATGCAGGGCGACGCTGGGTGTCTTCGCCGCGTTGGCGGCCAGAGCTGAGCCCGCCATAAGAGCCAGGGCAAGGATGGGCACGGAAAGCGGCAGGCGTTTCATCAAGGGCACTCTCTATAGTGGCAAGGGCGCGGGCGAGTGTAACGTCGGCCTCGACCGTCATCGAATGGAAAAAAATCGTCATTCCCCCCTTCACAGGCATGACGGCCGGCGCTATGATTCACACCCCTTCGACGAGACGTCCTCCGCGAAGGTTTCCTGCTCCACCCTCCGCTGAAAATTGATCTTCACGAAGGTGTTGACGGACAGGAAAAACGATGTAATATGGGCGGCTCACTCGGGACGAAATGTTCCGAAGCGGATCGAGAAATCGGACGCAAGTGATTGAG